>JAQICX010000037.1 GCA_027858345.1 Kiritimatiellia bacterium | reverse complement strand
ATATTAATAGCCACGTATGAAATACGGGTATAAATGTTAAGCATTACATAACGACTACAACGTAGTCGAACATTTATTATCCGTGTTCATCCGTGTCAATCCGTGGCTAAGATTTATTTGATTTTCTTTTTTACCCATGGAAACCGTGACAGAGCCGTTTTTCTTAGGTTGACGCATATGCGCCGAGCGGGACTATCCCGCAAGGCGTGGATAGCCGGGAGGAGTGGGTGAATTGTATTGTAAACCGTTTGAATTGCAAGTTTTACAACTGCCCCCTCTTTTAGGGGAGCTGTCATGCGTGCATGACTGCGGGGTACTCAACCGAAAAATCAAGCTAAATATGCAATCAGATAAAAAGTGCTTTACAAAAAGCTGAAAAAATGTGATATTTGAAATAAATATTTAAACGCTATAACAAGGAGCAAAAGATGGAAGCAATTACATTAATATCGTTCTTCACAGTGACGGGACTTGTTGGGCTAATTACATGGCTAATCACCAGACGT
The DNA here is from genome assembly GCA_027858345.1 of Kiritimatiellia bacterium. Taxonomy (GTDB): domain Bacteria; phylum Verrucomicrobiota; class Kiritimatiellia; order JAQICX01; family JAQICX01; genus JAQICX01. The sequence goes on along the minus strand of JAQICX010000037.1, from coordinate 5,877 downwards.
AGTGACTTATCAACAAATGATGGTTATTTTCTTGGTGGGCGTTCCCTAACTTTTCCTTTCATTGCAGGCACACTACTGCTGACCAATCTCTCCACAGAGCAATTAGTTGGTCTAAACGGTTCGGCCTATACAGATGGACTTTCGGTTATGGCTTGGGAAGTGGTTGCTGTCATCGCATTGGTTCTGATGGCTCTGTTCTTTCTACCCAAATTCCTTAAGAGCGGTATAACCACTCTACCTCAATACCTTGAAATCAGGTTTAACAGCACTACTGCTGCAATCACAAACTTTATATTTCTTATTGCATATGCAGTAATTCTTCTGCCGATAATTCTATATACTGGAGCAGTAGGACTTGGTATGATGATGAACATCGGTGTCATCACCGGCATTGAGGATCCCAAAATCAATCTATGGATACTTGTTTGGGGCGTAGGTATTGTTGGTGCTATATATGCCCTATTTGGTGGACTAAAAACAGTTGCTGTGTCTGATACTCTAAATGGCATAGGACTTCTTATTGGCGGTTTTATGATTCTTTTTTTTGGTCTTAATGCCGTAAGCGGTGGTGAGGGTGTATTGAAAGGCTTTTCTATTTTACATAAAACAGATCCTCAAATGTTTAACTCTATTGGCGCCCGCAATGAAAGCGTTCCCTTTGGAACCCTATTCACAGGAGTAATGATAATCAATATTTTCTATTGGTGTACAAACCAGCAGATTATTCAAAGAACATTCGGTGCGAGTTCCCTTAAAGAAGGACAAAAAGGTGTTCTACTTACTGGTGCATTAAAACTTTTTGGACCGCTATATCTTGTACTTCCTGGAATTATTGCTTTCTATCTTTTTGCAGATGAGCCAAATATGAAAGCTGACTTTGCATACGGTACTCTAGTTGCAAGAGTACTTCCACCATATTTAACTGGCTTTTTTGCGGCTGCAATGGTAGGGGCGATTCTTAGTTCATTCAATTCTGCTCTTAACTCAACATGTACCCTGTTCAGTATTGGCGTATATAAAAAAATGATTAAAAAAAATGCAACTGAACAACAGGTTGTTAACTCTGGTAAAATATTTGGATGGATTATGGCTTTTATCACTATGTCAATTGCTCCATTCCTTATTGGACAGGAAAGCATATTCTCCTATCTGCAAAAAATGAATGGTATTTACTTTATACCAATTTTTGCAATTGTACTTACAGGCATGCTCACCAAAAGAATCCCGGCAATTGCCGCAACAACTGCTCTTGTGACAGGCATCATTGTGATTGCAATTGGCTACTTTCTTCCCCCATTCAACAATATTGCAGGCAAGATAAATGAATATCATTTCCTTGGTATTGTGTTTGTCTGCCTAATTCTTTTGATGATGTTGATTGGTAAAATAAAACCAAGAGAAGAAGCCTTCATACAGAAAGATGTTAAAGCTGTGGATATGACACCTTGGAAACATGCAAAACTTGTTGGTATAATTCTACTACTCATTGTATTTGCAATATATATATCATTTGCTGATTTCTCGGTCCTAAATTAGGGTTCTTCATAAATTATGGAGAACACGGATGATACGGATTTGGCAAATGATCACAGATATGTTTTTACATATCCGTGTAAGATCAGCTTAATCTGTGGACCAGCTTGCTGAGGCTGGAGCTTGCGACAGCAACGAGCGTAGCGAGTGGCCTATCAGCGTTCCCTCTTGAAATCCTGCACATCTTTATCTACTTCGTTCTACAGCAAAACTGTAGAACAATGAGGACATTGTTGCTCCCATTTTTCCAAGACAACGCATGTTTGTATGTTGGGAGCGACAACGTCCTCGTTGTCATTAAAAATTATTTTTCATATTTATCACCACTGGGACAGCAAAAAAAAGGTAACGCAACGATCTTCGTTGCAGGTGTCAAAACGCCTACAACCTAGAATGTTGTGCTACCTAAAGCCTCGGCAAGGCGAAGCCCAAGTGCAAATTTCATCCCGACCTCTGCTGAGGTCGGCCACAGGCGTTGATTTTGCAAACCACCTTTAAACGTCATCTAACAGCTGTAGCCGAGGTCAGCAGACCTCGGACAACGATTAAATCCTATTAACTCTCAAGATTTTTCTTAATCAATTCACATCTCAGTTTCACACATCCAGCACTTGTAAGAGGATCAGCTGGTGTATTTTTGCAATAATCGACTAATTGTTGGATTGTTGATGTTGCAATATGGCAGCGAGTGTCACTTGAAGCATAATAGATGTATACATCATCACCTTGGACAATAGCACCGTTTGTAAAAACAACATTTGACACATCCCCTATTCTTTCAATACCTTCAGGAACAATAAAAGCTCCACCCGGTGTATACTTAGAAACCCAAGGTTTGTCCAACTCAGTCATAATCACATAAATCACATAACGAAGTCCAGCAGCACAATTACGAACCCCATGAACAATATGCAACCAGCCATCATCAGTCTTTATTGGAACACATCCAGGTCCATTTTTAACCTCTTTGATTGTATGATAAATCTTTTCATCAATAATAGTCTCTTCAGGAATAACAGCATGCTTAATGTCTTCAGCTAGGCCAAAACCAATACCACCGCCTCCACCACACTCAATAAAGCCATCTTGTGGACGAGTATAAAATGCATATTTTCCATCAACAAATTCAGGATGCAAAACGCAGTTACGTTGCTGTGGAGAAGGAGTTTTTAAGTCATCAAAACGTTCCCAATTGATTAAATCTTTAGTTCTTGCAATGCCGCATTGAGCTTCTGCAGCAGAAGTATCTGATGCTGGAGCATCTGGATCTTTTCTTTCAGTACAGAATACACCATATATCCAACCATCTTCATGCTCGGTCAGACGCATATCATATACGTTTACATCAGGACGATCTGTCTCAGGCATAGTGATTGGATAATCCCAAAACTTAAAATTATCAATTCCATTCTCACTCTCAGCAACTGCAAAAAAACTTTTTCGGTCAGCTCCTTCAACACGAACAACAATGCAATATTTTCCATTAAAGAATATAGCACCTGTATTTAGCGCAGCATTAATCCCTTGACACTCCATGCAAAACGGATTCGTCTCTTCATTTAAATCATAGCGCCAAAACAGAGGTGCATGTTCTGCTGTGATAACAGGATTCACCCATTTTGTATAAATACCATTTCCTGGTTCAATTGGAAAATTTTTCTTAGTTATTATATCATCGTAGTAGTTGCTTAATTTTTCATAACGTTCTTCAAATATCGACATTGTTTTATCTCCTATCTTTTATATGGTCTGTAAAACTTTCAGACCTATTTGTTTTTATAAATGCTACATTTCAAAACAGTTATTAGCTTTTAGTTTCTAGTTATTAGCTAAGACACTGCCGTGAGCAGGTAAAGGCTTGCTCTTTATTATTACCCCAGGGCGTTGACCTAGGCTATGATATTACGGGCTGTCAGCCCTTAAAAACTTTTTACGCCTTGCAAAGTCAGGCGTCAATCCCCAATTCAACATTTTCACGAGCCGAAGCGACTCGGCTACAGGGCCAAACCTTCATTCCAACCTCAATCTGCAGCTTCACCGCTGTAGCCGCATGTGAGGGAGATGGGCGCGGAGAATATTTTCCCAGACCTCTGCTGAGGTCGGCTACAGTCGGTCATCGACCGACTTTTATTTATTAGTCAAAACACTTCCGAGCCGGAGCGACTCGGCTACAGGATTGATTCTGCAAATTTAAGCCTAGTCCGCCAAAGCTCCTCCCCGGCTATCCACGCCTTGCGGGATAGTCCCGCAAAGCGGGAGGAGGTGGCGATCCCGCTACTACTTTGCTTTCAGTCAAAATCAAAGTGGCGGCAGGAGAGATGAAGGGGTACTTCCTTTATCATTGGATATTCATTCTTTTGACATTTTTTATATTATCCCAAATACACTGCGACTCCATAATTTTTAATTCTTAATTGTTAATTTTTAATTATATTCCTTACTCAAATGTAATATTTTCGGCATTATAAGCAAAGCCATTTAATTGAGCAAGACTTTTGACCTTTTCCTCACCAAAATAGAAATTTTCAAATTTCACACCATCTAAATCCCCTTGACCACCAAACAGAGAAAGTGAATTGTAAATATTAGGAATGCAGAAAATGTTTTTAAGCTTTATATTTTTGATTGATCCTCGAGTCTTATCAACAGAATAGCGAGAATGCATGATTCTGAAATCAACAAGTTTATCAAAATAATGTTCAACACGAATGTCCTCATACAAAATATCTTCTATAACAGCTCTATCTCCATTATGAATCGTAAATACACCACCATGTCCATGACAGCATAAAACATCAATGTTCTTAAAGCTAATATTCTTTATTGATTCAGTCTGAGTCTCAAACCCAATCTCCATAACATTGCCCGCATGTGCATTGTACATAACGCAATCTCGTACCTCAACATTTTCAACATCACCTCGCCAGTCAATACGTGGTGTTGATCCATCCCCGTTGCTGTAAGATACGGATTTTATGGCAACACAGTCATCATTGCCGCATAGAAAACAGTTCGCCGCAACAACATTTTTGGAGCCTACAATATCCAAAGCATCTGAACATACTTTCCAGCCTATGGTTTTAAGATTATCAACATAGACACCATCACACATACCTAAAACGGTATTCCAGGCAGGTGGGCCAATACTGACAACACCTTCAATAGTAACATCTTTACAGCCTTCAAACACCAACTGACGATAATCTCTACCTTTCACAAATGAACTATCAAAAATCCCTCTTCCTCTTAAAGTTATCTTATTGCATCTTAAAGCATTAAACCCATCTTTTAGAACAGCTCCACCCTCAACATATATAGTTTGGTTGTCTTTATCATCAATAGTGAGTCGTCCTACATCATAAACCTGACCTGCCTTAAAGAATGTAACATTCTCATCATTTTCATCAGGAACATCCACTTCAAGTGGATTTGCATAAATAAAAAGCTCTGGCAGTCCTTCAATAGTTACCATTAAATGTGATGGTTTGCTAATGGAAAATTTCAAACTCTTACCATCTATGGAATATTCAATTCCTTGTGAAGCCGGTTGAACCTTTGCGTCAGATATTAAAACCGCTGATATCACTTCAATCTCTATTTCGCCTTCACATGAAAATGTTGCAAAGTCGACTAAAGGAGTTGTGTGTACAAAAATATTTTTTTCATTTACCTTAAGACTATAACTTTCTGATGCCTTTAAAAACTTCGACCATTCATAATTTACTAATTTTGACATTTTTCTTTCTGTTTTCTATATTTTATGTTTGTTCAATTGAAAATTTCACACTTTTAAGTTCTATTATGGTCTATGTTGCTGGCAACGCCAGCGTTGATTGTTCCTCCGAGGTCTGCCGACCTCGGCCACAGACATTGAACTTGCAATCAATGTTAACCTCCAAACCAATTGCTAGTCCGCAAAAACTCCTCCCACTTTTAGGGGTGGTCACCACGCCTGCGAGGTGGGAGGGGTACTCCCGTTTTCAGAATTAATCATTAACCATTTATAATTCACCATTAACTTTCAAAGGCTTGCAACTATGTCACGCCTTAGGAACGTAGGCAGAAACAAGCATCCTAAATTCTTAATTATGGCTCTGTCACGGTTTGTGTGGGTGAGTCTATTTTGTTCGACTCCTCCAGATTCGTATTGTTTTATTATAACTAACCCCGCATTGTATGCGGGGCTATTAAAATTTGACTACTCCGTAGTCTTAGAACTGCGAAGCTGTTCAACTTTAGTAGCCATGTATGAAATGCATGGTTAATCAATCATTATTAATGAACGACTGCAACGCAGTCGAACTTAAAGAATTTATGGTTAACCCACACAAACCGTGACAGAGC
>JAQICX010000016.1 GCA_027858345.1 Kiritimatiellia bacterium | reverse complement strand
TATAAATGGAAACTAATTTATTAAGATTTTTCAATAAATAACCTTAAAAAAATCACACTTTTTTGACTAAAAAAGGGATTTAGAGAATTATTCATTTAATATTGTTTTTATTACCTCTTTTTAAAGTTTTTAAACCCTGAATTATGGCTTTTTAATGGATGTACAACCCGCAATGAAATGTTTAGCTACATAGTATGAAAAATTATTGAAAACCATTTTACCAGGTCTGTGCAAATAAATAAAACACACCATTAAACTGCAAGACAATGCAACGTTTTTTTCTGTAAATTCATAAAAAATGTGAAATCAATCAACTAAACCTTTCATATCTAAGTATTTCTTACCAGTTTCCCAATCGTCGCTAATCTCCGAGAGTATAGCTGATGCTAGCCTTAACAGTGATTATTCGTTTGGAAAAACTCCAACAAGTCTTGTTCTTCTCTTAATCTGCTTGTTCAAATTTTCTAGCATATTGCTTGTCCTAAGTTTTTTCTCATTTGTTGAGGAAGCTTGAATACTGCAAAACCATCTGGAATATTATCTTCCATCCAGAATGCAAGTTTTGCCTGAGTCTCAGAGTATTTCTTAACATAAATTTTTAGCAATCTAGCTGCTTCATTTTCATCAGGTGCATCAAATATAGTTCTTATGTCGTTGGCTACAGATGCCTTTAAGTTCTTCTTTGTGATATATGCCTGAGCATTCTGCTGGAGGTGAAACTGACAACGTTGCCAGGAAACACCTGGCATTACCCCCCGTATGGCTGCTTTTAGTCCACTATGATTATCACTAACAATAAACTCCAACCCATGCATACCTCTGGTTAGTAAAGATTCAAGAAAGTTACGCCAATGAACCTCTGCTTCGCTTAACGATACGCTTGTTCCAAGTACACTTCTATACCCTTTGCTATCTATGCCACAAGCTGTTAAAAGTGAACATGACACAACACATCCATCAACTCTTACTTTTTCATAGCGTGCGTCAAGAACCAGTGCTTTTATCTCTCCCAACGGCCGTTGTCTCCATTTTTCAAGTACCACATCAAGTTCTTGTGCAGCCTTGGAAACCTGTGCTGATGAAACGTCAAAGCCACATAATTCCTGCATGACATTTTTAACTTTTCTTGTGCTGACACCCTGAACATACATTTCTGCTACTGCTACTGTTAAGGCTTTTTCCTGTCTCTGACCAAACTCCAGCATAGATGGTCTATATGGTTCTGTATTGCGCACTTGCGGAACCTTGAGTTCAATCTTACCCATCCGTGTTTTTATCCCTCGGGATTTATAACTGTTTGCATACCCTGTACGCTCATCAGAACGTTCATATCTACCAGCCTGTAGATGCTCCTGTCGCTCAATGTCCATAGCAATATTCAGTACTTCTGCCATTACTTCTGTCATTCCATCAAATCCTTTTTCAAAAATAGGTTGCAAAATATTACCACCGTTGTTATCATTTATCTCAACAAAATGTGAGTGGGTCATTGTTATTCCTTTCTTTTATTTTTTTAAGAATAGCATTGATCCACATTTTTTTCACTCTAAAAATTCAGCATAACGCAATTCCTAGAGTGATTTGAATTTACAGAAAGAAATATACACTACCAAAATATAGGTAGAGCGAAGCTCGTTCTTCCATGATTCTGGATAAAAATTGCAGTCTGGTCGTAAAATTTGAAGCCAGAAATTACAGATAGTCTTGTCCTGATATAGGTTTATACTTTTAAAGCGTCAAGACTATGAAAATAATTGATTGTAAAACAATTGCGATTTTGTAAGAATACAGTAATTCAAGTTTGATGATAAATAAAGAGAACAAAGCAAAGGAAGAACGAATATACAATAAATTTGAAAAATAAAAGATGTGACAAGGGCTGTTGATGAGCTAATCTCGACGCCAACATGAACCCACTATTCTTCATCGATCCATGGGGGCTTTGTGCAGAACGTGGAGCTTTTGGAGAAATGGGACAGGTCTTCTTAGGGTATGGAGATGCGGCAGTTGGATTTGACAAAGGAATTTGGCAATTGGGTGCACATCCGATTGAAAGCATAAATGGTATAGAATATGTTATTATGCACCCCGGCCAAACATGGAATGCACTAAAAACTGACTACAGTGAAGGTGGAATGGTGGAAGTCGAGAAATAGGATCTATCGTTGGTGAAGGCTTAATAACTGTTTTGACAATAGGTGCCGGTTATGCAGATAATGTAGGAACCATTGGAAAAATCGGACACGACTAACCTGCGTATTATATGAGGTGCTGTTAAGGTCGCACCGTTTTGTAGAGCGTAGTCTTCCCTGGGAAGGCTGATTTACCCCGCAGAAAAGGCATTTAATCGAAAAAAACGACAAAATAAATAAAAAGTCATTTGCAAAACAATTAATTTTTGTTAAAATACGATTTTATTTTGGTTCTTTGTTATTTATTGTGGATAAAAGCCCCAGGGGGGCGATATCTTGGTAGCCCTAGGATTTCAACCTAGGGTTAAATAAACAGAATAGCAGAATCCCATAGGGATGATATCTTATTCATTAATTGTTAGATGCCACCCCTACAGGGTTCACTATCTTTATAGTTTATTACCTTGGGTTATAATCCCGCTTTGCGGAACTATCAAAATAACATCCTTATGGGACTAAGTAAATCACACACAATAATCTACGAAGAATCTTTATTTTATAAATGTTTAATTTTTAAACAACTATTATTATACAATGGCATATGATTTACAACACTCAACACATATAATAAACAAAAAAGGAATACGTAATGGTGCAACCACTAATAAAAAAACGTTTAGTGTTTTCTCTGATTATTTACACGACTATGACTTTGATTGCCGAAGACAAAGTTCTATCTTCTGAACAAGATACTGTTTTATATAGTTCTCTTAACTTACATACAATTTCAAGCGAGGAACAACTGAGAGATGTTTTTCGTCAGGATCAAGTCAGCTATTTACTATTTGCCCCACCATCTGTTGATCTAGTACTTCTTCAATATGGTGGCTCACTTCTTGTCACAAATGCAAGTGATTTTTCCTCATCTTTTGTTAGCTCTCTTGAGGCAGAGTCGAATGATAATTCAGTACAACACTATCCTATATGGATTTATGAAAACAAAGATGGCTCAATAACTATAGAGAACATTAGTGGGAATGTGGTTGCATCCTTGAAACGAGAGAAAAAATATTCTACAGATTGGCTTGCATTGTTATATTATCCCGATTTATATAGCTATGCTAATGATATCATAGATTCTCTTATTGAGCTTTATTCCCCTCAGAGAATATGCATGCAGTATGACATTATAATTGGAGATGAGAATTCGTATGCTTCATTGACAGAATCGATAAAATCCGCAACGACCAGTGACATTGAATTAGCAAGTATTGTCATGAGAAGTTCCGTCATAATATCAAATCTCTGTTTTACAGCAGTTAATCCTAACACAAATGGTACCGTTGAGCTTTCCATTGCCTGGCCATCATCCGGTATGACAACTAATGGAGTTGATTTCTTTGTTTCTACTAATCTGCTCAATAATACTTGGAACATCGGGCTTACCACAAATCTAAATTTATCTTCAGGCGTTTTTTCATGGATTGATACGCCTGCAACAAACACTGCTGGACGATTCTATGATCTTTGGACGCTATATGACTATGATGGCGATGGCTTAAGTGATGGACGAGAATTTCGAATATACGGCACGGATGCTGGACTATTTGATACCAGCGGAGATGGACTTGGAGATGGCATATCTGTTTTTTATGGATTGAATCCCGCAGGGAACAATGCTCTTAGCGATCCAGACGATGATGGTTTCAGTACTCTTGAAGAAACTATTGTTGGAACAGACCCGACACAAGCTAATCAAAACAACCTTACGGGAGAAACTGGTACGATTCGATTCTATTATGATAAAGACGATCGTTTGACCTCCTCCTTCTCGGATACTCGTGCCGCAATTTCAACAACACTTGATAATACTCATAATATTACCAAAAGCATTACTGCTGGAGGTGAAGAATAATGAAAAAATATCTACAAACTATTCAAACAGTATTGTTTCTTTTGCTTTCTACAACTCTTATGGCGCAGTGGGAGATGAATATACTGCCAGTTAATACAAACCTTGTATTAGGCGCTAACGAAGAGCAGCAATTAATGACATTATCCCAAGATGCTTCCGGTACCTTAATATGTACAAATGAAAC
>JAQICX010000123.1 GCA_027858345.1 Kiritimatiellia bacterium | reverse complement strand
CGTCCTCGTTGTCATCTACGTTCAACCTAAAAATTGAGAAATTTACCTTAATTTTTCGGTTGGAGATAAAAACATGCTTTTCGACCAATAAAATTAAGAAATGAGGGACTGTTTTTTCTGTTTTTCCATGCGTCGCTCTATGCGCTATGCAGGACACAGTGGGTGATGAAGGCTGAAATTGTTTTCAACGGACGCCGAGGACGTATTAGCTCCTCCCCGGCTGTCCACGCCTTGCGGGATAGTCCCGCTCTGCGGGAGGAGGTGTTCGAGGAACGAGAACGGAGGGGGATTTCTCCCTGCTTGCAATATAATATTAAACTGCACAATGGGAGGGTCAGCGTCCCCGCTGACAGAAAAGGTGACCAACCTAAAAATTGAGAAATTGATATAATATGTAATGATATTTCTTTTATTATGAGGAATTTTTTTGTATTATGTGCATATAAACAAATTGTGTGTAAACTTTAATATGGATATTTGAGTATAATAAAAGATATGATTGCGATAATTGATTATAAAGCAGGGAATTTAACGAGCGTTAAACTAGCTGTTAAAAAGGTTGGTGCAGAAGCGGTTATAACAAGCGATCCAATTGTTATAAAGTCGGCTGAAAGGATTATTTTTCCGGGAGTTGGAGCCGCAGGTGCTGCTATGGATAATTTGCGGGCACTGGGACTTGACAGCCTGGTTAAAGAAGAGATTGCTTCCGGCAAACCATTTTTAGGGATATGCGTGGGATTGCAGGTACTTTTTGAAATGTCAGAGGAAGATGGCGACACTGAGTGCCTTGGTATTGTTCCAGGACAGGTAAAGCTATTTAAGGCGGCACCACCGGAAACAAAAGTTCCGCAGATGGGTTGGAACAGTGTCAATTTTATTGGTGAGCATCCGCTTATCGAAGGAGTAAGAAATAATAGTTACTTCTACTTTGTACATAGCTACTACCCTGCTCCATCAGATTCAAGCTACACGCTTGGAGAAACAACATATGCGGACGTAACCTTTTCTTCCATGATATTTAAGGACAACTTGGTTGCTTCACAGTTTCACCTTGAGAAATCGGGTAAAGTGGGACTTAAGATTTTAGAAAACTTTTGCAAATGGGATGGAAAATGCTAACAAAAAGAATCATACCTTGTTTGGATATTAGGGATAAAAAAGTTACTAAAGGTGTAAAATTCAAGAACAATGTAATTCTTGGAGATCCTGTTGAGATGGCGATTAAATATTATGAAGCCGGTTGTGATGAGTTGGTGTTTTACGATATAACAGCATCTGCAGAAGGTCGACCAATTGATATTGACATGGTTAAAGCAGTTGCAGCAAACATCTATATTCCGTTTGCTGTTGGCGGAGGAATTTCATCGTTGAAAGATATGGAGATGGCTTTGCTGGCTGGTGCTGAGAAAGTGTCAGTTAACTCACTTGCAATAAGCAATCCTTCAATCATTGGTGAGGGCTCAAAGGCTTTTGGAGCACAGTGCATTGTACTTGGCATGGATCCAATCAAAACAAAAAATTTAGGAAAGTGTCCATCAGGATATGAGATTACAAGACGTGGTGGACGTGAGTTCACCGGCATCGACGCCCTCGAATGGGTTAAAAGAGCGGAAGATCTTGGTGTTGGTGAAATTGTGGTTAACTCAGTGGATGCAGATGGTACGCGCCAAGGATGCGAACTTGAACTGACCAAGATGATATCTGAGAATGTAAATGTTCCAGTTGTTGCGTCTGGCGGCGTTGGTTGTTCTCAACACATGGTTGATGTTTTTACGTACTCACATGCGGATGCTGTAATTATTGCCGGCATGATTCATACTGGTGATTACACAATTGAGCAGATAAAAGCAGAACTATCTGCGATGGGTGTTGCTGTTAGGCTTTAAGAATTTAACAATGAATTAAGGATAAATAAATGAAACAAAAAATTATACCAATAGTGTCAATTCTTGCGGGGGTTTTGGCCTTTATGCTCTCCATTAGATATTTTAATGCAGAAAACGACAAACTAAAAGCAGAACGAGCACGACTGGATGCAAGCAAAGCTTTAGTTAGAGTTCTTGCTGTGGCCAATAATGTATCAGCAAATACACCTTTAACAATTGATGATATAGCAACGGTATCCATTCCAAAGACAACGGTTCGCGATGATATTATGGCAGATGAATATAAAAAAATTGTTGGAAGAAAGCTCATTTATGACATAAAGAAAGGCTCTAGGCTGCTTTGGTCAGACATTGAAGGTGGTTCTGCAATACTTTTCCCACAGCTTGAATCAATGATTAAACCTGGTCTGCGAGCAATATCAATCAATGTATCTGGTGCTCATGCCGTCAGCGGTATGGTTCGACCAAACAATCGAGTTGATGTTCTGGGTACATTTTCTTTCCCATCAAAAACAGTTGAAGGAGAGCTTGAAGCAGTGACATTAACAGTCCTTCAGGATGTTACAGTGCTTGCAACCGGCACCGAAATGGCTCACAAACGAGCTCATAACACAACGGGGGTTAATGGCTATCAACCACAAAAAAGTTATAGTACTGTAACCTTGGAAGTAACACCAAGAGAAGCTGAACTTTTGACATTTGCACAAACTGTTCAAGGACGCTTAACTCTTGCACTAAGAAACTCTGACGATGTGTCTTTTGAGAAAGACTTGCCTGAAATCAATTTCGAACTACTTGAAACAAGTTTACCTGAACTGAATGAATATCGTCAGAAAACAATTAGGCTTAAAAAGAATCTATAGAGAACTACAATGCCAAAAATCAAATTAATAATTAATACTCCCGGTGCACACCAGAACAAGTTTGAGTTAGAGCATGGAACCTACACGATTGGTCGCGATGCTTCGTGTATGATTCGATTGAATCATCCAGATGTTGATGCCCGTCACGCCATGCTTTCAATACAGGAAGATAACTATTGGCTTGAAGATTTTGCAACAAAAAACGGAACATATGTTAATAATACCAGAATAAATAGTGGCATTCATATCGAACCTAATAACAAAATTAGTATTGGACCTTTTACTCTTGCACTTAAAGTTTCTACACCTGTTTCACAAGTGGAGCAATCAGTTAGTATTGAATCGGAGCGTATTCCTGTACCAGAAAAGAAATTTGATTATGTTGCTCCATTACCGGAGGCTCCAAAGAGCACACAACCTCCTCCATTGCCAAAACAGGAAGATATAAAGAAACCTACAATTTCTGATGAAGATTTAGCACTTGAAAAGGCAATTAAAAAACAGATTCACGATGAACTTGTAGAGAGATTGGACATCAAACGACTTTCAACATCAAAGATCAATAAAGATGAATTAACCAAAAGAGCCAAAGAGACAATTGGTAAAATTATAAACGACATCAAGCACAAATTGCCGAAGGATATTGATCCTGAGGTTTTACGTCAGGACATCTTTAATGAAGCACTGGGACTTGGGCCCCTAGAAGAATTTCTTATAGATCCAGAGATAACAGAAATCATGGTAAACGGTCCTACTAAAATCTTTGTTGAGAAGAAAGGCAAATTGCTTTTATCAGGCAAAACATTTATGAATGAAGATTCAGTACTTTCCATCATTGAGCGAATTGTTGCACCAATAGGCAGACGAGTTGATGAAAGTCAACCATATGTTGATGCACGACTAGCAGATGGTTCACGTGTGAATGCTGTTATTCCCCCACTATCTCTTACCGGACCATGTATTACAATTCGAAAGTTCTCTGAGACACCATTTAGTTCAGATGACTTAATTCGTTTTAACACCTGGAATCAGGATATGGTTGATTTTATGAGAATCTGTATTTTACTTCGCAAAAACATTATTGTTGCCGGAGGAACAGGTTCAGGAAAAACCACACTTCTTAACGTTTTGAGCAACTACATTCCAGGCACTGAAAGAATTTTAACAATCGAAGATGCTGCTGAACTTAAACTAGATCAGGAACATCTTGTTCGCTTAGAAGCAAGATCTGCAAACATTGAAGGTAAAGGTTCAATTACAATTCGTGACTTAGTGAGAAATGCGTTGCGTATGAGACCTGATCGAATAATCGTGGGTGAATGTCGTGGAGGCGAAGCGCTGGACATGTTGCAGGCCATGAACACAGGACATGATGGTTCACTTACAACAGTTCATGCAAACTCACCAAGAGATGCTCTATCACGACTTGAAACAATGGTTCTTATGGCAGGCATGGATCTGCCTCTTAAGGTAATTAGGGAGCAGGTTTCATCGGCCGTTGATATTATCATACAAGAGACTCGTTTTAGTGATGGTACAAGAAAGATTGTTAACATCAGTGAAATTGTTGGGCAAGAAGGTGAACAGATCACAATGCAGGACATTTTTGTATATGAACAGACGGGAATTGATGAAGAAGGAAGAGTGCTTGGAGAATTCAAACCTACAGGCTCTGTACCAACGTTTATGGAAGAGTTAAAAACAAGAGGTTTATCTCTTAGAATCGAAATGTTTAAACCAAACAAACACATGGATAACTACTAATGCACTACATAGGATACATCATAGCAACTTTATATGCATTATCGCTAGGTGGGATTGTGTATATTCTTATGCAGGTATTTGAGTCTGGAGCAGATGCATACGCACAAACTTATTCAGAGGATACTTCACATCAGTTTGAAGACATTTTTCTTTTCATACCATCAAGAAGAATTACAGAAGCTGCAATTGCCTGTTTTGGTGCAACATTTATCCTGACATTCCTGCTTGCTTTACCAAGATGCAAATCATTTAATGCAATACTAATTGCAGCTGTTATATGTGCACTACTTTCATGCTTCGCTCTACTAATTCCCAAAAAAGTTTTAAAAGTTCTTCGAGATAGAAGACGAGAGAAGATTAATGAACAGTTGGTTGACACCCTACTTTCAATGAGTAATGGACTGAAAGCCGGCTTTAGTATTTCTCAAGTTTTTGAAAATATATCAAAGAATGGAGAGGCTCCGATTTCACAAGAATTTGACCTTTTTGTGCAGCAGACAAGACTTGGAGTAAGTTTTTCAGAGGCACTAAAGAACATGGAAGACCGGGTTCAATCTCAAGACATGACACTTCTAGCTCTGGCAATTGAGACAGCCAGAAAGACTGGGGGTAATTTAACAGATGTTATGGAGAACATTGCCCACACAATTCGAGAAAGAATCAGAATTCAGGGAAGAATCAAAACACTTACAGCACAAGGTAGAATGCAAGGCATAATAGTATCCCTAATGCCAATAGCAATCTTTATAATAATTTTCAACATGCAACCAGAAATCATGGGTGCATTTGTATACTCTTTGCCAGGATTAATTATAATGTCAGTAGTAGTTGTCTTAATCATCACAGGTGGACTTGTAATAAGAAAAATAATAGATATAGATATATAAAATGACTTCAGAAATATTAAAATTTTTAGTTAGCTGTTTATGGGCACTTGCCGGATGTGGACTTACATGGTATTTCATGATATCTGCAAAAGAGATAACCTATATAACCCTTGCTGACGGAAGAAGACAAGCAAGAGTTATTCCAATACTATTCAAATTGCTCCTTCCTCTTGCACCAAATCTTTTTGGACTGTTTAATAACAAAAACATGGATAAAACCAAAGAGAAAGTATACAAACAACTTACAGCCTCTGGGTATGATGATCTAATAACAGTGAACGAGTTTCTGGCACTGAGAATATTGACACCTCTTATTCCAGGTGTAATATGGATGGTTATAGCTTATGTGATTCTTAGATATTCACAGCAGAATATATTGATTAAACTCAGACCAATGCTAATTATTGGTGGACCTCTCATGTTTGCAATCATGCCATCAAATTGGTTAAGGAGTGCGGTAAAGAAAAGACATATGCAGATTCAAAAAAGCCTACCATTTACTCTTGACTTGCTCACACTAGCAGTAGAAGCAGGTATGGATTTTATGTCTGCAATACAGCGTAATGTTGAACATGACAAACTAACTGCTCTCGATGAAGAGCTAATTAGAGTACTTCATGAAAACCAACTTGGCAAAACAAGAAGAGATGCTCTTAAATCAATGTCTATCAGAGTCAATCTATCAGAACTGAAAAGTGTTGTTAATGCTCTTGTTCAGGCCGATGAACTAGGTGTGAGTATTGGTTCCATATTAAAGATTCAATCAGAGCAGATGCGACAAAAACGTTTTGAAAGGGCAGAAAAACTTGCACAGGAAGCACCAGTAAAGATGTTATTTCCTCTGTTGGGTTTAATCTTCCCATCAGTTCTTTTGATACTTGCTGGACCAATGATATTCAATATGCTTAAACAACTAATGTAAAAGGTGAAAGTATGAAAAATGATCTACAGAAAATAATTGATGAATCAATAAAGCTTGAACAAAATATTGCAGCGACATACCTTTTCTTCAAGGAAAACTTCAAAGAAGATGAATCATTCTGGTGGAAACTTGTTGTAGAAGAGAAACATCATGCTGCACTTATAAGGAGTGCTAAAATGTATTTTGACCCTGTAGAACAATTTCCGGCAAGGCTACTGGCGACAACTCTTGAAGAGTTGACATCTACAAATGAAACTTTTGAATCATATCTGAAAAAATTCAGAGAAAGCACACCCACGCGAGAAGAAGCATTTAACCTAGCCCTTGTTTATGAAAGTTCAGCAGGCGAGATACATTTTCAAAACTTTATGATGAAAAATTCCAACGCTGAAATCGATAAAGTTTTTCAGCAGTTAAATGGTGACGATGTTAACCATTTTAAAAGAATAAAAGCATATATGCTTGAGCATGATATCAAGGTGAAGGAGCCAGCAGATTAAGGTTAAGATTAAGGTTGGAATAGCTCCGCAGGTATTTATTATAGGCGAGAACGTCCAACATCGAACGTCCAACATCCAATTATGAATAAACACCCCTCCCACCTCGCAGGCGAGGTGACCTCCCCTTAGCAAGGGGAGGAGTTTTGGCGGACTAAGATTGATTTGCGTTTTTTGGAGCGATAATGTCCTCATTATCATGAAAAGTTGACAAGTGTAAGATTGTTTTGCAACGTGTTTAAAACAATCGTGTTGTAAAAGCTATCAAAAACAAAAAACCATAAAAAACAAGAAGTTAAAGGGTTGGAGTACTGATTAACACGGATGCTTTTCGCACAACTATTTACCAACTCACTAACCATCTAACTTTCTAACTATCTAACGAACCAACTATAAAGGAACAAAGATGAGATTGATGATTGCCACGTGCAACAAACACAAAGTTGAAGAGATCAAGAAGATTTTTTGGAACAACCACAGTTTAGAATTACTATTCAAGCCAGACTTTTCCGAATTACCAGAGGTTGATGAAGATCAAGATACCCTTGAAGGTAATGCAATTAAAAAGGCTGTAGAAACTGCAAAACTCACAGGCGAGTGGTGTCTTGCTGATGACACTGGACTGGAAGTCGATGCACTGGACGGAGCACCAGGAGTATATTCAGCACGATTCGCAGGCGAAGATGCAACATATACCGATAACAACATAAAACTGCTTAAAGACTTAAATGGCATTAGTGACAGAACCGCAAAGTTTGCATGTGTCATTGCACTATCCGATCCAGATGGCAACTATAAATATGTTCGAGGTGAGTGTCCTGGTGTTATAATTTCTGAGCTGCATGGTGAAGAAGGCTTTGGCTACGATCCAATTTTCAAACCAGATGGTTTTGATGAAACATTTGCTCAAATGTCATCTGAAGACAAAAACAAGATTTCACATCGAGGTCGTGCTTTAGCTCTTGCCCTCAAAGAGTGGAACGAAATACTTAGCAAAACTGGTAAAAGACAAATTTAAGGAGATTATTAAGTGAGCTACAATCCGGAAAAACATCATAGGCAGTCAATTCGATTGAATGGACATAATTATGCTGGAGATGGATTGTATTTTGTGACGCTGTGCGTGCACAAAGCAAAAAAGATATTTGGAAAAATTGAGAATGGTCAACCTGTTCTAAATGAGGCAGGAAAAGAACTTGCTAGATGCTGGAAGAAAATACCAGAGCATTTCCCGCATGCAAAACCTTTTGAATTTGTTGTAATGCCTGATCATTTTCATGGCATAATCCGCATGCACAGTGAGTCCGTAGGGGCGAAAAATCTTTCGCCCTCCTCCTCGAAAAATCTTTCGCCCGTACGGCAGGATGGTCGTCCAAACGGAACATCAAGAACGTTAGGATCGGTTGTTCGTGGGGTGAAAATTGGGGTAACAAAGTGGTGTCGCCAAAACACTAGTATTCATGATGTCTGGCAACGAGATTATTATGAAATGATTATTAATGATAAAGAGATGGAAAATAATATTATAAATTATATTCGGATGAATCCTTGGAAGTGCGTTGTAGAGTTTAAGATTGCCGTCGCTGCCGTCGAGGCTAAAAACTTTTCGCTCTGTTCTAAAGATTTTTCGGATCCAAGGGCGAAAGATTTTTCTGATACAAGGGCGAAAGATTGGTCGCCGGTACGGATGCATGGGATTGGGAATCCAGCATTATGGAGAGCTGAGAAGCTTGGAGTTCTTTGTTCAAGAAATGCACCAAAGCCCGATAGAATTCCTAAAGCAGATGTATATTTTGGTGGATTCCATTCGCCTATGGAGAAGGAAATTCTGGCAAGACTGCTAGAATTGAAAAAGCCAGTGATTTATTGTCCAGCATGGCGAATTGGAAAAGGTGCTATGAATTTTACTGTCGGGGCGAAAAATCTTTCGCCCTCATTATTGAAAGCTCTTGAGGAGAATCGCATGCTTATTCTGGAAATGGAAAATTTTGATGGAAATTTGTCAGCGTCAAGAGAGCGTAATGAGTTTGTTATTGGCAATTCTGATAAATTATGGGTTCCATATGTTTCAAATGGTGGAATGCTTAAAGAACTGCTTGATGGTGTAACGTTTTTTAATTAATAAGTGTTTTGGGTAAATTAAAAACGCTTAAGATCCTTAATTTTTCGGTTGGAGGTAAAAAGTTGCTTTTCAGTCAACAAAATCAAGCATTAGAATTTCAACTTTTGCTTTTTTGGGTGATAAAGTGAAAAATATTATTTTATGGCAATGAGGACATTGCCGCTCCCGTTTTTCCAAGACAACGTTTGTTTGCATGCTGGGAGTCCCGGTCTGCGGGATCCTCGTTGTCATAACTACGTTCAACCCCAAAATTAAGGTTTTCAACAAAATCAATTGTTTTTGTTTGATTTTTCAACACACTAAGAATATAATTCTTTCTTTAATTTTTAAATGGGAATTTTGATGCAAATAACAGGAAAACTTGAGAACTCAAAGACTAAACCAGCTCCAAAGATTGAATGTTACATGCCTGAAAATGGTAATGGAAAAGCAATTGTTATTCTACCAGATGGTGGTTATGGTGGGTTAGCAGAACATGAGGGCGCCGGTTATGCAGAATATTTTGTAAAAGAAGGTTATGCCTGCTTTGTGGTGGAATATCGTCTTGGATCAAAAGGATTTAGACATCCTGCAATGTTAGAGGATGCTCTTGCAGCAATCTATGCAGTTCGTAGTAGAGCAGAAGAGTTCAAAATTAATTCAGACAAGATTGGCATTATGGGTTCATCAGCAGGAGGACACCTAGCCGCACACACATCAAATGCATATGACCAATATGAGAGCTCAATATCCCTTAGACCTGACTTTACAATATTATGTTATCCTGTAATTAATTTGCCACATGATTCAGGTCATGAAGGCTCATACAAAAATTTACTTGGTGAAGATGCCACATTAGAGCACCAGAAAGCAGTTGCTCCTGCCTTACTGGTTACAGAAAATACACCAGAATGCTTTTTATGGCATACGGCAGAAGATCTTGGAGTGCCTGTAAAAAATAGCTTGGATTATGCAATTGCACTAAATCAAAACAACATACTTTTTGACTTGCACATTTATGAAACAGGTGGTCATGGTTTGGGACTTAACACGGAACATCCTTGGGCTCAAAATTGTATAAAATGGCTCGAAAGAAGATAAGCTGACTTCGTCAGCAGGTTAAGATTAAGTTTGAGATTAAGAGAGGTGTCGAATAGCGACATATTGATCATAAATACTGGCGTTGCCTGTCAACTGTCTAACCAACAAACTAACTATCTAACAAACTAACATAACTTCGAAAGGAAGAAAAAAATGGAAACACTAGCAGTAAGATTATACGGAAAAGATGATCTAAGATTAGAAAAATTTGAACTACCAGAACTAAAAGATGGTGAAATTCTTGCAAGTATAGAATCAAACAGCATTTGTATGTCATCATACAAGGCAACAAAACAAGGCGAAGATCACAAACGTGTGCCAAAAGACGTGGCAGAAAACCCAATTATTATTGGTCATGAATTCTGTGGAACAATCCTTGAAGTTGGTTCAAAATGGGCAGACCAATTCAAAGCTGGTGAAAAATACAGCATTCAACCAGCTCTTTCAGTTCCTGGAAGAGAACTTGAAGCTCCTGGATATTCTTTCCAATACATTGGCGGTAACGCAACAAAAATAATCATTCCTGAAGAGGTTATGGAGAGGAACTGTCTTCTTCCATACGCTGGTGAAGCATACTTTAAAGCATCTCTTTCAGAGCCTGTTTCATGTATCATTGGTGCATTCAACACTTCTTTCCATTACAAACATGGCACATACAATTATAAAAACGGCATAGTTGAAGGTGGAGCAATGGCAATTCTTGCTGGTGCAGGTCCAATGGGACTTGGTGCAATCGACTACGCAATACATGGACCAAGACAACCTAAACTGCTTGTTGTTACAGACATTGATACAGCAAGACTTGACAGAGCCGCATCAATCTTCTCACCAGAAGAAGCTGCCAAAAATGGTGTAACTCTAAAATATGTTAACACAATGGAGTGTGACGACGCAATTGCCGAACTAAAAGCTCTTACAGGTAAAGATGGATTTGATGATGTTATGGTTTTTGCTCCAGTACCTGTACTTGTTGAACAAGCTGACCAAATCTTGGGATATGGCGGCTGCCTGAACTTCTTTGCTGGTCCTTCAAAACAAGACTTTAAGGCAACAATCAATTTTTATGATGTTCATTACGCTGACCACCACATTGTTGGTTCATCAGGTGGAAATACAGATGACATGAATGAAGCTCTTGATTTGATGGCAAAGGGTAAACTAAACCCGGCGGTTATGATCACACACATTGGTGGAATTAATTCATGCATTGACACAATTAAAGAATTACCAAACATTCCTGGTGGCAAAAAACTGCTATATACAAACAAATCAATGCCTTTAACTGCAATTGATGATTTTGCTGAATTAGGCAGGAGTGATCCGTTCTTTGCTAAACTTGCCGAACTAGCTGAACAAAATAGAGGCTTGTGGTCTGATGAAGCTGAAAAATTCTTGCTCGAGAATGCTCCAAATTACTAATGTTGGCGTCGCCAACAGGTAAAGATTAAGGTAAAGTGCTGGCAGTGCGAATAATGAGACCTATGGGACTTATGGGACGGATGTTGAGGTTTGTGGACTTTGAGCTTTTTGCATTTTTTAACATTGGTCCCATATGTCCCATTGATCTCATTATATTTAAAACTTAGCAAGTCTTGCTTGTCACTTAGTACGTATCACTTTTAAAGTGTTTATGTTAACTGTGCTCTTTTAAAACATCAAAAACAAAAAGGAAAATTTATGACTAAAACAAATAAATGGGCAATTGCCATAAGAATGGCAGTTATGAAACATACAGGCAATCGTGCAATCTATGTTTATACAAATGCAGAAAAAACAATTCCGGCTGATTTTATTTCATGCCTTACTTTTGGTAATCAGGTAACTTTCGAGATTATTGATGAAGAAGTTGAAAAGTTTATAACAACTAATGGCATACCAAGAGTTGTTAAAATCAACGATATGGCAAGTTTTGTAATTGCTGAATCTCCAGCAGCTGCATTTGCTGTAAATAACTCACTAGTCAGCGGAACTAAAATTGCAGACATTCAGATTGCAGCAGGAACCCCTCAGGATTCAAGACTTGCAGGATGTATCGCTATTGTAACAGGTAGTGCACAAGGATTCGGCAAAGGTATTGCTGAAGAGCTTGCGCTTAAAGGTTCTGCAATCACAATTGCTGACCTAAATGAAGAGCTTGGCAACCAATTTGCTGAAGAACTTAACAAAAAATTTGGCAAAGGAACTGCAATATTCTGTCTGACAAATGTGACAGACAGCTCTTCGATCGACGAGTGTGTTTCAAAAACAATAGATGCATTTGGTGGTGTAGACATGTTTGTTTCAAATGCCGGAGTTCTTAAAGCTGGTCCTGTTGATGAACTTGATGAAGCTGCATTTGACTTTGTTACATCTGTTAACTACAAAGCATACTTCCTATGTGTGAAGGCTGTAGCTCCAGTTTTCAAATTGCAGAACAAACTAAATTCAAGCTTATTTATGGATGTTATTCAAATAAATTCTAAATCTGGACTTGAAGGAAGTAACAAAAACTTTGCATATGCAGGAAGCAAGTTTGGAACAATTGGTATGACTCAATCTTTTGCAAAAGAGCTTGTTGAATATAATATCAAAGTTAACTCAATCTGCCCCGGCAATTACTATGATGGCCCTCTCTGGTCAGACCCGGAAAAAGGTCTATTTGTTCAATACCTAAATGCTGGTAAAGTTCCTGGGGCAAAAACAGTTGAAGAAGTAAAACAATTCTATATGAAACAGACTCCAATGAATCGTGGTTGCCTTCCAAGTGATGTTGCCAAAGCAATTTGCTATGCATACGAACAAACCTACGAAACAGGACAGGCTATCCCTGTAACAGGCGGACAGGTCATGCTCAACTAAAAGCTGGCTTTGCCAGCAGTGATAAGAGTTAAGTGGGAAGTGAGAAGTCTCTTACAGCCTTCACTACTGTAGCCGAGTCGGCCCCGGCTCGGGAATTCATTACTGGGAACGCCGAGCTCTAGCTCGGCACTCATTAACCCATGCAATCGCCATATCCGTCCTATAAGTCCAATTATTCCTTTAATTTCAACCGAAAACCCACAAAACGTTATAAGTAATCTTTTAATAAACATTTAAGCAGGATTTACAAATTAATACAGAAACACGCTTTGCGAATTGCACCTTGGGAAGCCATTCTGGTTTTTACAAAGTAAAAATCCCAAACTGCCTTGTCAGATTAGTCCATATTTTGCTTTAAAAGCAGTAAGATAGTACAAGTGTACATCTTATTCTGCTTG
>JAQICX010000113.1 GCA_027858345.1 Kiritimatiellia bacterium | reverse complement strand
CAAGCAGAATAAGATGTACACTTGTACTATCTTACTGCTTTTAAAGCCAAATCTGTACTAATCTCACAAGCCAGTTTGCCCTTTTTATTGCATAAAAACCAGAATGGCTTCCCAAGGTGAAATGCGCAAAGCGTTACTTCACCTTATTCTTGCAAAACAAACGTAACTGTTTTATTATAAATTATTTATGAATATTTTTTAAAATTATCACCCAAAACTGTAAAAAATATGCTCTCATTTGCTGATTTTATTGGTCTAAACAAAGTTTTATTCACTCAACCGAAAAATTAAGGTATTTAACTTGCCAATTTTGGAGCAGTATTTCTTTTGTATGTTTCAATTAATCGATAAAGGGTTGTATTAACTTTGAGAAAAGTATTATTTCTTTACATTGTACTTTTGTTTGATATAATTCAAAGCTAACTATAATTTTGTGATGTGTTTAATTTAGGATTTGTTTGTTTATGAGAAAAGCTTTATTAGGGAAATTTTATAATACTTATATTTATGTTTTTTTAGATTCTATTGCGTTGTGCTGTGCATATGCATTAACTCTCCATGTTAGATTTAATTCGGGAATAGGTCTTAAACTATATGAGTTGGTCTCTTCAGGATTAGGAGGACATTTCACAGATGCTGTTGCAAGTCAATATCTTTATTTCTATTCAACAGGCTCTATTCGTATTGTTTTACAGCTATTGATTTTAATATTTATTTTCAGTTCACTTCTAGATGTGTATACAAACTATATGCCTGTAAGGTTTTCAATGGATAATTTAGGGGTTATTCTTGCTAATTTTTGTACTTTAGGTGTTGTTTATGCCTATTTCTATATCAACAAGAACACTTATCATCCTCGTTCCGTATTTGTAAGTATCATTGCAATAAACATAGTGATTTCAATATGCCTTAGGATGATTTATCTTAAGTTTCGATATGCGTTGTGCCAGAAACAAGAAAAACTACGTTTGCCGGTTCTTATTATAGGCAAAGGAGAACATGCCGAAAGTATTAATGCAGATATTACAAATCGTGCTCCAAGTTCTCTTTATGTGCATGAATTCGTCTCTGAGTATGATGATGTTATGGAAGTTGTGAAAAGGTATCAGTCAAAGTTTGAAGATAACTCAATAGCCGGCGTGATTCTTGCAGATGAGACCATCGATGTTAAGCATATTATGATGGTGATGGATTATGTTAAAGAGTATAAACTCTTTGTAAAGGTTTTATCCAAACAACTATCTGTTATAGTTGTGAAAGCAAAAATAAGAACTGATGTTATCGGTGGAATTCCGTTAATTCATTTCAATCCAGAGTATAGACGCTTGGTTTACCGGTGGATTGTTCGTGTGGCCTCTGTATGTGCCGCATTTGTAGGTATCATTGTTAGTTTTCCTATCACATGTCTGCTTGCTTTAGCTATTAAGATGACAAGTAAGGGACGTGTGCTTTTTGTTCAGGAACGAATGGGAGTGAACAAAGAGCCATTTATGATGTATAAATTTCGGACTATGTACGAAGATGCTGATCAACGTCTTGCAGAGTTGGAAGCTTTAAATGAGTCTTCAGGGACGCTTTTTAAGATGAAAAACGATCCACGTATTATACCAGTCGGCAATTTCCTTAGAAGATATAGTCTAGATGAACTACCACAGTTTATCAATATTCTGAAAGGTGATATGGTGTTGGTTGGACCACGACCATTACCTCGTAGGGATTTTAATAACTATTACGAGGATTGGCATTATGGACGCCATGATGGATTGCCGGGACTGACTTGCCTATGGCAGGTTTCCGGCAGAAGTGATTTGGATTTTCAAGAAATGTGTATGCTTGATATATACTATATCCGAAACTTCAACTGGGTGCTGGATGTGAAGATATGTTTCAGAACTATTGGTTCAGTTTTGTTTGCCAGTGGCGCCTACTAATAGTTAATCACCCAAACAAAGATTTTTAATTGCTTTATTATATACGTCATCTACAGTTATGTATGACATGCAAGGTTTTTCTGGTTTTTCACAAACATATTGTAAACATGGGCTGCAAGCTAGCTTGTTGAAACAAGTGTCATCATGCGTTCCTAAAGGATGCCACAAATCAAAATCGCCAGGTCCGAATAGTGCCAGAACAGGGATATTCAATGTCTGAGCTAAATGCATTGGACCACTGTCCAAACATATTAAAAGATCTGTTGATTTAATTTCTTTTATTAAAACCTCTAAATCAGAAATATTGCCATCTATTGATGTTTGTGTTAGAATGCTATCTAATGTCTGTTTTTCGTTTTCGCCAGCTGTAATAGATATATATAAGTCTTGATGTTGCTTTAATTTTTCTATTAATTCAATCCATTTGTCTGTTGACCATTGTCTAAACTCCCATCTGGCTCCAATGTGAATTAATACTCTTTTTTTGTTTGTATCATAAGACTCTGCGTTAACATTTGGCTTGAAGGTAGGAAAAGATAATGTTGGCATATCAATTTTTAGACTTTTTTCTACTAAAAGTCTATTCATGTGATATCTATGCATAGCCTTTGGCTTGTCTATTATTGCTGTTAGTAAAAAACCTTGAACATTTATATTTGTGTTTAGGTAGTTTTTAAATCCAATTCGTTCTTTACAGTTGCATACCAGCATTAATATTTGGCTACGGATTTCGCTTCGGGTGTCAAGTCCTATACTAGGATTGAGTTTTGCAACTTCACAGCAAGTTTTAAGGAGTTGTTTCCATTCGTTGAATGTTCCTTTTTTTTGTCCAGAGACTTTTGACCATGGTATAGGTGCTGTAAATGTTTTGGTTATTCTTTTGTCGCTTGCATATATATCGTCATTTCCATTTTTGGTTAGAAGGTATATTTGGGCATCTGGAAATTTGGATAGGATTGGATCAAGCATTACGCTTAAAGATAAAACATCTCCCATACCAAATGGTTCAACCAATAATATCCTCTTTTGTTCTTTTTCTGATTGTTTTTTTAGCCAAATCATCTTTGGGAAAAAGAGAATCGCTGCAATGTATTCCAGCAGTGAATTGAGAAATAAAGTTTTTTTTGAATATGTTAGAGCCATGATAGGTTTATACTGAATATTACTGCGTTGCTTTTGTTATTTTGACGGCAATCTGACGAATATTTGGGTCTGACCAGTCTGTTGTTATATAATGGTATTTCTTTGAAGCATGTAATGATAGGTAGTATTCTATGAATGGTATAAATCTTAGTTTTCCGGCAATACGGTAGATGGGAGTTTTCATCAAATACATTGAATTATGGAATAGTTTTCCTGTTGAACTTATTTCTGCAGGCTTTATTGGCTTTTCTGCTATTAATATTACTTCCTCTATATGCCCTTCAGATGTTGTGAATCTTGAAAAAAAAGATTCCTTGTCATAGCGCCTTTGGAAGAAGGATTTTCCGTTATCATCTTCAATGGTTTTCCAATAGTCTTTTTCCGTGATCCACTCTTCAATATGTTCTTTATAAACTGGTAGAGTAATCACTATTGTGCCTGTTGGTTTTAAGACTCTTAGCATTTCTTTTAAAGCTAAATTATCCCCATTATTAGGAATATGTTCCAGAACAGAAATAGAGAATATTTTATCAAATGTAGCATCGGGGAAAGGTATTTTTTTTGATGCATCAAAAACCGATGTGTCTATTTTGAGATTAGCATCTTTTTTATATGTATTAAAATCATCTACAAAGTATTTTTCTAAGTCAGCCGCTATAACATTCTTATAGCCATCCAATGCATAATATAGTGATAATAATTTAGGACTTGAAATGTCGAGAATCTTATCATCGGTCTTGGCATCTAGCATAAGAGTTGTTAATGGAAGTTCCATGATTCTCGCATATTCCATTGGTCTGTGATACCATTCTCTAATGTGCCTTGTTTGGCGCATTGTCTTATTTAATGCTTTATTTAGTATAAACTTACACGTTGTTTTTCTAATTCGCTTTTCTGCATCTCGTATGCTTTGCATAGATCTAGTTGGTGAATTCATATTTACCTTTCATAGTATTTTTAGTATTGAAATTGATGTTAGTTACTTTTTGTGTTTGAATAAATACGGTTTATTGTGTCCTGGCCATTTTGAGGAAGCTTTGCTACATGAAAAATCTTTTCGTCTATTGGAATTATCTTTATATATTGCGTAGTTTAATGGAGTTTGACACCTGTAACCATCATTAAATAGTTTGTCTAAAAGTCTTGCAATGTTAATGATGATTTTAATTGGTTGACTCTTTATTCCTATTGCATTATTCATAGAATTGTGTTCGTTGGTGGCAACATCAGTTGAACTTAGGTTGTTCTTATTATATATGAAAGTTGATAGAAATCTGTTGATATTTCTTGTTTTTGCTCCAGAGCATAAGGCTTTGTAAACGAAGTCCATGTCACCACTTGCTTTAAATGAGCTGTCAAAACCTCCAACTCTATCAAAAAGCTCTCTTCTAAAGAACGTTGCACATGAAAAGTTGTATAAATATGATGCTCTAAGAAATGATAATCTCATTGGCATAGATTTTCTGAATGCTAGTAATTCACCTTGATCATCGACAATTAGCATGCTTCCAAAAAGAATATCAATTTCTGGGTGTTTGTTAAAAAACTCTGTTACTATTTTAAGTGTTCCCGGTAAGTACTGTTCATCACTGTTCAGCCATGCAAGTATTTCTCCATTTGCATGTTTAAAACCCTTGTTTAAAGCATCGTATATACCATTGTCTGCTTCGGAGATATATTGAAATTTCGCTTCTGGATTGTTTGGTGTTTCATATATACTTTCATCTAGTGATGGATATAAGAAACTTGAAGAAGGTTTTGTAATTTGGGTTTGAATTACATTTCCATTAGATGAAAGCCAGTCTGTTGTTCCATCTTTACTGTTTCCGTCAATAATTATATGCTCAAAGTCGGCATTCCGTTGGTCTTCAATGGATTTGCAAGTTTGTTTGAGAGTAGCCAATGACTCATAAGTTGGAGTAATTATTGAAATTTTCATCGTCTATAGGTGTTTATTCTGTTTTTACGCTCAATATGTTTTAGCATTATGTTGTTGCCCAAAGACTTTTTTTTAGTATCAGGTATGTCGTTGTTTTGTTCCTCTGGTTTTTGCAGCATTAGTCCCTGCATAATACCAAGCATTATGGAAATATTAAATACATCAAGAGCGTGCCCGTTCGTGAGCATCTTGCCTAGTACACAAATGAAAGAAGTTGCTAGCATTACACAAAATTGTTTTTTTAGAGTACAGTTCATGTGTTTTGAAAAAACTAAGAACCTGAAATATATATTAATTAAAGCAAGGATAAACAATATTGTTATGGGTATGCCAAGTTTTACCCCCAAAAACAATATACTATTGTGGTACCCTCCGGATGACAATAATCCTCCAAATCGTGCTGATTCTCCTAATCTTGCAATTTGAGCATTATACTGAAGCTCTTCAAAAGAGAATGCAAAGCCTTTGCCTGTCAATGGATTCTCTTTCATATCATACCATGCAATTCTTGCAAGAGTCGTTCGCCAATTTGATTCCCAACCAATTTCTCCCATTTCACTTGTTTTCACATTTAAAAAATGCTCTGGTGCAACTAAAGACAATGTTCTTATGGCTGACTTCGGAATTAGATCAGGTGTAAAAATGGCAAGAAAAACAATAACGATTGCTGCTGGAACTAATATTCTAATGTACTTATAAGTTGCATGATATAAATTGTATGCTAAGCCAAGGGCAATTGTTACTGTTATTAGTGGCAAACGGTTTTTACTGATAAGACTAAAAAGGATAATGCCAATACTTAATATAGTTAGAAACAGTTCATTCTTAAATATATTGTCTTTTGCTTTGTTCAGGGGATATGTAACTGCTAACATTGATATAAACCACATTACAGGGAATGAGAAAACACTTATGAAACCACCTAATGGTATGAATTTCATTAGGTTTTTATATAATACTTCAACAATACATACAGCAAAACCTATAAATAAAGCTTTTATATGCTTTTGCTTAATATCTAATTTTAGCGTTAAATGAATAGTGGAGAAGTAGCAAATGCCAGATAGAACAACCGGTAGAGCAGATGATAACCCACCGGTTACACCTGTTGATCCTGCCCCCGGATGGTCTGTGATTAGTCTTGCTGCAGAATATAAAAAAAAGATTAGCATAACTTTACTAGGAAAACCTTCAAAAACTCTTCTATCTAATCTCTTATTTATTGTTATACCGGCGATTACTAAGCATGATATACCACCATTAATTACATAATTGAATGATAATGCATCTAGTAGTGGAAGAGGAATAATGGATGTGGGTATTGTTGCAAGAAGACCAATAATTATCCAATACTCTTGTAAAAAAATTATAATCATCAAGACTACAGGCATAAGTATAACACCTAAGTAAATCAACTTGGTAATGATAAAATCATAACTAAGCAGTTTTGCAGTTAAAAATAAAATGACAATAGTGTATATTGCAGATAGTATTATTGATAAAATAGAAAAGTTCATTAAGAGTCTAATTCCTTATGTTTATAATTCTCTGAATTCATTAATATGCCTTGCATTGTGGCAATTATTATAGAAACATTAAATAAGTCTAATGGTCCACCATTGGTTAACATCTTACCGAGTGTGCACATTAGAACAGCCGAAATCCCTACACAGAATATCTTTAACGCATCTTCTTCTCTGTTTTGTGAGAATTTAACAAATCGGTAGTATATGTTAATTAAAGCGAAGATGAATGCTAATGTGGCGGGAATACCAATCTTGACGGCAAGAAAAAGTATGCTGTTGTGGTATCCTCCAGAAGAGAGAAGTCCTCCAAATCTGGCTGAATTTCCAGTGCTTGCAATCAATGCATTATATTGTAACTCTTCAAAAGAGAAAGAGAATCCAGTTCCAACAATCGGGTGTTTCTTTATATCATGCCAAGCAATTTTTGCAAGTGTAGTTCTCCAGTCTGACTCCCAGCCTGTTTCTCCATATTCACTTGAGTTGCTCTTTGCAATATCAGTTGAAATTAGTGATAGAGTTCTTTTTGCTGATTTAGGAACTAATGATGGGAAAATTGTTGTTATTGTCACAAGCGTAAGTAAGCCTAATAGTAATATAAAAATATATTTATTCACCTTATGGTAGCAGAAATAAACTACAAATAAAGCAGCAGGAGCGTAAATGATTGGTGCTCTATTTTTACTAATAATTGATAATATTATAATCCCTAATGTTATTAATGCTCCTTGTATACTATATTTTATGTTTTTATCATTAAGTTTGTTTAAAATGCTGGACAATGAAAAGAAAGATAATACCCAAACTGCCGGATAGGGGAATATACTTATAAAGTGACCTACGGGGATAAACCTTGTTACATTTTGATATAAAAGATGTATACAACCTAATAAAGCCATACCAAACAGAATTCGTATTTGGTTTTTGTTGATTTCCCATTTTTTCGCTAGCATGTAGACCGAGAAAAAGCACCAACCTGCCAGAACAGTTGGAAGTGCAGATGATAAACCTCCTACACCTCCTGTCGACCCAGTCCCAGGTCTATCTATTAAAAGTCGTGCTGTAGCTATGATTGCAAAGGCTGCCATACACCTATTTGGAAATGTTTCAAAAATTTTGGGTACTGTGTTTTTCTTAATAGCTAGTTCTGCAAATAATAGAGCTAATATAACACCATTCGTTACGTAGCCAATGCTTAGAGCATCAAGAAGAGGTAATGGAATCTTAGATATATACATTGTTGAACCAAATCCGATTATCAGCCAATATGCTCGACTTCTAATAATCTGAGATAAGACAAAAGGTATTAATGCTAAACCTAGAACCAGTAGTTTGATGTATATAGAGTTATATCCTAATAACACAGAACTGAAAAATAGTATTACAACGATGTAAAGTAAAACTATAATTACATTTGTTAATTTTATATTATGCATTGTTCTTTTTAATTCTTTGTTTTTGTATTATGGCAATCTAAATGGTTGCCATCATAACGTCCTTTGAAAATCTGTTTCATAAAGTATATAGATATTGGCACAGAGATAAGTCCTTGGCATATTACGGTTCCCCACACTGGTCCGGATATTCCAATTCTATTTACTAGGTATATTGAAATTGTAAGATTTACTAATGATCTTATTATCGCTATAGCTGCTCTCTGCTTTAGAAAAACATTTGCTCCATTTAGTAACATTGCCAGAGGATTTAGTATTGACATACAAATAACAGACATGCTTAAAGCAATTAAAAGAGATAATGGTATTTCTAGTGCTTCTCCCGTCCATATTTTAACTATTTTGGGACAAAACAAGGTTAAGGTTATCAACGGGATTATATTAATTATCACAGAAAATAGCATTGTTCTAAAAAATGTTTTTTTTACCCATCCCAGTTGTTTTTTTGTTAATGCCTCGCGATATGCCGGCCATATCGGCATTAATACAAAGGTTATTAGTATGTTTACAATCATAAATAGTTTAAGTGGAATGCTGTAGGTTGGAACAGCTTCTGCTCCAAGAAATCTAGCAATAACCAATGTATCTATTTGTGTTGCTATTACTGCAGAAATACCTGTGATATAAAAAAAGACACCTGTTTTTAGTAATACAATTGATGTTGCTTTATTAATATATTTGGTTTTGGGAATCAACCATGGCCGTGATTGCGTCATGAGAAACATGGTGTTTATCAGTCCGGTTAGGCATTGGGCTCCTGATAGAACCACAACAAAATAGATAAAATTAAATTCGAATAATTTACCTGTAATACACCCAATTAGCATTAAAACTTTTGTAATAGCTAAAAATACATTGTTTATATATGCTTCCTGATATGCCATTCTTATTTTAACTATTAATGATAAAACAATATTGACAACAAAGAATATAAAATATATTAATATTGCGTTTTGAGTTAGAGCTGCTGTTGCTGGATTTGCTATTTTGAAAAACCTATTCCAGTCGACGTTTATGATTATAGGAACTCCAACTATTATAATTATAGCAGATATCACAATCATTGCTATGTAAGCGGATGAAACAGCTTGTTTTGCCATTTTTCTATTGTTTAATCCATTTGCCTTACCTAGAACATTTATCAGCCCATTGCCAATTCCAAAATCACTGAATACTGCAAAAGATGCCATTGAACTAATTGTCAGCCATAGCCCATATTGCTCTTTACCTAGATAATTTAGCAATAATGGAACCATAATTAGCATCACACTATAGTTTACTACTTGTGATATACCGCCTGATATTGCAGAAATAGCAATTCTTCTGTGTCGCTCTGCTTCTTCTCCTTGTATGGTAGATACATCAAATGGCTTCAATCGAAAGTATTTGACTATGGTTTTAAATTTGTCTATCTGTTCTTTTATCATAAATTTATCTGTTTACTATATTTCTTACGAATAACTTAATTTGGCCTAAATAAGATTTTGTAATGTTTTTTATTAGTGATGAGTTATATTTTGCAAGACATTTTTTGGACCATGCAACTTCTGATGTTTTAAAAGAATTTGTCTCATTATTCTTAAACCATAATATTGCATTGTTTTTGGCGAGAGCTTGTAGTCTACTTAGTTTTGATGCATCAGCTAAAAACTGTTTAGGCTTATTAATTGCTAGTTTGAACTTTTCTAAAATTTCTTCTTCAGAACTATTCATGGTTAGATATTCGTCGATTCCCAAAGAGTTAAGCATGTTCTCCATCTTTTGTTCTCGAACCATTGTTACACATGGAATACCAACAATTGAACAAAAAACAAGAATATGCATTCTCATAGTAAAAACAAAGTTAAATTTACTTAAGTATTTAATAAAATCTTGTGGAGATTTGTAGTCATCTTGTATTTTCCATTTTCCATTAATAGAGTCTAGTGTTTTCTTAATAAGAGGATAGTCAAACTGAGTATTTTTTCTTGTCTCACTACAAACACCTTCATATGCAAATTGTGGAAAATCTGATTGAAATGAATTTATAGCTTTAACAATTTCTTTAGGATATCCAATGTGGTCGTTTCCTTCGCTAACTAAGCTTATACCTATTATGTTTTCAGGTTGCCATGTTGCATTTGTTTTTAAGGAAAAAGCTCCGTCAGCACCAATTCTTAGAAGGTCACTGTTAAGTTTTCCCTTTGTAATAGCCTGGTGTTTGTCAAATTCACTTCGTACTGTAATAATATCTAAATACTTATCATAATAGTTTTGAAAAAGTTTTTGTGCTTTATGGGTTCTTATATTGCTAGCACCAACACCAATCATTGATATTGGCTTTTTGTTTACAATTGCGAGATCTATTATCCTACAGCAATGTCTAAGTGGATATCCTATGTTGGGATTTTCTGTGATAAGGGTTGCTCCTCCTAAAATTATATGTGTAGCCCATCTAACTGCTTCTTTCTCAGATTTAAAATCATTTTTCCATACATTTTCCAAACCTAAAACTTGTTGTGTATGTTTGGGGGCTAGAGATATTGCTCCAATTTGAATGTTGTTGTCAAGGTTCTTGAATTCTGTTACTAGCCCCTCTAAAATGGCGTCATCTCCAATATTGCCTGCACCATATATGCAACCACAGAATAAAATTTTCATTATAAATATCCTTTATACTATTTGACTGTTAATACTGTTGATATGTCTTTACGAGGTGATATTGGTACATTAAAAGTCTTAGGTAATTCACCTAATGCAATTAGGCATATAATAACAGAAGATTTTGGAATATCAATTAAGTTTTTTAGCCATTGGTCGTGTATTTTGTTTACACACCAATTTAAACAGCATGTGCCAATTGCAAGGTAGTGTAAGCCGTTAAGTAGTGCTTGTGTATATATGCCACCGTCGATCCATGCTTCATTTCGTTCTCCTTGATAATGAAAATTTTGCAAATCAACAGTTACGATAAGTATCTTATTAACGTTATGGTCAAAACCTCTGGCTTCTCCATGTCTTGTAAGTAGTTCATTTATATTGATTTTATTCGTTAGAGCATAAAGATGCCATGGTTGTCTATTACATACAGATGGAGCTAATTGAGCTATTTCTGCTGCCCTAAAGATTCTGTCCATATCTATCTCTCCATCTGAAAAATGTCTTATGCTATGGCGAGATTCTACAAATGATTTATAATCAATATTAATATATTTATTAATTGTCTCTCGTTCTATATGTTCAATTCCACCATTTGGAGTGCTTCGTGTGTGTGTGCTTGTTTCACTTAATCTTTTTATTTCTGCAAATTGTTGGAATAGTTTGTCGTTTAAACTATTTTGTTGTTTTGCGGAATTATAATAAGACTCCAGTGTTGTGAATACCTCAAACCAAATGTTGCTTAACTCAAATTTGTCTGCATATATTAACATGTTGTTTTGTAAATCAGATGTTGCCTGACTACCAAATCCCGGTCGAACAAATTCCATTGATAGTCCTTTTTCCAGCCTGTGATAATCAATGGTGATTATTGATTCAAGTTGCTCTTTTGTATATTCCTTTTTAAATGTTCCTGAATATTTAACAAAACGGTTGAAATCTTCTAAGGATGCAACTACCAGAGCTTTGTATGCTCGTATTGTGTACCAGTTTTTCTTTATTTTTTCTGCAAATATATCTTTTATGGTTTGTATTTTCATATTGTTTGTAGTTTGGTTTGTAATTATTTTATAGAGAATAACCTATTACTCCTGTTTTTAAGAGTAATGCTTGTGTTTTATCAAAAAGTTGTTGTACTGTGATCTGTGTAATACAGTGTGGTTTGTTTTGTGAACATAAATTTTTGCATGGAGGAAGAGGTTTCTCTGGTTGTAAAATATGATGCACATTCTTCCAAGGTCCAAATCTTAATGGAGAGTTACTATTTGTATTATTGTTGGCTATAGGGCAGTTTAATATTTCTATAGTAGGGGTTTTCATAGCAGCTGCGATATGCATAGGGCCACTATCATTACCGATATATATAGAACATTGTTTTAAAAGAGCAGCAGTCTCTCTTAGAGATAATAAACCTGTGAATGATATTGTATGTGGATATTTAGACTGTAATTCTTTTGCTTGTTTTATATCTCCTGGACCTCCAATTAAAAGTAATTTTGAATCTGGATACTCTTGGTGTATTAATTTGAAAAGTTCAACAAATGATTCTTGTGGCCAACATTTGGACTGCATTGATGCTGAAAATCCAATCCCTATTAAAAGATCTTGTTTTGTTATGGATTTTTCTGCCAACAAGGTTTTTATTTTGTTGGGTTCATTATTATTTTTGGATAGCCATATTTCAATATCGTTATTGTCAATGTTTGTATATCCCATTTTTCTAAGAAAATCTAAGTTTGTTTCAACTTCATGCTGAAGTTTTCCAGTAACAAACTCTTGGATTATGAATTTGTCAAATCCTCTATTTACAATTGCTCTTTCTTTTGTCTGGTGTTCTGAGAACGATATTATCTTTGGACATTTGCTGGTGATTGCAAGCATTAAAGCTCCTTCAGCATCAGTGTCATGGCGGGGGAGTAATGCTGTAGTATAGAGATCACCTTTTAGGTTTTTAATGCCCCAAAACATTGCTCTAAAAGTTGATGAGACCAATTTAGGCTTTATAGGCTTGCGTCCGTCAAAATATAGGATTTTATCTGCATATGGGCAGTTCTCATATAAGTTTTTTACTAGTGGGCTTATTACTAATGTGATCTTTGCGTCAGGTTCCTGTTCTCGAAATTCCCGCATAAACGCAGAAAATAACACCATGTCACCAATTGCATCCAGTCGTATTATTAAAAAACTTTTTTCAGAATTTGTGTTTTTATTTTGTCTGACAACTAGTCTTGCAAGTCTTAAAAGTATTATGTTGATTATATTATATATTTTAATCATGTTTTAGAAATTGTGCTTGTATATATGTTTTTTAATTGATTATAGTTGATATCAGAAGTGTACTTTTGATCAAATTCTTTAGTTTGATTTAATTTGATTTCTTCTATTCGCTTAGAGTCTGTCAAAAGAGAATGGAGTTTGTCGGATAAATCATCAGAATTTCCCTTCTCAAACAGAATTCCTGTTTTTCTTGAGTTTATTATTGATGCCATACTGCCGATATTGCTTGCAATGACCGGACAGTTTTGTGCAAAAGCTTCTATTATAGTTAGACCAAATGTCTCATACCATAGAGATGGTATAATTATGCATTCTGCATTTTTCATCTTTTCTAAAACTGTTTCTTTGGGCTGTTGTTCAAGAAAATCAATAGAATTAGTCAACTTTAAATCTTTAGTCATATTGATTAAATTATCTTTTTCGGGACCATCGCCTATAATGAAAAATTTAATATTTTTGCAATCGTTGTTTGATTGTAATTTGTGCCATGCTTTTATAGCAATATCACAGCCTTTTTCCTTGCTCAGACGTCCTACAAAAAGAATATATTTATTATCACTGTTTGCTAACTCTCCTAATTCAACCTTCTCTGTAAAATTTGTTTTAACAACAATCTTTTCTCTTGGCAAACCTCCCTCAATAAGTTTGCATTTATGGAATTCTGTTAAAGCAATATATTTATCAACTTTGTTTCGCCAGGTTCCAGTAATTGTGTGAAAGAGTAGCATTTCTGCTACAATAAAAGAGCCTAAAAAACTATTTTTATAGCATTTATATACAATTCCAGGGAGTTTAAATCTTCTTTTTATGCATTTTTCGCATATTTCATTATTTCTAAAAAGAAAGGCATTTAAACACAGTAGGCGATAATTGTGCATAGTTTGAACTACTGGAACTTTTTCTTTTGAGCATGCCCAATAAATTGAAGGAGATATCAAAGGAAATGTATTGTGACAGTGAACAATATCAGGCTTTTCTTTCTTAAGTATTTTTTTAAACTCTTTATAGGTCTTTTGATTCCATATGGTTTGTACTGCTGTTTTGAGCTTGGATAATACCCCATGTATTTCATCATTTGTTTTGTAGTAGGTTATAACTTCTTCTCCTTGAGAACGTAATAGTTCTAACTCTGCTTTGACAACAACATCTTCTCCACCAGCTTGTTGATAATAATTATGTACTTGTATTATTTTCATTTATCCAAGATCTCATAATATAGTTTTGATAAAGACATTGCTTTTGCCTGCCATGTTAAATTATTTTTAACAGCCACTCTTCCTGCGACACCCTTTTCATTTCGACATTTACTATTGTCAAATAATATATTCATTGCGTTTGATATATCTGTAACTATTTGTTCTTCTGAATTTGTTTTGATAATATAGCCAGCTGTTTCTTCCACTTGTGTTGCAGGTCCGCCACAATTAAGACAAATCACAGGTCTTCCGGCTGCCATTGCTTCTGCACAAACCATGCCGCCTGAATCATGAAAACTTGGATGTACAAGACAGTTACATTGCTCCAGAAGTTTAAGACCTTCTTCTCTTGGAACCCATCCGTAGAATTTTACATTTTTTTCAATTCCTAGTTTTCTTACTAAAGTTTCCAGTCGTTGGCGGTCTGTCCCATCTCCAACAATCCAATACTCAGAATCCTTTATATCTAGCTTTGCAAATGCTTTGATGCCGAGATGAAATCCTTTCCATGCAACTAAACGTCCCATGCTTATAAAGTTAACTGTTCTATTGTTGTTTATTGGTGTTTTGGCAAGTGTATTGTAGTTATCGATGCTTATGCCGCTATTGGTTAATATGAGAGACTTTTTAGCTCCCATCTTTCTAACATATTCAAGGGCTTCTGGACTTGTCGCTAAAACACAGTGCGCATTGCGTATAGACTTTTTAACGGATGGCAATAAACTAAAGGTGTTAATCATAATAGTTCTGAATCTTTCTTTCAACAATTCTAATATAGGCAGTGTTGCAAGAAGTGACTTTGGTGTTGTTTCAACACCACCTACAGGTCCAAAGATATATGGAATATTAAAAGAGAAGAATGCACATGGCATCCAACAACGTCCCCAGGTTATATGCTGGTATATATCAAATTCTTTTAATTCTACATTGTTTTGTATGAGTTTACGAACTCCACTATTCCAAAGATAATAATATAACTGCATTCCCAAACCACGCTTTTTCAACCATAAGATTACTTTAGGTAAATCATAGTAAACAAAATGCAAATTCTCATTTGGGTGCTTTTTGAGTTCTTTTCCAATACATTTTTTATTATTTGTCCTTGTTATCACCCATGTCTCATGTATGTCTGAGACTGCACTTACAGTTCCCCAGCCAATTCCAAGTTCTGAACCATGATTGGGTTCACATGCATATGCTGAAAATAATATTTTTAGTGGTTTCTTCATTGCTATTTGTATCTATTCGTATATGGTTGCACATGGATTAACAGCTTTGTGTCCAGCAGGAACATCATGTGTGACGATTGCTCCCGCACCAATTTTTGCGCCTTTGCCAATACGAATATCTCCAAGAATAATTGCTCCACATCCAATATCCACATCATCTTCTATAACTGGGCAAGGTCCATAATATTTTTTGTTTCCAATTGTTACATTATGCCGTAGTTGAACATTGGCTCCAATTATTGTTTTGTCATTAATAACCATTCCTTGTCCGTGCCAGATTATTAGTCCGGGACCTACCTTTGTCTTTTGTGGAAGTTCAATCCCGAGAGTCCATTCTATCCAAAGTCTGTAAAGAACAAGGTAGGGGACACATAATATCCATAAAAGAAAATATTTATGCCGTAATTGTGCAAACTGATGTGCAAACCTAAATGCAGTTACCACAATTAGTCCTTTTATATTACCTTTGTTTGCCTGCTTATCTTTTGATAGTACTTCAGTAAACTTCATGATGTTATTTCCCACATAGTTTTTCGCCAATTTTGAATCATGTGTGATTTCCCTAGTGTGCATCTTAAATGGACAAAGCTGTTTAGAAGTGCCAGCTTAATTATCGGTGCAGTGGCTTTATTTAGTTCTGTGTTTAGTAATTCGGTTAAGTAGTTTAATGTTTTATACTCAGACCATTTTAAATTCAAAGCTGCAACCTGTGTGACGTAGTGAATAAAGTCAAAATGAGGGAAACCATTGATAGATCCTTCTTCCCAATCTATAGCACATAATTGATTGTTTGATTTATTTTCCAGAATATTCCATGGAGCAAAGTCACCATGTAGGATTACTCTTGGCCATTTCTTATGGCTTAACATTGCAAGTATGTCATTAAAATCACTTTTGCTAATATCTTGTTCCATTAAATTATTTTGTAACTCTAGAATGGCAGGGTGCTCATGGATAGAGTAAAGCTCTTCTTTTATATAAAGATTTTTTAAATAATTCTGTATTTTTCTTAAATCATCACTGATTCCATTCGAGAATTGTTTGATATCTGGTAGTTTAGCCTCAAGCATTGCTCCTGAAACAGGTGTGATTTGTAATATTACTTCATCATTGTTCTCAGAGTATTGTAAAGGTGTTGGAGCTGTTATATCTTTCATTTTATTTGCTGACAATAAAATATTATATTCATTCTTGAGTTTGATCTTTGCAAGCTCTTTTTTTCCATATTTAATGTAGCTTAATGTATTACCATCCTTATTCATGCATTTTATTACCAGCTTTTGAGATGGCCCAGTTGTGCCCATAAGTAAAGAGTTTCGGTCACAATCAATTTTGTATTTGTGAAATATATCATTACCTGAAGAATATCTGACGGGCATAAGTTTGATGGAAGCCATAGTTCTTAATAATAGTTTATATAGTTTTGCTTTAGTATTAAATGCTGGATAAAGCGCCGTGTCTTGCCACCTTTGTTTTAAAGTGACAGATGTAATATAAAGTCTAGGTTTTTTCCAGTTGGGTATAGCAATAACTGGGGCCCCTGTTTTAAAGAAAAAATCTATATTCTGGTTGCTGTTAGTAGCTGTTTCAATAATTCTGTTTCTGACATTATCTATAACGTTTTGTAATGGCATGGATGCATCAATGATGTAGCCATTTGCTATGTTTTCTACTAATTTTCGATATTCATTGCGCTGTCTTTTACATTCTTCAAATGTAACTTCCCGCTTGCGCGCCTGTAAAATTTCTGGGTCTGCATCAAGGCAAAATACTAAATCTGGTTTCTTAATCAAAATATACCCCAGTTTTACAATCCACTGTGAAATATTAAGTCTATAACGTTTCAAATCTACAAAAAAGTCATAATAGTATCTGTCTATGATAACTAATCCCTTTTTTTGTAAAGCAGGCCTGACATATCGATAGTATCCATATATGAAAGGTAGATAATGATAGACGAAATATAAAAGACTTACAAAAAGATTTCTAACTGGTTTACCATGCGGGTCTTCTATAGATATTTGAGTATTATGTCTTTGTGGAAGAGGTTTCCAATGATAGTATTGACTGTATTTGGAGTCAAAAATTCCATTAATATCTCCAAGTTTTTCAGCAACACTGCTTTTTCCACAGCCATCTGGACCACAAAAAACAATGAATATTCCTTTGTTATTACTTTTTTTCATCTATAGTGCTAAGAAGGTGTTTGTATCCTTCTAGATTCTTATATGCAATTTTTTCCCATTGCAATGTTTCTAATATATATTTTCTGCCTGTTTTGCCTTTTTCTGGCCAATTTTCTCTGTCTTTTATTGCATTTAAGAGTCCATCTCGTATACTTTCAACAGTAGATTCTACAATATAGCCAGCATTGGACTCTTTTACAAATGGAGCAATACCGGCAAAAGAGGTGACGACAACAGGTAGCTCTAATAACATTGCCTCTACAACAGCAAAACTAAAACCCTCAAAACGCGAACTAAGACAGAATAAATCAGGATTATTCCTCATTATTGATTCTGTTGATGATACAGAAAAATCAGGTGGTAATATGGATATGCGTTGTGTCATACCTAAATTTTCAATTAGTTTTTGTAATTTTGCATTATCCTGTGGATATCCTTGCATGATAAGTTCAATATTATCATGTGTATCAGTTACTTGTGTAAACGCCTTAACTAATAAATCAAGACCTTTGTTTTGAATGTCAATTCGTCCTTGAAACATTATTCGTATTGTCTCATTTTCTGTATTCCAGTCTTTTGTGATCTCTGGAATTTGATCATCAGCAATAGCAAGTGCTGTTGTATAGCATCTGGGATATACTTTATGCTCATTAATAAACTTTTCATGCACACCATTGAATAATTCAACTAAAGCACTTTGCTTTATTAGACGCTTTTCAAATAAATGCCAGTAAATCCACTTCTTGAGAGCTCCGTTGGCAAATAATGCATCATTATAAGGATCCATAGGACAAAATACGTATGGAATCCTAGCATTCTTTAGTTGTCTGGATAGCGCATATACTCCAGTATGAAACATGCCAAAGACAAGACAGATGTCTAGATTGCTGTTCTTAATATGTTTTTTGAATTCAATCGATAATGCAAATGGATTAAGGTGGCAACTCTTAAATACTTGTATATCATATTTGCTGGTTTTAATAACTTTAGTTATGTCTCTTTCACATAAAATTGTTATTGTTGCACCATTATCTGATAAACCGTTTGCCATGCCATCTACATATTTAAGAGCACCCATGCTTCTTTTTGCAAAGTTTCTGTTAGAAGGAAAGTTTTTTAAATATATTCCAATATTCATGACTTTTTATCTTTTGCCAGTTGGTAATGTTTTTCAATAATTTTTTTTGCAGCTTCTTGATAATTTATAGTTGTTATATCAAAGTGTATGCTATATCTACTATTTTGATATGTTTCATCTTTCTCAGAATAAAATATAAAAAGTCCAAGCATTCGTTGTTTCAGTTTGTTATCTTTCTTAATTGACTGCAGCTGCGTTTCGTCTTCTAAATTGTAGGATTCTATGCTGGAAAAAACATAATGAGATGACAAAAAATCTTTTATATCATCACAAAAGACCTTTAGTTTGTCCACGTCATCTCCCGTGCAGCATACATCTGGTACTGTTTGTGGTGACATGTGTTTGTATATTTGAACTTTTAGGCGTAGCAGTAAATTTCTAAATAATCCTGTTGGATGATTTATTAGGCTCCATGCAGAGAATCTTATCCTATAATTAAAACAGTTAGCTTTGAACCACGACCAATTCTGTGCTCTTATTGCTTGGCAAAATGAGTCTGCCATAGATTTGCCAAAAATCTTATTTAATTTCTGCTCTACAATATCTTTCTCGTCTTTATAAATTGCTAATTCACTTTGTTTCTCTTCT
Source organism: Kiritimatiellia bacterium (assembly GCA_027858345.1). Taxonomy (GTDB): domain Bacteria; phylum Verrucomicrobiota; class Kiritimatiellia; order JAQICX01; family JAQICX01; genus JAQICX01. Next base: position 8,373 of record JAQICX010000113.1, on the reverse strand, counting down.
GAATTATATTTTGCTAGATTGCCGGAAAGAAATTGTAATAGGATTCGTTTGATAAAACTTTCCCATTTTGCACATGGAATGTTGCTCACATTATAGGTGTCAATGAGTTTGTTTGTTCTGGTTATACTGGTCAGACCCCAAAAAAACTCGACATTAATGTCTATTTCAAGAGAGTATGGAGCTCCTAAATCAGTATTTTTTAATCCAATGATTATTGTCCCCCATGGTACGGAATGCTTTATGACTTTAAAATTGGTTTCTTGCAGAAATAGACATGTTAAATTAATGACGTTTTTTTCGTTTATGTTGTTGGTGAGTACGTCAATATCCCGGCCTAGCTGTTTAGTTGGGCTGAGTCCATGTATGACAGCAATCTGATTCTTAAGGCCTGCATTATCATAGTATTTAAACAATTTTTCAATGTCTGTTAATTTGCTCTTATTCATCATTTTTTATTTTGGTCTTTATATATACAAAAATCTCATACGCAATTTTTAGTCCTTTGAAGAAAAAAAACATAATACAGTCAAATACTGCATTTAAATGGCTGTTTTTAAAAGGTGTAAGACCATATTTTCGTCTTACTGTGATGGATTCTGCTAGTTGAAATTGTCTGGTCAATATACCATCAATATCTTTTGAATTGCTGTATCTCATTGATATATTGTTACCGTGGACTCTGAATCTGGCAATTTTTAGTTTCGGCATTGGATAAAATTTAAGTTTTAGAGTTCCAAGTCGTACAAAATATTCTTGATCCATTACTTGTTTAAAACGTTCTTGAATATACTCTCCTTTATCTAAAGTGGCGCTCTTTTTATAGAAAATTGCTGTTGATGCAATATAGCAACCATAGTATATTAACATGGAAAGATTGTATGGCAAAGCGATGGGACTTCTGTATATCTCGTCATCTTTGTTAATGAAATGCCATCCCCCGTAAACTGCATCTGCATCTTCATGCCTTTCTATGAAATCTTGTACTTTCTTTAACGCCCCATCTTCTAAAAAGTCATCGGTATTTAGCCACATCCACCAGTCACCTGTACAAGCTTTTAACCCTTTGTTGATTCCGTCACTCATGCCTTTGTCAGATTCACAGATAACCTTAACATTTGGGAATTCTTTTAGAATATCTGGTGTGTCATCAGTAGAGCATGAATCAGCAACTATATGTTCTACTTCAACATCAGTTTGTCTAGCTACTGATTCTAGGCATTGCCGTAAATATTTTGCACCATTATAACTAGGTGTAATTATTGAAAATTTCATTATTTAACGTATCCATTCGCTGTTATCTAAAGCTTTTTATAACTGTTTGGGCACAGCTTCGCCATGTTAGTTATGCAGTATATTATTTAACTTAACTTAACATAATACATAAAAACAGGTGTTTCTTCAATGTTAATTTACGGCAAACAGGCGAATACTTAGCTTTAAGGCTGGAAAACAATTGAAAGTGTATGTTATGGTTGTTAAACTATTGCTTTACAACTTTAGTAAACTCAGAAAAGAGTTAGATTAATTCTCGAATATAACTCCTTTTAATGGCATAATAACTACTAATAATGAATCGGAGAAACCATGAAATTTAGAAACATAATTTTTGTGGTAGTGTTTCTAGCAATGCTTGTTGGCTTGCGTGCTGAGGATAATCAAGATTTTACCAAAAAAGTGGAAGATGGACTGCGTAAGGCTGTGACCTATTAGCGCACAAAAGTCGCTCTTAATGGGGATATGTTTATTGCTATAGTGAAGATTTGACGCAGCGTTGGGGTGAAGGTGTGGCAAGCCCAACACAAGTTTGTGTTCAACCTTCTGGCACACCAACTGTGGGTATGGCTTATGTTAAAGCATATGAATGTATTGGCGACACATTTTATCTTGAAGCAGCAAATGAGACATCCAAAGCTCTTATGTTTGGTCAACTTGAATCATGATGCAGGTCGCACGCAATCGATTTTGATTCAAAAGGAAAGTAAAAAACAAAAACCCTAATTTTTCGGTTGAGAGATAAAACACGCGTTGGAATCAATAAAATCAAAGAATTAAGTGCTACTTTCTGCTTTTTTAGGTGATAATTATGAAAATTTTATTTAAAAGGCGGGGTGATCACTCTTCGCTTTGCAAGCTACGCCTAACACAGAGCACCTTGAAGGAAAACCCTACAAAACACCTCCGAATCACCCTTTTAGCTTTGGTTGCAGATCCGCAACTGTAGGGTCGGGGTCCGTGACCCCGCCAAAAAGGGTGTTCAACCGAAAAATCAAAGACAGAAAAACAAGGACGTTTAATAAAACTTGCATTTTTTATGGACATATCTTAAAATTGAATCAGATTTAGTAACAATACTGAATATATGAGGGCTTTGCAGATTGCATCATGCATTTATTAGCCATTATTACTCTATCTTCATCAATCAAAAGTAAAAAAGATTACTTTTGAAATTATTAACAAATATTTAGAAAGCATTATTTTGCGAACATTCGTATAATAATTGTTCAACAAAGGAAAAAAACATGAAAATTATTCTTTTTATTTTGTCTCTGTTCTTGTCGCTATTTGCGTTAAACCTCTTTTTTCTATGGGTTCCTCTGTCGGTTCAGGTGGAGGGGGATGTGCTGATCCATTTGGTGTTGGCTCGGAACATTGCTACGGGGCATTTTTTTGAATATGGGATCGGTCAGGCAACAAATGCGGGGACTTCGCCTCTTTGGGAAATGATATTGGCATTGACTGGAATGCTCTCGGGAACCCTGTCTGCGGAGGAATCTTTTTTCCGAGCCACTCGCATTATTTCCGGATTTTTTCTAATTATTTCATCCCTGTTATTTTTTAAGGTTTCCAGGCTGAAAGGTTTTGGAATCGGGGCATCTATTTTTCTTGCGGCCTTCATTTTTTGTAATCCTATTTCACTTTATTGGGGGCTCATCAATCCAATGGAAACCCCTTTGGTTCTTTTCTTCATTGCGGTTGTTTTACTGGTGCTTAACCGGTTTTCGGAAGGGAAGAGCTGGCGGAATGGTTATAGCGTCATGCTTGCTGTTCTGACGCTTTTCATCTATCTGCTTCGACCAGAAATGGTCGTTCTTCCTGTTTTAGGAGGTTGCTGGCTAATTTTAGGACGAAAGTACCCTGTCAGAAATCTGGTTTTCTTTTTTTTATGTGGATTACTCGTATTTTCAGTGGCATTTTTTGTTTTTAGTGAGTTGGGTGGAAGTCTGATTCCAGGAGCTTCTTCATCGCGTCGGTTACATCTGAAAATTTTCGATACTGTTACTATTCCCTGGGTCGGATGGAGAGTTAATCTGGATGCATTTTTTCTGGGGGCGTTATTTGCTCCTTTCATCGTGGCGCTGAGTATTGCCTGTTACAGGGAAAGACGATTGAGTGGATTGAAGATTCCTGTATTGCTGTCATATTTTATTCTTACCCTGTTTTTTTCGTTCATATTCTGCTCTACATGGAAGGGAAGATATCTCCTGCCGATATTGTCTGCAGTGCTTGTCAGTGCCGGACCGGTGGAAGAAATAATGCTTTTTTTGAAAAAGCCTGTCGGGAAAGTTCTTTTGATTGGATATGTTCTGCTGCTTAATGGGATATTGTTATATCCGTTGGTAAAACATCTTCCTGGGTATAAAATACGTGCTAGTGCTGAATCGAATGCTTCACGAGTTTATTATAACCCTCTGGATGATGAACATAGTGTTATGGTTTTGGAAGTTCAGGGAGCCTATTTTTATCCGGAACTGGAATTTATCAGTTTGGATGGGTTGATTGAGGGCAGTTTGATAAGTGCTTTGAATCGGGGGTTGACGTTTCGTGAATATATGCTTGAGATGAAACCCGCTCTTGTTGGTAAGGGACCTATGATTTTGAAGGATCCTGAAGGATTGCGGGATGCATTGGATGTTGCGTTGAATTCGAAGTCGGTCGGAACTTGCTGCGGTATTTCGTTCCGTTATGCTGGCAATTTAAAGGGAAGCGGGCCCGTATTGCGTATGGATTATGATTAGGGCATGAATTAGAAGGGGGAGTGTTGATGCAGAGTACCCAAGGGAAATTGCCCTAGACGAGAGTGATTCTTCTACTGTATCGAACCAGCATGAACCCTACTCGGTAAACGCCTGTTGAGTAGGTCAAAGTTTATGTGCACGAGCTGCTAATCCTTGGTGAAGGGTACAGAACTATTGTCAACGTCCACTATGTGGCACAAGACAGAACTGAGGTCGCCAGACGCAACAGCCAGTGCAGAGCAGAAACCGCCCACGTTTGGACAACTCATTGTCAACATCATCATTGGCATCTTTGGGGTGCTGGCCGGAGCCATCATACTAATCTTCGGTATTGGTTGACCCATTAACTTAGATTTAGTCTCGTCGTTAGTCTAGGGCATCCTGTTTGATTCATAACCTGTGTTTTAACAAGGTGTTATGCTATACTAACGACGTTTGAAATGCAAGGTTTTTAGCACATTTAGACCAAAAAGCTTGCAGATGAATTATAATATAAAATTCATACAATTTATGAATCCGTAATGCGATGTTACGCATCTTTTTGCACTGCAATGAGTTACTTTTAGAGAGCTAAAGGCGAAATCATCTTATGTACTCGCGAAGCGAGGCTTTAGTTTACCTAAAGCAACGAAACGCAGTGAATACATAATATGGGAACCGGCTTGCCGAGACTGGAGCCTGCAACAGTAGCGAAGCGTCCTGTCTCACATTAAACAGTAAACCCTAGTCTAGAGTCTTTAGTCGTTTTAGCAAATTGAATTTTGACACAGGACTGATTGTTAAACAGAAGAATAGAAGAAGAAATGAAGAAGATTTATGGAATAGGTTTGTGTATAATCATTGGCGTGATTGCCAAATTTACATCTCAATATGTTCCTCTTGGAGCAGTTGCAATAGCAATCCTTATTGGTATAGTTGTTGGTAACAGCATAAAGCTTGGGGAAACATTCAAGTCAGGAATAGCATTCAGTGAGAAACAACTGCTATCTTTTGCTATTGCCTTGATGGGGGTTAATCTAAATTATGTACTGCTCCAGAAACTTGGTTATAAAACTGTTGGATTAATCATTGTTGCAATGTCAGTGACAATTATTACCGCAATTATTCTTGGAAAACTACTAAAGGTCGATCCAAAACTATCACTCCTGCTTGGCATTGGTAGCGGCGTCTGCGGTAGTTCAGCAATTGCAGCAACGGAAAAGATAATTGATGCAAAAGAAGAAGATGTTGGACTCTCAATTGCAATTGTCAACTTTCTTGGAACCATTGGTATATTTCTCTTGCCTTTGATTGGGGCGGTAATTCTCAAATTATCTCATGTAAATGCCGGAATATTAATTGGCAATACATTGCAGGCCGTGGGTCAAGTCACCGCTGGGGCGTTCTCCATAAGCGAAGAGACAGGTCAAACTGCAACAATTGTAAAAATGGGAAGAGTGCTCATGTTAACACCAATAATATTGGTGCTTTTATTTTGCTTTAAAACTGGAAACACAGAACAAGGAGCTAAAAAGGGTGTAAAAATTAAGGTGCCATTATTTATTATAGGCTTTATTCTGTTCTCTTTTATACCAACTTTTAATCTGCTGCCAGAAAAATATATTGGTATTTTGAGTACTCTTAGCAAATATTCTCTTATTGTGGCAATGGCTGGAATTGGACTGAAAATCAAATTTGCAAGCCTCATGCAAAGCGGAAAGTCAGCTCTGCTCGTAGCATGCCTGATTTTTCTTGTTCAAATCATCTTCAGCAGTTGCCTAATCTTTTTCTGCTTCTGATAAATTCGTTGGATGGTTAGTTGGGTCGTTGAACCTTTGGATCTTAGTCCGCCAAAGCTCCTCCCGCTTTTAGGGGAGGTCACCTCGCCTGCGAGGTGGGAGGGGTACATACTTCTTCCTTGGATATTCTGTACTACAACCCTTCATTTTCTCGTTTTTTATGATCGTTTGTTTTTAAGAGTATTTTTAACTGTCTTATTACAAACAACTTCTGATGCAATTTTATGCGCGTCAACTTTTTGTTTTACCACCTGTCTGCGTGCAACGCACAGGCAGGCGAAAAAACAACAGTAATTCACAATCTAAAAGGTCGTGAAAACACCGCCCTTTCGTCGGTCAACGCCCGACGCTACAGGTGTTGTATCTGCAAACCGCATTAGTCCGCCAAAGCTCCTCCCTCTTTTAGGGGAGGTGTCCGAGGAACGAGGACGGAGGGGGTCTTCATTTAATATTGGATGTTGAACGGCTAACTTGTTAGTCCCGGTCTGCGGGATTGGACGTTCTCTCCCCATTAAACTTTTATCTGCGTTCTCTGTGCCTTCCTGTCGCGCCGTAGTCAGCTTGCTGCGAAGGCGGATGCGCTAGAATCTCTTTTGGTTGCGGGTAGGCCACTTCGTTGCTGTCGCAGGCTCCAGCCTCTCTTAGGCTTCGCCACGAGTGTCCGCCTTAAGTTGGTTATTGGATATTCAGTTTTCATATTTTTCATATAATTTTTGACAGTACTATGTTAGCTGGGATTTTGAACATAAGTTCCGCCACGGCATGATTTTAGATAGTTCAGAGCATAAACTTGTCCCGTCATTTCTAAATCACCTCTATACACAGGATCGTGCCAGCCTTCAATATCTATAGATCCTTGGTAATTGTTCTGACGTAAGATAGTAATTATGTCAGTCCAGTTAGAATCACCAAACCCAGGAGTTCTATGATATGCAAATTGTTGTTTCCCATGAACACCGTGTTCGCGAACCACATCCCAATTGATTGTTGCATCTTTTCCATGTACATTAAGAATTTTACCAACCCATTTTCTTAATTGTGGAATTGGCTCGATAAGACTGACCATCTGATGGCAAGGTTCCCAACATAATCCAATATTGTCTGAATTGACTTCATTAAACATCATTTCCCAAGCAGTCGGATTTTGTGCAATGTTCCAATCCCCTCTGTTCCAGTCGCCACCCATATCGCAATTTTCAAATGCAATTTTTACTCCATTGGCTTCTGCTTGTTCAATAATTTCAGAAAAGACTTCTTTAAAACGCGGCATGCTTTTATCAATTGATTGGTCTATTAAACGCCCTGCAAACCCGGCAACAATATCACAGTCAAAAAACTTGCATGCCTCAATTGCTTTTGCAAATCCTTCTCTAGTCCACTGTGCTGCTTCTGTTGTTTCAAGCGGATTGCCAAATACTCCCAGAGAGCTTATTACAATATTATCATCACCAATAGCCTCTTTTACGCCATCTGCTAAAGCTTTAAGATCAACACTGACTTCTGATGCAAAACTTAGTGATAGTTGAAATGATTCAAATCCGTGCTGCTTGATTTGCTTGATATACGACTTGGTCCTTTCAATATCTCTTGCGTTTACTAAAGTTCCTATTCTTATTGGTTCAACGTATGTTGCCATCTTTTTCTCCTGTTTAATCTGATTTCCTGTATTATATTATTCGCATTGTATTTCTTGCTTTTGATTAATGAAATGCTACTATTGTTGTTTTGCATTGTCAAGTCATTTTGGTTATAACAAGAAAAAAATCACCCCTCAGTCACGCAAGCGTGACAGCTCCCCTTAGCAAGGGGAGCAGTATTGCACCGCTTTCCCTAGATCAGCAATAATTAGAACTCCTCCCCGGCTAGCTTGCTAGTCCCGCAAAGCGGGAGGAGGTGGCGATCCCGCTACTACTTTGCTTTTTTTAAAGCAAAGTGGCGGCGGGAGAGACGGAGGGGTGGTCAAGCGAAAATTGGTGCAAATTGAAGTGTGTTGATTTGGCAAAAATGGCTTTTCAAACTCAACCGAAAAATTAAGGTACACTTTTTGTAAAAAAAATTAAGGAAAAAATATGATAGAATTTAAGAATGCAAGTGCTGATATGGTTCTGGATGTTGCTAGATTGTGTAATCTTGTTTTTAGAAAGACCGAGAAACCTGACCATAACGATATGCATCTTCAGTTTCCTCTTATGTTGTCGGAAGAGAATGCCAACAATTTGATGGTGGCCGTTGATGGAAAAAAAATTGTTTCTCATATTGGTACATCTCTGACACCTATGATAATTGACGGCGTTGAGATTCCCTTATGGGCAGATAGGGGCGGTTTGCACTCACCCTGATTACAGACAAAAAGGACTTGGAACCAAGTTGTTTTTTAATGCCTTTGAAAATTTCAAGGCAAACAATGTGAATTTTATAACGATATCAGGTGGTCGTGGTTTATATCGTCGAAATGGTGCTGTTGATTTGGGGTGTGTTGGTATGTTTGAAATTGAGCCATCGGCTGTTGGTGACAGTGCTTGTGAAATAGAGTTTTATAAAGATGGTCAAATTGGGCTAGAGCTGATTGATGTTTATAA
>JAQICX010000078.1 GCA_027858345.1 Kiritimatiellia bacterium | reverse complement strand
AATGAATCGAAACCCCTGCGTCTTGAGCCAATGGAGTTTCTGCGTCGATTCCTTCAGCATGTGCTGCCTTCGCGTTTCTGCAAAGTGCGTCACTACGGACTGCATCACAGCTCCAAACGCGGAACAATAAAACTTCTTCAGGCGGCGATGTCGTTTGCTCTTGGATGCGATCTGCCAAAACCGCCGGAGATAGAACAGCCGCCACCAATGAGCTGCCCCAAATGCAAGTCGGTTATGACCTTTGAGAAGCGTTATAATCGCAGTCAGCGGTTAAAGTATGAGATGGCCTCTCCGAGAGGTCCACCATGTTGAATAAATCGATACCTTGCCGACAAAAAGCAGATCCTTTTTGCAACGTCATATACGCGGCTCGTTACCCCTGTGTCTTCGGTCCGAGAAATGCGGCTTGCCGTGTCCTCAGTGCGGTGCTTTCTTATGTCCTGCATGCATCAGAGAGCGTGACTCTTCGCACAGGTCCCTCTCCTGGGACAGTTTCGACTTCCTCTCATGTACCGCATATCCTCCGTGGCTCAGTGGAAAACACATAAGGCCCGAAAATCCAACAGCAGCTTAGTCCAACACGTGCTTTCTATGTGCGCTACGGCACATTGAAAGCTTTTTTATGTTAGAAAATATTTATTTTTGGTGTACTTCAGCATATGAGCGAAGAACTGCATTAATTTTTGTTTGGTATCCTTTGCCACTTTTCCTGAACCAATCAATGATGTCTGCATCAAGTCGAATTGAGACGGCTTTCTTCCGTTGTGGCATGTGAATCTGTGCATTGTCGAAAAAAGATTTATCCAGTTTGGGAATATCTGTAAGATCAATATCTTTGTCATGCATTTTATTCAATCGTTCCCAATCTGTACGAGATTCTTTTATTGTATTCTTTGCTTTCATGACTTGTAGCCTTCCGTGCTGAAACAATTCGTATTGTGTCTTCATTTTCCCACTCAATATATACGACGACGGCAACTATAGCTTTTATTATTCCGATACCAATCCAACGGTCTTCACCATAATCATGTCGTGTGTCTAATTGAGTCAACATAGGGTGCTCAAAAATCTCGATAATATCTCGGAAATTAATTCCATGTTTCCGGATATTCATCTCATTCTTATTGCTATCCCACTCAAACTTATAGATTTATTGTATATACATTATGTAGATACGTCAACTGTGGATTTTTTTAATTTCTAACGTTGAAATCACCTGTCAAAAAAGCGCGCTTTTTTGATCAGGTGCATTTGCCTTGTTCTGATTTATCCTATTTCAGAAATGGACAAACACTTACATATTTTTTTTGCTAGACGGTTTGGAACTTCTGTGTGACGCGGCACCGCTTCTATCCAACCTGTTTGCGGATTACACCAAAGGGAGTGAGAGCCGCCTTCTCTTTTCAGAAAACAGCCATTTCGTCGCAGGTGTTTAAGAAGTGTGTTACGCTTCATCCTAAAGCAACCATTAGTTGTTCTGCATCTTTTGGTAAACCTCTGGTTGCATCCTCACGCCTGTCTGTTAGAATTAAGTCAATTGCTTGCGACAAACTATTGAGAGCCTCATCTTTTGTTTGGCCTTGCCCATTTGCACCAGAGATTTCCGGTGAATAAGCAAAAAACCACTTTCCGTCTTTTTCAACTATTGCTGTGAATTCATTGTGCATAATAGATCTCCATTAATATTTTAAGATTATCATGGAGGGGTGCTTTAGAGCAATACTTCATTTATTTCAGAACGTTTAGATCACCAGACCAGAGGGGAGGAAGCGAAGCGCCCCTCTGGGTATGGTGGATCTGCTAGTTAGGAATTATTTGTATATTTTTCAGCATGAAGAAATCCCATTAAGTCGGGGTGTTGTCGGACTAAATAGTCATTCCATTTTTCCCAACTGAAATATTTCCCAAGGTGTTGGACTCCGATCAGGGAAATCAATTGATCATCAAATTGATCGGGAGATTCAGGTCGAATGTAATGTGATTCTCCGACAACAAGTACCCGCTTGTCTTTGGGTCGTTGAAAATAACCGGCGCACACCCATGGCAACCAGGTGAGGTTTGGTATTATCCGAAGTTTATAATCATAGGAGGTTGTTTGATTCATGGTGGTTAAATTTGACTTAGGATTTCTGACTTCTTCGACTTGAATTCCTGTTTTGAAATAAGGTTATTTTCGTAAAGCAATTTGAGTTCTTGAATCCGTTGCATTGCAGTGGAGCCGGAGATGGATCCGTTATTCGCTAAGTTGTTAATGGCATTTTTTACCTGTTTTGCTTTGTCAGGATTTAAAGCAGCTAACGCCCAAAGGTGAAGTCCAGCTTTAACTGCATTTTCACGTTGTTTTGGGGGCAATTTTTCATATGCCGCTAATGCCGCATTTGCCGCAACCATTTTAGTTGCAAGTTTTCTATTACGTTCTCGCGCGACTTCTCTTCTGTCCTGTGCCTCAAGAGCTTCTTGTTTGAATGCAGCCTCATCCCCATAACGAGCTTTGTTGTTTTTTCTTGCCCATGCGATCCAGATAGGGATGCCGAAAAGGGGATTGTAGATTGATTCTACGATGATCCATCCAAGCAGTCGTTTCCAGTTTCTTGGAGTTTTATTCCCAAAAAGAATAATGAAAAATGGGATGGTGGATATTAGCAACAGAGCGCCCACAACTATACAAACTTCAACCGCCTCAGTTCTGGTCTCTTGATCATAGACCGTAAAGGCAGATAGTGACGCAAACAAGGCAACGCTCATGAAAAAGTAGAATGTTGTCCAGCTATGAGTTTTTGGCTTTTTACTCTTTTTCTCTGAAGGGATAGCGACATCTTCTTGACTGGCTGACTCATCATAATTTCCTGTTGCTTTTGCCAGCATTTCAACAAAAAGAGCCATCGCTTTCTTCGAGGGGATATGGAATCCGCAGAAAAATTCGTCATTAACAACAATCTTTTTCTTGATCATCGAAATGCTGGAGATATCAGCCAATGAAATTTGCTTTTTGTCTTCAACTCCGTCGTTGGCAAATAAGGTTGTTGATGTCAGCAGAATGCCGTCTTTTGAGTTTCCGAAGACGGTGTTATCTACAAGGGCAATAACATCATCCCTGTCTACACCTTCGGCATAACTGGCGATAGCCTCCACCTGCCTTGTTAGGATTTTCCTGTTATTTTATTATTTAATGCTTTTACCTTCTTCTATCCATTTCAATAATAATGTTTTTTCAGGATCATTTGGTTGGAGTTTGAGGGCTTTTTCCAAATATGGGACTGCTTCTTTTTTGTGGTTTTGGTAATACAATGAAGCAGCAAGGTTTTTGAGTGCAACCCAATATTTAGGATCAAGTCCAACCGATTTTTTGAATGCTTCAATTTCTTTATCTTTATATTCTTGAGTTCCCGTCTGATTAAATTTAAATCGATAAGCCATGCCAAGCATATTATATCCTATTGGATTATCGGGATCTGCTTCTACAGCCTCACTATATTTTTGTATTGCAGAATCATAATCCCCTTTTTGAAAAAATTCACCACCTTCATTGAGTTTTCTTTGAACATCGTTGTTGCCTGTACATCCGCAAAGAATAAGGGCTAAAATCGCAAATAAATATCTTTTCATGTTTTTTTCCTAACGTAATGCTCAGTGGACCGCCGGGGCTAGCGAAGCGCCCCGGTGGGTACACTGCAGCAACTGGTTGTGTGCCGGGCGTGCCCGTTTGCTTGTTGGTGCACTGCGAGAGCATACCAGATTCAAAACGTATGTCAACTGTGACTTTGGTTATGGTAGGCGAAATTTTGGTGTGAATCAAGCAG
>JAQICX010000008.1 GCA_027858345.1 Kiritimatiellia bacterium | reverse complement strand
GTGAAGACTAGTCTTCCCAACACAAGCATATGTTTGTAGTAAATCACACCATACCATCACCAAAATTGAAAAACCCACGAATGAGTATTCCGCTTGATAAAATAATATGTGTTTATATTCAGTTTTTAAAGAACAAACCGCATTCACTTTTACCGCAAACACGACCGCAAATGTATCAAAGTTTTATAACACTTGTCAAATAAAAAATAATTTATTTTCAAACTGTTAAGAAAAGTCATTACACTTACATCGCTTAAGGATAAACAAGGTTTTTTACAAAACCTGTTATTCACAAAAGAGCGGAAAGAATAACAAAAACTTTCAGTTTTTGTCAACACTTATTTTTTAAATAATTCAACTTATTTTAAAAAGTGTTTTTTTTCGCCTTTTCATGAACCTAGTTCATCACAAAAGAGCCGGGAGAATATTAAAACCGTGCAATAAAGTCAACCTATTTTTATAAAAAATATACTATTTTTTTGTTAAAATAATATTCAGGAAAAACATCAAATCCTCAACCCCTTATCAAACAACATTTTCCCCAGCAAAAAGGCATTATTAAGAATTACAAATCATTAATGATAAACTATGAATTCAGGTAAGCTGCTGGCAGTATTATTATAAAAAAAGTGAATATTGAATGGTGAAAGATGAAAAGCTGGTAGATTCTTCATGTAAAACTGAGCGGAGTAGCTGATAATGGCAAAGTTAGTTTTGCGGGTTTGAGTCGAGAGTCCTGAGTCATTGAGTCCTTCTTTGCGAGCGAGCTGTTGCTCTACAAGCCACCCTCAGTATCCCGTTGCTCGCACCTCCTCCCGCAAAACGGCATCCCGCTGTTTTGATCTACCTCATTGACATCTTTTTCCCAGAGATCTTCATCATCCATTTCTGAGGGATATGAGATTATCTTTCCTGTTTTCTGATTGTAGAAGCATAGCATTCCTAACTCAAGTTCTTCGGCAATCTCTTTTATCTGCTTTTCATCAGGTTTCATATTTTCTCCATTTGTTTTTATCCAGAGCCGGAGCGACTCGGCTACAGGTGTTGTGTTTACAAACCGACGCTACCCCAAGGTAACGCAACGATCCATCCCGTTTTGCGGGACTATCAAAACCAGCACGCAAGTGCAAAACGCCCGCAACCATAAAAGCCAACTAACGGTCTAACTGACTAACTGTCTAACTAATAGAACGACTCATGACGCACGTCAATTCGTAATTTTTAATTCGTAATTCGTAATTAACAAAAACCTTCGGTTTTTGCTACCAGTCTTTTTCGTATGGTGAGAGAGGCATGTTTTCGTTGAGTTTCTGTTTTTCTTCTTTATGCTCATCTTCACGCTGGAGAGCTTTTTGAAGAAGTTGTTTTACTTGATCATCTGAAAGTTCTTTTTTCTCTTCTTTTGGTTGAGGTTGTTCCTCTTTCTTTTCTTCCTTTTGCTCTTCAGGCTTCTGCTGTTGTTCTTGGTTTTGATCCTGCTTATTTTCTTTGTTTTCTTTCTGCTCTTTATTTTCCTGGTTTTGCTTATCCTGATTCTGCTGGTTCTGCTGGTCCTGGTTTTGCTGTTGATCTTGATTCTGTTGTTTGGGTAACAGATCTTGAATTTCTTTCAGCAAATCATAACTTCCCCGCTCATTAGCTATAGCCATTGGATATGCATTGTTCTGCAGATTCTGTTTTGCATTAGCCTGCACTGACTTTACTTGTTGGGTAAGCTCAATAACTTTTGCACGTGTTTCAGCAGTAATTTCCTGAGAAGGAGTAGTTGCAGATTTCCCAGCTTGTGGCATAGGCATCTGCATTGCTCCACCTGGTTGACCTTGAGGCATCTGCATTGTCCCCGGTGTTCCTTGTGGCATCTGTTGCTGCTGTTGTTGAGTTCCCCCAACCGGCACAGAGTTTGTAAATTTCATTTCAAATATTTTTGTTAATGATGAAATTTCTGCTTGAACAGGCAAAACTTCTCTTTCTAACACAGCTTGATTATCAAGATTCGCAACTGTTTTGTCAACATTATTTGTCTGCTGCTGAATTGCTTCGCCAAGAATCTTTGAGAATGGAGCAAGAGTTTTCCATGTGTTGTATATTCCTGATTCTGCAATTTTTGCAGTTCGCCATGCATCTTGATTCAAATCATACATTTTATCAGCGGCTTCGTTCATTTTTTCCTGTGTTGAATCAAGCAGCTGGTTTAGCATCTGCATGTTTTGTTGCTGCTGTTCAGTAGATTGCTGCTGTTTAGCCATTGCCTCTTGAAGCTTGACTTTAAGCGGAATAATCAGATCCGCATTAGAGTTTTGTTCTTTAGCAATTGATTCCAATTGATTGATGACTGTATAATTCTGATTTGTCATCGTTGTTTCCAACTGCTTAATGAGTCTCTTTTGTTCAGCCCAAATTTTATAAACTAGTCCATCTAGCTGGGCATCTTTATTAGCTTCCATAAGTGTTGCAACTTTTGCCTCATTGCGAACTTCCGGCAATTTTTTCATAACGACGGCAAAGTTTTTTGCAGCATCAAAGTCGCTGTTATGTCTCAGGGCAGTTTTGAATGCTTCAGCAGCCTGAGTCATAGATGTCTGACGCTGATTCATTGCAGCAGCGGTTGTATTGGTTCCAACATCTGCTTCTTTGTAGTAGCTTGCTCCAAGGTTGTCATAAAGCTGACTCATATCAATAACTTCACTATCTGGAGAAACAGCAGCAAACAGAAGTGATGCTTCTGCAAAATCACCAGCTTTATATGCTGAGACGGCTGCATTGTATGTGTAGATATCTTTTTCTTCCATCGTTGCAGATGAAGACGCTGCTCGTTCGTAATAATCAGAAGCTTTTGCGTAGTTGCCAAGATTATAATACTTCTGGGCTTCACGAGCAACAGGGCGAGGTTTACCTCGTATTTCATCTTCGACAATCAGCTCTGATGGAACAGAATTTGTCTCATATGTAAATGGCTTGTTTGGTTCCACTGGTGCAGGTTGACCAACTTGTGCTGATGCCTGCAAGGCAAATAGCGAGAACAGAATTAAGATTGAAAGCTGCTTTAATTCAGGTTGTGGTTTTCTTTTCTTAAGTAGTCTCCCTCTTGAGAAGCATGTTGCCAGCATAAAGAAGATAAGAGCTGGAACAAGGAAAAGCTGATATCTTTCGATATATGTTCTTTTTACGGTTTCTTCTTTATCTTCAGCGGTAATACCACGAAGCTTATCGCGATACAAATCGCCAAGCGTTGTCTTTGTCAGACTTGCAGTTTCTACAGGAATATATGAACCACCAGAAACAGTTGCAATATTTAAAAGAATCTCATGTTGAAGTTTACTGACAACATCTTTGCCTTCATACTTCATTTTCAAATCTGGATTATCTTTGTCTGGAATCATACTACCTTTGCGACTGCCAAATCCAACTGTAAATATTGGTATTCCCTTTTCCTTAGCTTTTTTAGCAGCCTCGATTGCCGTATTTGTCAAGTCGTCTCCATCGGAAACAAGCATAATTGCCTTGTGAGATGGATCATCATTGTCAAAGCTTTCAAGAGCTTTAAGAATTGCAGCACCAATATCAGTCTCCCCTCTAGGAGCCGATGCAGGAGATACATTGATTAGCGCCTGACGTAAATACGAATAATCAATTGTCAGAGGGCAGACCAGTGTCGCCTTATGTCTGAAAGCAATCAATCCAGCCCTATCACCTTTTAGTGAGTAAATCAAATCAAGCAAATCAGACTTTGCTCTTTCCAATCGATTTGGGCGAACATCTGTCGCAAGCATTGAACGAGATACATCAAGGCAGATCATCACATCTCGACCACGCTGATAAAAAACTTGTTCTTTGCTTCCCCATTGTGGACGTGCAATTGCCAGAAGAGAACATAGAAGTCCAAGACATATAAAAGCTGACTGCCAATAGAATCTTCTTGATGTCATTTTAGGCAGCAGTTTCTGCAGCATCCCAACCGAGACAAACTTTTTTAATCTATCCTGACTGTGCTTATTCAAAGCAAACCACCAGAAATATATTAAAGGAATAATCCAAAAACAGTAAATAACCCACGGATATACAAATTTTACGGTCATAATAATAGTACTCCTACAAAATGTTTCTTGTCACAACCATATTCAAACTGGTTGATAGAATTAACAATAAAATTCCAATTAAAAGATATTTAACAAAAAGTTCATTATATTGATTATATACAGTTGTCTTAACTGTAGTCTTTTCAAGCTTACTAATGTCTTCCATTGCAGACTCAAACGCCTTTTTGTTTTTTACATTAAAATATTTGCCATCAGTCTCATCTGCAATCTTTTGCAGTAGAGCCTCATCTAACGTAACATTGGCATATTGGACACGATTGTTACCAAACATATCCTTTGCCATAAATGGAGCCTGTCCATTTGTGCCGACACCAATTGTATAAACTTTTATTCCAAGTTCTTTTGCAAGTTTTGCAGCCTTGTCAGGTTGAATCAAACCGGTATTTGATTCTCCATCACTCAGTAGAACAATTATTTTGCTTTTCACTTCAGCATTTTTCACTCGTGCACAAGCTGTTGCAAGTGCATCGCCAATTGCCGTCATCAACTCTTCCTGATTGGTAATCTGTCCCCTATTATCAACAGTTTGTCCAGGTATTGTCACACCTTTCAAGGCATGCAGGACAGCCTTGTCATCCATAGTCAATGGGGTCACTGTTGTCACATATCCACCAAATGTCAATAGAGCAACCAAATCATCTGGATGCTGCTCAACAAATTGGGCAAAGGTTTCTTTAACAACATCAAGTCTTGTAATATAATCCCATCCAGTTGGTGTCTTCTCAGAAAAGTCCAGAGCTTCCATTGAACCCGAAACATCAACTACCATAGCAATTGCAATTGAGTCAGTCTTCTGTCTCATGGATGAAAAGAGAGTCTGCGGACGAGCAAGAGCAATAATCACAAACACCAGCCCTGCTAGATAGAGTAACGGCAAAAGGGAGCCAACTCTTGAACGCCATGATGTTTTATGTGAAATACGACTAGTTGCAGAAAACAGCATACCACGTTTAACTCTGCATCTCATAAAGAAGTAGACAACAGGTATAAATAGAAATAGAAACAAGAACATCATTGGATTTTCAAATCTAAACATTGCTTCCTCCTTCCGAATCAGTTCTGCCGGCATCAGTCTTTATATAATCCTTGGCTGTAGTCACCGACCTGTCAATACTACCTGTATCTGGTTCATAACCCGCAAATTTAACCAAGTCAGATGACTCAAGAAACTCTTTAAGTTTGTTAACAGTTTCAACCTTGAACGATGGATTATTTGCAACCGCTTCAAGAAATTCTTCTGTTGTCTGTTCAGGCGCACGCACTCCATAAGAGCGTTCAATATATCTACGAACAATCATAGTCAACTCAAGATAAAAATCTTTCACCTTATGTTTTTCAACAAGATGCTTTGAAAGCAATTTATTTAATTCTCGCATTGCACGCTCTTTTGGTGACATTTTTCGAATCTGTATCTGTTCATGAGTTTTTCTTATCAACCATACAATCAGAGCAATTACAGCAATAAGAGATAACCCTGCAAGAATATACAATCCAATTGTTGCAAATGTAGGGCGGACATAAAGAGGTTTTACATCGACAAACACATTTTCATCGCCAGTGACAGCAACTCTTACAACAGGCTCAAACACCAGTGGTTTTGTTGGAAACCATCCTGTGCGAACAGGAGAAACCGCAGTCTCTTTGTACTTAACCGCAATTGGTGCAATTCGAAACTTTTCAGCAGACATCTTTGGTGTAAGGCTATATTGATTAACTTGTTCCAGCCAACCATCCTTTTTAGTTGGAACACCAATAATCTCACCAGCGATCTCAAATCCCTGCAATCTATCTTCTGTTAATGTAAAATCAACAGCAACTGCCATTGTGGACAAAAGTTTAACATTAAGAATTACATCCTTATCAAATTCAACCTGTCCTGGAGTAGCTGTCATTTCAACAGTAATATTGTTCTGACTAACTTTTTCAACTTTGGGGGGAACGGCGGTATACTCAGGCAGCTCCTGCACATCCTTGTTACATCCCTGAAAAATAAAACAGAAACATAAAGTAATTAATATTAAAAATTTTCGTACATTCATAATTATCTCTTAAATCTTATTCATTATCATTATCGGCTCACAGAGCCGACCCTACAACGCCAGCAACCTAGACTCGTAGCGAAGCTTAAGAGAGGCTTTAGCTCGTCTAAAGCAACGCAGTGGCAACGTTGTGCTACCATAAAACGACTCAATGACTCACGACTCAGGACTCAAGATTTACTACCGTCAATTATCATTAATCCCGCTTGGGGGCTTTCCACAACTTGCGCATTTCCGAACTTACGCACTTGCGCACTTATATAATACCTGTGGTAGCTATTCCACAACTTACGCATTTCCGAACTTACGCACTTGCGCACTTATATCATATCCACTGTCTAACCAACCATTTACTATTTACTATCAACCATTTACTATTCTCACCCATGTTTTTTTCGCAGCTGACGTTGCCTAAACAACTTCCGTATATCATCCTGAAATGGTCTATCAGTGGAAAGAGGAATGTGGTCAATCTTATATTTGACAAACATATCTTCAAGCTTTCTGCGTTCAATCTCGCCATTCTGCTTGAATTCTTTTGCAAAGCTTTTTGATGACGTATCAAGCATAAAAAGATTGCCAGTTTCAGGATCTTCAACTTCAACAAGTCCTGCATTAACCAAATCAAACTCGCGGGGATCAGAAATTGGGCAGCAGATAACATCGTGCCTTTTTGCAAGAACCTTCAATTCTTTTTCATATCCTGCATCCATAAAGTCAGAAATCAGAAAAACCACCGCTTTTCTCTTCTGTACATTATTCATAAAACGCAGTGCTGCTGCAATATCAGTTCCTCGGTTGGTCTCTTCTGCTGCCAACACTTCTCGAACCAGACGCATAACAGCTGTTCTACCTTTACGAGGGGGAAGAGACTTTTCAATACGATCGCTAAACAAAATCAAACCAATCTTATCCTGGTTCTTAATTGCCGAGAGAGCAAAGACACTTGTCACCATGGCAGCAAGTTCCGCCTTTGAATATTCGTCTGAACCAAAAATCTGTGAGCCTGAAATATCGACAAGAAACATAATTGTGAGTTCACGTTCTTCCGAGAACCGTTTAACATATGGATAGCCCATTCTGGCTGTAACATTCCAATCGATGGAACGAACGTCATCGCCAGGTGTATATTCTCTAACCTCTTCAAACTCAATTCCTTGTCCTTTAAAGGCCGAATGGTACTCGCCGGACAGATGTTCATCCACCAGTTTTTTGGTGATGATACGAATCCTTCCGACCATTTTCATCAACTCTTTTGTATCAACTGCCATATTTTTCTCCAGAATCAAAATTATTATTCAATCTTTATTGGGCGAGACAGGTCTTGCCCCCTATGTAGTCGCCCCTCTTAATCTTAGCCTTAATCCCGCCGGGAGGCATTCCGCCCCTTAACCTTAATCTTAGCCTTAACCTTTATTTACGGGACAGGAATTTCATTAAGAATTTTTGCAATGATATCTTCAGATGTCAGCTCTTCGGCTTCTGCTTCATATGTCAGAACAATTCTGTGACGAAGAACATCATAGGCAATTTCTTTCACATCCTGTGGAGTTGCATATGCACGACCATTAAGCATAGCATTAGCTCTAGCCGCAATATTCAAGAAAAGTGTTGCCCGAGGAGATGCGCCATACTCAATCTGATCTTTCAAATCAAGATTATATTTGTCAGGTTCTCTTGTTGCAAAAACAATATCTAATATGTAATCACCGACCTTTTCGTCACAATAAACCTGATCAAGAGTATCGCGCATCTCAAAAATTTCTTTTGCAGAAAGAACATTTTGAACAGTGTTAACATGTTTTCTTGTGAAGCGATTCATAATGCGCCGTTCATCGTCCTTGTTAGGATATGTGATAACACATTTCATCATAAAACGGTCAACCTGCGCTTCAGGCAAAGGATATGTTCCCTCCTGTTCAATAGGATTCTGTGTTGCCATAACCAAAAATGGTTCTGGTAAAGCAGTTGTCTTTGAACCAATTGTCACACAATGCTCCTGCATCGCTTCCAACAATGCGGACTGAACTTTTGCGGGAGCACGATTTATCTCATCTGCTAATAGTAAGTTTGTAAAAACCGGACCTTCATGAGCTGTAAAAGTGGCATCCTTAGGATTATATACCATAGTACCAATAACGTCAGCCGGCAATAAGTCAGGTGTAAAAGATATTCTCTTGAAATCAATTCCCAACGCTGCGGACAAGGTCTGAACAGCCGTTGTTTTTGCCAAACCAGGAACACCTTCAAGCAAGATGTGACCGCCGCTCAAAAGAGCAATCAAAAGACGATCCAACAACTTTTCCTGTCCAACTAGAACTTTATTCACCTCTTGACGAACTTTATCGACATGAGCTGCCTGCTCTTTTATCAAATCAGTAATCTGAGTTATATCTGTCATGTTAATTCTCCATGTTTCTAATTTTTAAAAATATATGGCTACGTATTTTATTAAAAAAAACCAAAATGTCAACTTTTTCTTTTTTTTTACCACAAAAAATCTTAATTTTTCGGTTGGATAGCTTTTCTGTCAGCGGGGACGCTAACCCTCCCATTGTGCAGTTTAATATTATATTGCCAGCAGGGAGAAACACCCCTCCGTTCTCGTTCCTCGAACACCTCCTCCCGCAGAGCGGGACTAGCAAAGCCAACCATCTTAATCTCAATCTTTATATTAATCTTAGTTATCAATTTTCACAATCGATTGATCCGTCAAAATTAGTGGATAATTGGAAATTGGAAGGTTTGCAAATTCATTCATGCCAAAATTAATTTTTAATTTCAGCTCATAACCATTCTGAGAAATATGATGATTTTGGTATCCTCGCCTACTGAATTAACCAACCACGAAAGATATAGTAGAGAGTGTGGTTCAACATTAGATATGCTAAACCACATCAGTTAAGTTTTATTCCGCAGTTATAACGCGATAATATCCAGACTGCTTGTCTTCCAACGGAGAAATAACTATGTTAGTTCCATAAATTGGACCAGCAACAATAGACCATTCGTCTGTAGACATGAGATCTTCCTTATATTCAATGTATACAGCTGTTCCAGATCTTTCCCAGTCAAGCACAATTAGACCATCAATATTCATATTGAATGAATTTACAGTTGGTGGTGGTGTGCCAAAGATAAACCACATGTTTTCCTGCGACCAGGCTCCATAATACAACCAGTGATCACGGGCTCGCATACGCCAGTAGTATCTTGTGTTATCAACAAGATTTTCCGAACCTGTCAGAGATTCTAATGTGCATGAAGCAACCCATGTTGAACTTGTTGGTATATCACTCAAAACAATAGAGTTTTCATCTACTACAATGTTTGAGAAATCAGAACTATCCGAAATCTGAATCTCATAATCTATAACATAATCCCCCATATCAGAATCTGTGGAGGGATACCAGAACAGCTTATATGAAGTATCGTGTAAGATAGAATCAGCAGGAGGTCCAACTAGTTCTACCAGTGAAGGTGGTGTATTACTCTGATTAACATAGAATGATGCCGTAGTCATCCACGCACCCGTATTAAGGCCATCTGTTGCCCGGCAACGCCACCAGTACTGTGCATCATCCGGCAAATCCTGATCAACCTGCCAAGAGGTGATTTCATCGCCCGAAGCCAACACGGGAACATTTGCCACCAGATTACTCAGCATAATATCCGAATATACCTCAATCTCATAATCAAGGTTATCTCCCTGATAATCAATAGCATTTGTAACGCTTACTGTGGGACGCCGCTGCAGCACAGATTCATACATTTCAGGTGAACTCAACATAGGCGCATCTGGTGCTGGTTCTCCAATACCAATGTCATCAAAACTCATATTCACACCACCACTAAAATATACTTTAGTAATGTAACGTAATCTAATCGTCTTCCCTACATATGCTGACAATGAAAGCTGATAACGTGTCCACTCAGAAACAGTTCCCAAAGATACAATGTTAGACCAATCAGCCCCGTCGTTCTCAGATACCTGCCAGCGGAAATTAGAATACTGTCCTACGGTTCCTTTATACCAAAGCACAAACTGCGGAGAAACTGCATTTGTCAAAACCAACTCACTCCCTAAAGCGGATCCGAACCCTTCGCCACCTGGAAGAGCAAACTG
>JAQICX010000224.1 GCA_027858345.1 Kiritimatiellia bacterium | reverse complement strand
TTGTGCAGTAGTGCGTATCAGCAGTCCCGTTTACGTTCATGGGCAAACTTGTGGTTGCATCGGTCAGATAACCCACTGTTCCGCCACCGTCGCCTGTGCTACCGCTGACTGTGCCGTCTTCAGTCTGACTGAAAAGCGTGCCGGAAACCCCCGCATCTCTGAAGCGCCACATGCCGTAGCAGCATGTCCCTACCCAGATATCACCTGTCACAGGATGAACACGCACCCATGAAGCACAATTTCCCCCGTCTGCACCTAGGTCTGTCCGGTTGTTCAGGCTGATCCAGTTTGATCCGCCATCTGTGGACATGCGAATGACATTAAAAACCTTGCGCCAAGTACCCGGTCCACCACAGACGATAACCCGGGAAACATTATTGGGATCCACCGCGACTGAATCCACCGAACTTGATGTGCCCACCTGCACTGCCGTATAAGCCGGTCCGTTGCAACGGTATAGTTTATCCCCTGCCGCCACCCAGATACGATCATTTAAGTGGTCCCGGGCAACATCTGTGATCGACGAAGGCAACGTTGCAAGAACCTGCCAGGTCGTGCCATTGTCTGTTGAACTGACCAGACTGGCCCCGTCTGCACCGTAGAGAGTATTTATGCTGGCGTCGTGGGTAAATACACCTTGGCAACCAGACATTGTAGACCAATTGACTCCGCCATTGGTACTGCGCTGATTCCAGCAAAAGAGGACATCCGAATCGCTCGGATCTCCGTAGCAGACTTTCAGCCCGCTTAGGTTATCGACTTTCTTTATGGTTGTGACCCCACCGTCAAACGTAATCCATAATTCATACTCGTTGGAGTTGTAGGCTGTGTTTGCCCCGAACATGACCTGACTGCTGGCGGCGTAAGCCCCATAAACCCAGCCCCAAGCATCGCCATCATTGTTGTCCTTGGATAAGTTAATGAAATTCCACGTTTCGCCCCCGTCGGTTGTACGAGCCGTGTTGTAGTCCTGGAAACCGAGGTAGACAAGATCTGCATCGTGAGGGTTGAAAGAAAATGTTGAACCCAGCATGACATTGTTGATGCCGTTGCCCGCCCAGTGCAGGGTTGCCCCGCCATCATCGGAAAGCGTGGCAGTGTCGCCAGGCCCCGTGGACCAGAGCAGATCGGGGTCGGTCGGATGCCAGACTCGCGAGCAGCACCGCGAGTTGCCGAGGATGCTTGTTGGAATCCAGCTCAGCTCCATGTCTTTCGCACAGACCGTCCACGTGGCCCCTCCGTCATGGGAGTAATACGGCTTGTTACTGTCGCCGGAATCTCCAGCTACCATACGTGACGGATTCGTAGGACAGACTTTGAGATGATAGATATTTGCGATGCCGGAAGTGGTCACTGTTGAAAATGAAACTCCACTGTCAATTGACTTGTAGAGTGTGCTACCGATGCTGATCCAGACGGAATTCGGTTCCGCAGAAATGACATCCAGTGAGCGTACTGCACCACTTTTAATCTGCGAAAATGTGGCACCCCCATCGACGCTGCGATAGAAACCGTTCTTGTTGGCAATGTAGACGATGCCCTGGGTTGGGTGTATGGCCAGCAGCGAATAGGCGTCATCGGCGCCGTCGTATTCTGTTTGTTCACAGCGTTTCGACCATGAAACGCCACCATTTGTACTGCGCCAAAATGCCCCGCCGCTGTCCTGCTGGTCGTCTTCCGATACCCAGTAGGCTGTCTGGCAGTAATCAGCCACAGAATCATAACTGGCCCGATCAAAAGCAACCTGATCACGACCGTTCTGTCGGCCGTGCCCAATTCCGTCCAGCCAGCGGGTCAGTTTGCGGGACCAGGTCTGTCCCTGGTTGGTGGTCAGGTAGACGCCTGCATACAGGTTGTATTGATTTCCCCCGCCGTCGCCGATTGCCAGAGCCCGCTGGCTGTTGAATGGATCGATGGCCAAACCGACAATCCCGCATGTTTCCAGTCCCACATTGGCTGGCTCGAAATTGATCCCCCCGTTGACTGACCGAAACAACCCGCCCACATCTGTTCCGTATAATATGAAACGACCATCGACACCGTCGATGGCGACCATCTGAGGCCGTTGACACCCCTCGCCGCCGGGAACTATCCCGGCAGCCAGCTGTGCTGAGGTGGTTAATGGCATTGCCTCCCATTGTTCGTTGGCAAATACAGAAAAAGTGAGTAGGCACGCCACCGCTATGCACCCCTTGCCAAGTCTATTCTTCGTTTTCATTATCGTGCTCCTTTTTTACTTTGAATAGTTACTGATGCCCCGCCGATTATAGAGATTGAATCGAAGTTAAACATACAAACTTCTACATTACTACTGTCGGATGTAATGTTTGTTCCACCTGAGATTGCAGGGGTACCATTTGTTGTGTATGTGAGGTCTGTTGTATTGAAAGAAACCTTATTGCTTCCTTCTAGAATCAAAGATCCGTTCGAACTATAATCTGTTGGGTCGAATCTTGAACCAACAGTTGCTGACATAGCTAGTCCTGTCATTAAGACTGAAATAAGACTTACAAAAAACAATCTTTTTTTCATGTTTATAACTCCTGATTTTTGTTTGTTAATATTGTAATTTGTGTCGAGAATAGTATATGAAGCAACTGTCGTCAATAAAAAGTTATAGCCAATTATTGATTGTTATCACCAATTTATGCATTTTGAGAGTTCTGGTGGTTGATTAAGTTTTTTGCTTGAAATATTAGCTGCATTATGCTCTGTTTTTAGGCAAAAAAGCTTGCAGATTAAAATATGAGAAAATGATAACCAATGATGAAGTAATCCCCTTTCTACCTCGCAGACGATGTGATCTCCTCCCGCAGAGCGGGACTATCCCGCAAGGCGTGGATAGCCGGGGAGGAGCTTTGGCGAACTAGGGTTCGGTTGCAAACACAACGTCTGTCCTTTCTAACTAGTCTCAATGATTAAAAAGTAGGGGAATCTTTCAAATTGACTATATTAATCAAAAATTGGCTATGTTTTCTTTTTGACTTATTTGTTGTTTTTGACTAATATTCGGACAAAACAGTAAATCCTATTTAGTAAATGAAGTTATGTATTAATAATAGAATGACTTGTAATGAAGTTATGTATTAATAATAGAATGACTTGTCTTGAAATTATATAATTGTGGTTTTTAGTTGCTGAAAGGTTGTTGATGTCTGTTTGACAGAGATTAAAAAAAGGACTATATTGACATTGTAGGGTATGGTGGACGATAAACGCCAGCCGAATCCCTGACGAGTTACGTTAGTAGTTTGAAGATAAAAAAACAGGGAGCATAGCAACACGATAGTTCCACGTTTACCGGTTTTACTTAATACTGATATATTAAAAGAGAGTATAACTATAATGGCAACGACAAGACAAAATGAAAAACATCTATGGGGGGTGCGGTTTTATAGTCCCAAGATGCTGGAAAAGCTTCCGTATTCTGTGAATGTAAGTTCTTCCAGGGTGTCTTCAAAAAATTATTTTTTTGATGGCAATAAACGGGTAGATGAACGTAATACTTTTGTGTTTCAATATACAATTGAGGGATACGGTGAGTTCAAGCATAATAATCGGAGGTATCAGATTAGTCATGATGGATGTTTTCTAACCAACATGTATGACCCAGAGGTATGTTATTATTATCCTTCCGGAGGAAAAAGAGATTGGGTGTTCGTTTATTTTATTTTTAAAGACTATACGGGGCAGACAAATAATATTATTGAAACTTATGGTCATGTATTTGATTTCTCAAATAATTCTCATCTTATTCAGAAACTTTTGTATTTCAAAAATACTCAAAAAAAGGTTATGGAAATATCCAATGGTGAAAGCACGATGCTTGTCAACAGTGTCTTGTGTTCTATTATGGATGTTGCATCTCAAAAAGAGGCAAATATCACCACTGCCAAACTAATTAGAAATTCTTATCATTTAATTGAAGAAAATAAGCATAACACATATACAGCTTCCATGCTTGCCGAAGATCTTGATGTGTCTCAAGAACATCTTAACAGAGTTTTTGCAAGAGAAATTAATACAACTCCATATAAGCTTATAGTTAAAACAAAAATATATGAAGCTTGTTTAATGCTTAAAGAGAGTTCTCTTCCTGTAAAAAATATTGCACAAAAACTTGGATATCCGCCGGAGGCTCATTTCGGTCGAATTTTTAAACGCAAATTAGGAATTACGCCTGGGCAGTTTAGAAAAACTGGTGTTGTGCCTTTTTAAAGCAGTAAGTTTTAAATTCTGTTTTGCTGTTAAAAATTGCTAGAGATGGCTTATTGGTTGATTGCTGATACAACGGGATTTGTAGTTTCTAGCTAAAAATTTCCAAGTTGGTCTCAGATTTCTCGTTTTGTTTCTGTATTTAAATATTTTTCCAGCAGCTCCGAGAGCTCAGCTTTCGTAAATGGTTTACATATACTTGCAGTAAAGCCATGTTTCTGAGGGTCAGCCATGATTGGATCTCCTGAATATCCACTTGCAACAAATGCAGGAGTCTCGTTGCATATCTTGCGAATTTCATTTATAGCTTCTTCTCCACCAATATTTCCTTTAACTGTAAGATCAAAAATCATTCCAGCAAATTTTTTATTTTCATTTGTTGCGTCCATAAAGGCATCTATCGCCTCTTGTCCGTTATTTGTTAAAATGACATCATAACCGAATAATTCAACCATTTTTTTTGTGATTTTTCGAATAGATTCTTCATCATCCATGACTAAGAATGTACCTTGTCCTTTGTGTTGTGTGGTTTTTTCTTTTTTTGTTAATTTAGATGCTTTGGTTGATGCTGGTAGATACAGATGGAAAGTGCTGCCTTTGCCAGGTTCAGATTCTACATCTATACAGCCATCATGTCTTCTGAGAATTGAGTAGCAGGAAGCAAGTCCAAGTCCTTGTCCTTCTGATTTTGTTGTATAATATGGTTCAAAGATTCGAACTAAAAACTCTTTTGGTATACCTATACCATGGTCTTTTAAAGGAAAGTTTAATATACTTACCGGCAGCAAGTGAAGGATGTGAATGTTCCTCAAAAATTACATTTTTAGCAGACACTTCTATTGTGCCTCCATTTGGCATGGCTTGCTGTGCATTTATTGAGATGTTATCAATAACTTGAGCAATCTGATTTTTGTCAAATTCGCATAACCAAAGGCCCTCTTGAACATCAGAAATGCTTGAAACAGATGTCCCACTTAATGCAAATTGAACTGTCTCATCTACAAAAGGAAAGAGTGTTTCAAGTTTTTTAATGGGTGCACCACCTTTGGCAAAGGTGAGTAATTGTTGAGTAAGAGCTCGAGCTCGCTCGACGTTACTTAATGATTCTGCAAGGTAGGTTGAAACATTTGTTTCTGTGCTTTCCTGGAGAGCTAACTCAATATATCCAAAGATGCCGCCAAGAAGGTTGTTGAAATCGTGAGCAATTCCTCCCGCAAGAATGCCTAGAGATTCTAACTTCTGTGTTTTCTGAATTGACTCATCAAGTTTTTGTTTTTCAGTCATATCCCTGAACACTAGTACAACGCCAATAATTTTCCCTTCTGCATCTCTAATAGGGGCGCCACTATCGGCTATTATAATCTCACGTCCATTTTTTGATATCAGGCATGTATGATTAGCCAATTTAATCGTCCCGCTGGTTGCCAGTACCTGTTCAACAGGGTTCTCGCATTTCTTGCGTGTGATTTCATTTATAATATTGAAAACATCTGGCAATGGATGTCCGGCAGCTTCATCAGATTTCCATCCGGTAAGATTTTCTGCTGCTTTGTTGAGCATGATGACATTACCTTGCATGTCTGTAGTTATCACGCCATCTCCGATGCTTCGTAGCGTAACGGCAAGCCTTTCTTTCTCGTCAGCAAGTGCAAGTTCTGTATTTTTACTAGCGACAAGCATTCTGGACATCTTAATTGCACTATAACTCTGTGTTGCTATTATATCTGCCAGTTTGGAGTAGAAGTGCATGCATGCATTCACGGTCTCCCGACTGAAATGTGGAACTTTTTCTAGTGCTACAAGATATTCTGTCTCATCGAATCCATAGAGCTTTGCTTGTTGTTTGAACAATTCCACATCAACTTCTTCATCTTCATAGAAGAACTGCCCGATAAAAACATTGCCAACATGTCTATCTCCCAATATAATGGGGGTGACCATGTCCCACATGTTGTTCTTGCAGCGGTAAGCCTTGAATTCTCCGGGCTGTACGTCGGTGGTCAGGATTGTGTCACTTTCTATACAGTTTTTACTCGATTCGGGATGGCATCTGTGAAAGTTTTTGCAGATATCCTGCCAGCCTACAGCCACCAAAACATTCCCGGAAGAATCAAGTAAAGCCCCAAGCATACCAGTAAGTTTATAAAAATCTTCCATAATCGATTGTATTACTTTGACATCAATAATATCGGATAGGTCTAAATCTGCAATGTTACCTTCTGGTTCGAGAATTATTTTCAGTTTATTACGAACCGATGCTTCACTCCTTTTTAACGTCTCCTCTGCATGCTTACGCTCTTCAATTTCCTGACGCAAGTTTTTTGTTTTGTTTTTTACTTCGCGGTGCAATATAAAAATTAGTAACAGACTGGAAAGTCCAGCAAATGGAATGAAAATAATAAGAAAATATTTAATTAACTGTTTAAAAGATATGCGATATATTAAAAGTGGACCAAACCATTTTGCATGTAGTTTATCAAATGTACCATCGGCAATAACTATCGATAGTCCTTCGTTAAGCAAAGACAACAACTCTTTGTCTCCATCTTTTACCCCAAAGCAAAAGTCTTGTCTGAAGTCATGGATAACAAAGTCTAGAGGCACAACCGTTTTGCATTCCATTTTATTTAATAACTGTATTCCCATAAGACGTTGAGTAATGACTGCATCATACTTGCCTGAATTCAGTAATTCAATAGCATCAGCATATGTTTCTACAGCAATAATATTAGATGAGATGTTTTTTCTTCGAGCAAACTCCTCGGCATTATCTCCACGCATGACCAAAACGCTTTTATCTGCAAGGTCGTCAATGGTCTTAATGCGCTTGTCACCTTTTCTGACAAAGATTGCACCATGAACTGAAAGGTAGGGGAATGTAAAGTCATACATGGCTTCCCGTTCCGGTGTTCGCCCAAATAGTGGTAAAACTTGTATTGTTCCGTCTTTGAGTTCCTGTTTTAATTCGTTCCATGGTCCAGTTTTAAATTCTACATCACGATCGACGGCAGAAAGGGTTGCCCTTAGAAGTTCTACGGAAAATCCATCGGCCTTACCATCTTGAGAAACAATGCAATAAGGAGGGTAATCATACTCTGATGCCGATTTGACAACCATGTTAATATTTGTATATGAGTAAATATTATTGCTATCAAAATCTGCATAAACAATCACAGAACTTCCCAATAGTATGCAGAAATATAGACTGAAACCTTTGTGTTTTATATTATTAATGTATCTCATCCTGCTAAGAAACACTGCAACTAGTTTCTGCTCTGTAATTTTGGTGAAACAACCAATAAAGGGTATGGTATGGAAGGTCGGCACGGCAATCTGAAGATATTTAACATATTTACGGACGGGGTTCTGTTTCTTGGTATTGTTTGTTGTAAGATTTTCTTGCATTGCACCCTCTACATATTTCTTGTTCGGTATCAATACCGCTTAAATGTAATGACACTATCAGTATTCGCAAAATTTTTACGATATCTGTACTAAATAATACATCAATGTTGTAATCATGGCAAGTTTTTTATTTATACCATTTTGATTTCCCTTAATTTTTCGGTTGCAGGTTCTTTTTTTTCTCTTAGCCACGGATAAACACGGATTTTCACGGATAAATACATTCACGTAATGTCTTTATGCTTAACCACATATGTGGATTGTTTCATGCTGTAAGCCTGATTAAAATTATTTTATAAAAACATCACCCAG
>JAQICX010000194.1 GCA_027858345.1 Kiritimatiellia bacterium | reverse complement strand
AGAACGTCCAACATCGAACGTCCAACATCCAATAATGAATAAACACCCCTCCGTCTCGCTTCGCGAGCCACCTCCTCCCGCCTTGCGGGACTAGCAAAGCCAGCCGGGGAGGAGTTTTTGCGGACAAGGGTTAATGTTTTATTGATGTGCCAACGGCACGTGTCATGAGAAGCCTAGGGTAAGCGAAGCGCAACCCTAAGTAATAACAAAGAGCAAAACTCTTTACCTGCTCACGGCAGTGTATTTTATTCGATATTGGACGTTGAATGTTGGATGTTCGATGTTCTTTTAACGAAAAGTTGACATGCATGAATTTGTGTTGGAAGTTATTGATAATAAGACCATTAGAAGTGATCGAAAAAAATAAACGATCAAACAATCCTCCTTCGCTCTTCGAGACTACGGCGGACAGGCAAGAAAATGAGGGGTTGTAGTACTGATCTACACGGATGAAGGAGAGGAAGACTATGGTTGCTCGCCATACCAGTTGTAGAAAAATATAATTTTTCCATCATCATTCCATTTGATCTGAAGTGCATTTTCCATACAAGTATTGCCGTTCTTAACACGAACTACCATGGCAGCTGAGTTGTTTTCAACATCAATAGTTCTGTCTGTATACTCAACTAGGATCTCACTGACTTGAGAAAAGAACTCTTCATAGATTTCTTTTATTCCTTCTGGATCAGATTCTCTCTTGGTGTTCCATGGATTGTTTTTATCAGTTCCAATGCCATGGACGATGTGGTCAAAAGATGTTGCGAACAGTTCTGATACCGCTTTTGCATCGCGACTTCTCACAGCTTTAGCATATGCCTCAATCCTGTCATTTATCTGTTTCCTAGTTGTCATTGTCTTTCCTTTGCTGTTTTGATTTGATTTGGACTTAGAGCATTTCGCTCATGAAACGCAGTAAATCTTTGTTCTGCGGCTTCCGTTGAATCTTTCAAAAAAAAACGCAATAGGCTTGCTATTACTTGATTTTTTTTTAAAGTCCAACGTCGTCCTCGAATAAAATCTTTACAGCGTTTCATTTGTTCAATGCTCTAATGACTCTGGACTCTGGACTAAAACAGTTAATGCTGGTTTGTTGTTTTCAAGTTGATTCGGCAGTCACTGCTGATATCTAAATCACTGTTATTGCCGGCAATCAGCGTTGTTATCTTTAAGTCCTTAGTCGAGAGTCCTGAGTCCTATTCTAATTTTCAATTTGTCGAGTTCCTTTGCATTCAGGGAAGCCAGTGCATCCCCAGAATGCATTGCCGTTGTGTGACCCTGTATGTGCGGTTCTTTTTATCATGTGTTTCCCACATTCTGGACAAATTGGATTTGTGCTTTCAGCATTATTGTCTCGTTCACTCTTACGAGTTTGATACATTTTTTCTCTGAAACCACCATCTTTAAGGAATATTTCACCTTGTTGCTTTATTTGTCCATGTAACATTGCCATTGTTCTTTGAATAAGCACAATCATTGTGTTTGCAATTACTGTTGAATCATCATTATTAATCCATGGCGTAAATGGTTCTGTTGCTTCTTGAAAGTAACACCAATAGTCATGCATCACATCATTTGTATAGTTAAATATTGGCAATTGTAACTTGCTTAATGCTTGATGGCTCGGCTCATTTTTGCTCCATGGAGCAATTCCTTTGTCCGCCAAATATATTTCATAGTCTCCAAGCAACTCTGCTAGACTTGCCTTTGCAACATCTGTGAGTTTCATTTCGGTTTCTTTTGAGGTTGAAGCTCTTTCAGAACCTTCAATGATGTTTTGGCGTCCAGAACGGGCTGCACCAATCATTTGACCTGCGGTTTTGCCAAGCGGATCGTCTTTGTAGGATACAAATCTCTTGCAAAAATTAATTGTTCCAAGATGAATCATTGTTGAAAATGTGAATGAATATAATTTTCTGTATCCACCACGTTTGTCAAAAAGTTTTTGTGTTGTTGACATTTTTCTCCTTTTTTTTTTTTTGGACTTAATGACTCTGGACTCTGGACTAAAAGAGTTAATGCTGATTGGTTGTTCCAAAGTTGATTCGGCAGTCACTGCTGATATCTAAATCACTGTTATTGCCGGCAATCAGCGTTGTTATCTTTTAGTCCTTAGTCGAGAGTCCTGAGTCCTTTCTTTTGTTTAATTTGGACTTAATGACTCTGGACCAAAACTAGTGAAACCCGTTTGTTTTTTTTGGATTGAACCAGTTAGCACTGATTGTTCTAAAACACTACTGAAAAACTAGTCGTGCTGTTTGTTTAAGTCCTTAGTCGAGAGTCCTGAGTCCTTCTTTTTGTTTGTCTTTTGATATTTCGTGTGCGCAGATTGAGAATGCGGTTGAGACATTGAGTGAGTTTTTTGTTCCAGTCAGAGGTATTTGGACTATTTCGTCCACAAGGGAGAGAATCTCTTTTGTAATGCCAAAGCGCTCGTTGCCAACAATGATTGCCAGTGGGGATTTCCAATTTACATTCTGAATTGGGGTGCTTTTTTCTACAGTTTCAAGGGCATAAATTGTGTAACCTTGTTTTTTAAGATCATTAATTGCATTGGTTATATTTTTCTGATATTCCCAATCAACAATTTCGTGTGTTCCCATTGCCGATTTTGCAATCTTTGAATTTTCAGGAGTGGATGTATATCCACAAAGAATTATTTTTTCAAAGGAGAAGCATTCGGATATTCTGAAGATACTGCCGATATTCAGTGCTGAGCGAATGTTGTCGAGTATTACAATTGCAGGAGTTGTGTGAGTTGTTTTCTGCTTGTCATCTTCTAGGACCAAAATATCGGTGTCGTTAATGTTTTTTAAGGAAAATTGTCGTTCCAGAGGAACTAGAAAACTCCAGAATGCTTTTCTTGAATCTGCTGATTTAAGTATTCTATCAAGTTTCTGAATATGGGGATAGTCGGTAAGTAGGGGAAGTGCTGTCAATATTTCGTCAATAATGTCAGCTCTTTTTGCTGCATCTTCCCAAAGACCATCGAGCTCATTTGCCTTTTTGAGAATCAGTCGCCCAATTTGCTCCTGCGGCATATTTTGTAGTTTTTTGTTTTCCATTTTTGTATTTTAGACAGGATTCAAATGATTTACAAGATTAATTATTAATTGAGTAGGCATTATCAATCAGTTCATATGACTCTTTCGTTTAATTAATCATTTTTCATTTACGAATTTTCACTTTTTTTTCGACTTTTGCTCTGTTAGTTTTCATGTTTATATTTTTTTGTAACACTTAAAAACAAGGTTTTTGGAACAGTTTTATTGTTACAACAAGAATCGTTAGAATACAAGTTCAGCTATATCAATACTTTTTACTTTGTTAGTCCTCGGTTTTTCGTTTGAGACACTTTATGAGAACGGGGACGTTCTCGCTCCCGTTTTTCCAAGACAACGCTTGTTTGCATGCTGGGAGTCCCGGAATGCGGGATCCTCGTTGTCATAGCTATACACAACCTTAAAATCAAGGAGTTGCTGTTGATGATGTTTTTTTGTTGATATTTGGGTGGTTTAGTTATATTCTTCAGATTGATTTTAACATGAAAGAGAAAATGAAAGAGAATAGCAGAAAATTACCACCATGGCTGAAGATCAGGGTTAAAGCTGATAACGAGAATTTTGATTATGTTGAGGAGATGCTTTCGCGTCTTAATCTGAATACGGTTTGCCAGGAGGCAAATTGCCCCAATAGACTTGAATGCTTTGCCAAAAAGACGTCAACTTTTATGATTCTTGGTGCTGTATGCACAAGGAACTGCAAGTTTTGTAATGTTTTCAAGGGTGAAACTGAAAATGTTGATTTTAATGAACCAACGAATGTTGCTTTGGCAACGAAAGAACTTGGTTTGAAGCACGTTGTTATTACATCTGTAACCAGGGATGATCTGAAAGATGGCGGTGCGGGGCAATTTGTAAAAACTATTAATCTGATTAAAGAGCATACACCTGAAACAACAATTGAGGTTTTGATTCCTGATTTCCAGGGTGATGCAGTCGCTCTTCAGCAAGTGATTGATGCTAAACCGCAAATTATTAATCACAATATTGAGACTGTTCCAAGATTGTATCCTGAGGTTAGAGCACTGGCCGACTATAAACGCTCGTTGCAGCTGCTTAAGAATGTTAAGGAAGCTGATAATGAAATTTTGACAAAATCAGGGATTATGGTTGGACTTGGTGAGACTAAGGACGAGGTTGTTCAGACACTGCATGACCTTTTTGAATATGGCTGTGAATTGCTTACTATTGGTCAGTATTT
Source organism: Kiritimatiellia bacterium (assembly GCA_027858345.1). GTDB lineage: Bacteria > Verrucomicrobiota > Kiritimatiellia > JAQICX01 > JAQICX01 > JAQICX01. The sequence continues at coordinate 18,137 of JAQICX010000194.1, read as the reverse complement.
GGCTCCTTCAAAAGATCATTATCCTGTCTATGAATATATACACCCCGATGTTTTTGAGGAGTATAAGGTAATTGCTAAAGAGATTGGTTTCAAGTTTGTTGCATCAGCTCCTCTTGTGCGTAGCTCTTATAACGCAGAAGAGATGCTGAGATGGCAGAGCCAGCATTAAGATTAAGGTTGAGGGCTCACTTCGTTCGCATGTTAGACAGTTAGAGAGTTAGACAGGGCACTCCGTTGGTAGGAAAGAATCCACCCCGCCCACACTCGCACGCGAGGTGACCTCCCCTAAAAGAGGGAGGAGTTTTGGCGGACTAGTGTTGATTTGCATTTTTGGTAGCGATACTCGAGATTGACAAAGTGGACGCTAAACGAATATGGACTCGGCTTGCCCAAAAACTATCCAACTAACCAACTAACCAACTATCCTAGTTTTTAGTTTGAGCAACGCTCATTCCAGCTCACGGCAGTGAACTATTTACCATTTACTATTTACTGGTACCGTTTTCAAATGCTCTGCATTTGAGCAATACTTACTTCTTGATTCGTAGTGTGGGTTCTGCTATACTTCTGAAAAATTTATAGGTGGTATTATGGTTATAAAAAAAATATTTTCAGATTTACGAAGTCGTTGGGATGCGTTTCTTGCAAAAATTTTTGATGAAAGTTATATGCAGAAACATGGAATTCGCAATAGGTATGGGTTGAAGATTTTGCGGGCTATGTATCTTTCAGTCAAAGGCTTTAGGCGAGATGATTGTCCCCTTCATTCTACAGCACTAACTTATAATACATTGCTGGCTTTTGTGCCTGCTCTTGTTGTTATGATTGCTCTAGGACGTGTGTTTGGCGGCGAGGAAATCTTACAGAAGAATGTTATGAGGTGGACTACTGAGCTTGCCGGGAAGGTTGAACAGATGGCTACCGATCGATATCATCTTCTGGATCTTCCTGCCACAAACACTTCAACTAATGCACCTCGTGATGTTAGTAAGGATCTTGCTTTGGCTCAAGCCTTCTCCGCAGATTTGAAGAGTACTTCAGAAAAACTTTTAACCAGAATCAGTGAGATCAACTTTAAAGCCCTTGGATTTGTTGGTTTTGGCGGTTTAATTTTTATTGTTATTTCGATGCTTTCCAAGATTGAGAAGACATTTAACAAGATTTGGGGGGTTGCCAAGGGTCGACCTTTATGGCGAAAGTTTGCAGATTATCTTGCAATCATTTTGCTTGTTCCGGCGCTACTTTCGGTATTTTTATCTATTCCGGTTATTGATTTGATTAACAACTTTTTTGTTATCAAGGGGGCATATGTTCTGAAGGATGCGGTGAATAATACGTATGTGAATAGGTTGCTTGTCACTTGCGGAATTGCAGTGGTATTTGCACTAGTATATGTTGTTATTCCTAATACAAAAGTGAAGTTTACTCATGCATTTGTTGGAGGATTAATTGTTGCAGTTTTATTAGTTTCCTGGTTGTGGCTTTGCATGATTCTGCAGATTGGTGTTGTAAAGGCCAGTAGGGTTTATGGTAGTTTAGCTGTTCTACCAATTATTTTGTTGTGGGTTTTAATAAGCTGGCAGATTATTTTATACGGTGCTGAATTTGCTTCGGCACTTAAGAATGATATGGATTGTGACTACAATGTTGATGGTAAAAATGTCAGTTTTGCATCGAAGTTGACTTTGGTTATGGCTATAATAATTGATAATATTGATTTGATGATTAATAAGGGAGGTAAGGATTTTTGTGTTGAAGATTTTGCAAGGAGGTATACATTGCCGATACGTTTGTTGAATGAGATTATTTTGAATCTTGAGGAGTTAAATTATATTGCACCGGTTGATGATAAGGGTGGATATTACTGTTTTAAGCGTTCTCCTGCTGATTTGACCGTTGCACAAGTTACTGGTGATTTTGCGAGGTTGGGATTGAACAATTCGGCTGCTGGACTGGGGCGTGTGAACAAGGATATTATGGGGCTTGTTAAGAAGGTTGATGAGGCGTTGAGGGCTGATTTTAAGGATGTATCTTTGCGTGATTTTGTGCTTAAAGATGCGAAAGTTTAGAGATTTTAAAGGGGATAATGAGCAAAATAGATTTTAAGTCAGTTTTAAATGCTGAGCAGTATGAGGTTGTGACAGCCGGTCATGGACCATTACTTGTTTTAGCGGCAGCCGGCACAGGTAAAACGCATACATTGGTTCATCGTGTTGCATATCTATTGGAAAAGGGAATGAAGCAAGAAAGAATATTACTGCTGACTTTCACCAATAAGGCTGCTCGTGAAATGCTTGACAGAGTTAATGATATTGTAGGGAGGGATGTTGGTGGTTTGTGGGGAGGAACCTTTCATCACTTGGCTAATCGAATTTTGCGTAAACATGCAAGGAAAATTGGTTACAATTCCAATTATACAATCATTGATAGTGCTGACTCAAAAACTTTGATGGGGCAGTGTATTCGTGATTTAGGTTTTAAACCCAAAGAGTTTCCCAAACCACAAGTGCTGATGAGTGTTTTTGGTTTGGCTGTTAATATGGAAACGCCTGTTGAAGAGCATATCTTTTTGAAGTTCAATGATAGTGAACATAGTGTTGATGATGTAATTTCTGTTTATGATGAATATGAAAAACGTAAGCAGAATATGATGGCTATGGATTTTGATGATATCTTAAAAAACTGCCTTAAATTGTTGCGTGACGAACCTGATGTTGCTGCAAAATATCAGGCTCAGTTTGATTATGTTCTTGTTGATGAATATCAGGATACAAATACAATCCAGGGTCATATTATTGATTTGCTTGTTAAAGGGCATAACAATTTGATGGTTGTTGGTGATGATTTTCAGAGCATATATTCATGGCGGGGAGCAAATTTTAGAAATATTATGTCTTTTTTGGATAGGTATGAAGGTGCACAGAAGTATATGCTTGAGACAAATTATCGAAGTGTTCCCGAGGTACTAGAAGTTGCTAATGCGTGTATTGCCGCAAACGTGGATCAGTTTAAGAAAGTTCTGCGTTCTACTCGTGAGAGCTATCGAAAACCAACTGTTGTTAATGTTCGAACCGGGGATGCACAGGCAAAATATATTTGTCAATATATTAACACTATGAAACGTGAAGGATATAGATATTCAGACATGTCGATATTGTATCGCTCCCACTATCACTCTATGGAATTACAATTTGAGTTCTTACGCCAAAACATTCCTTTTTTAATTACATCTGGCATTCGTTTTTTTGAGCAGGTACATATTAAAGATGTTTGTGCGTTTCTGCGTATAATTTTGAATCCAGGAGATGAGCTGTCGTTTGCAAGATTATTAATGATGTTCCCCGGCGTTGGACCGAAATCAGCAAGTGGAGTTTGGCGTAGATTAGGAGCATCATTTGATGTTTTCCAAAAAAGTGATAGAGAAAACCTACTTCTTCTGTTGAAACCCTCTGCAAAAAAGCATTGGGAAGATATTGATAAAGTTTTTGATTCATTAAGTACTTCTGACAATATTGATGGTGTTCAGTTGGTTAATGATTATGTTGATGCTTTTTATAAGAAGTATGCCGAAGATCAGTTTGATAATGCAGATCAACGTTTGGATGGAATTACTGAAATTGCTAAGTATATAAAACAGTATGATAGCCTAAGTAGTTTTATGAATGAGGTTGCGTTGTTGACATCACTTGATGAGGAGCAGCAGATGGGGGTTGAAGATGATGTTGTCAGATTGGGAACAATACATCAGGCAAAAGGTTTGGAATGGCCGGTTGTAATTATTCCATGGCTTGCTGAAGGAATGTTTCCTTCAAGAAAATCTATTGATGAAGAGAGTCTTGAGAAGATAGAGGAAGAGCGACGTCTGTTTTATGTGGCTGTTACCCGGGCAAAAGATGAGCTTTGCATGTGTGTTCCGCAGATAAGCAGGGCTAAGACAGGTGGATATGTTCCATGTAATCCATCTCGTTTCATCAAAGAGGTGCCACTGGAGATGGTTCGCCGTGAACGCCCACTAATCTTTTAGAAGCTCGCAAAGCGAGCTGTGTTAAGTAATATGTGCTAAGTGGGAAGTGCATTCGCCGAGAAGCAATTGAGAAAGTTAAGGTCATCTTGTTTCGTCGCTTTTCGATATCATTGAGTTACTGAGTAACTTGGTCACTGAGTCAAACAAACAATGTGTGTAGGTTTTGTGGACTTAGTGGATGGAAAACGAAAAACTTAAAACAGTTTACTGTACACTGTGAACTATACACTATTTTAGAACTTAGAACGGAAGAAGATGAAGATACTATTTATGGGGACGCCGGAGATTGCTGCGGAGTCGTTAAAAACAATTATAGATGCCGACAATTTTGATATTGTTGGCGTGGTGACACAGCCCGACCGACCTTTTGGTCGCAAGTTGAAGATGATGCCATTGGCCGTTAAAGTGCTTGCATTAGAAAATGATCTTGAAGTGCTGACTCCTGAGAATGTTAATACAGCTGAGAGCATTGAGCAGATCAGGGCATTAAATCCTGATATTATTGTTGTTGTTGCATATGGTCAGATAATTAAACCTGCGATACTGGATATTCCAAAGTTCGGTTGCATCAATCTGCACACATCGCTGCTGCCAAAATATCGCGGTGCAGCACCAATTCAGAGAGCAGTCCTTGCAGGCGACACGGTTAGCGGAGCAACTGTTATGTATATGAATGAGAAAATGGATGATGGCGATATTATATCTCAGGTTGAGGTTCCCATCGGTCCCAATGATACTGCATCGATCTTGCATGACAATTTGAGTAGGGAGGGCAGTAAATTACTTGTTGAAACTCTTTCAAAGATTTTTAATGGCACAAACGAACGTATTCCACAGAATAAGAGTGATGTGACTTTTGCAGCAAAGTTGCAGAAGAGTGATGGACTTATTGACTGGAGTAAACCTTCTCAGGAAGTTCATAATCAAATTCGAGGAATGAATTCATGGCCTGTATGCTTTGTGAAATGCGTGATTAATGGTAAAGAACAGAATTTAAAAATTTGGAATTCATTGCGTGTCACCTGTTATGAAAATGGAGCCGTTCCTGGAACAGTGATTGACTTTACACAGCATGGTTCTCCAATAGTTCAGACTGGAGCTGGATGCGTAAGCCTGGAAATTGTTCAGCCGGAAGGCAAAAAGAAAATGGATAGTGCAGCTTTTGTTAGAGGTTATCGAATTGATAAGAACTTTTATTTTGGAGTACAATCATGATAAAGACTGGTATTGGGTTTGATGCACATAAGTTTAAGGCTGGAAGAAAACTAATTCTTGGTGGAGTTGAAATTGAAGCTGATGCTGGATTAGATGGCCACTCGGATGCAGACGTTTTAACTCACGCAGTGATGGATGCTCTTCTTGGTGCGGTTGCAGAAGGAGATATTGGCAAGCATTTTCCTGATACTGATTCAAAGTGGAAAGATGCAAAAAGTGTAGAGCTTTTAAGGGCTGTTGTTGCAATTTTGAAAAGTAAGGGTTATGCAATTATCAACTTTGATGTAACAGTTATGGCTGAACGTCCAAAACTTGCTCCTCATATTGAAAGAATGAGAGCTGTTCTTGCAGAGTATGCTGAAATTGATGTTGACTGCGTATCTGTGAAAGCTACAACAGTTGAAAAGATGGGGGCAATTGGCAGGGAAGAAGGTATTGCCGCTCTGGCAATTGCTTTGGTCTCAAACTATTAAATTTATTTTAATGGAAGTACCCCTCCGTCTCGCGTTGCTCGCCACCTCCCCTAAAAGCGGGAGGAGCTTTGGCGGGTTAGAGTGAAAATTGCAGATACAACATCTGTAGCGTCGGGCGTTGACCGACGAAAATACAGGGCTGAAAGCCCTTAATATCAAAGCCTAGGGCAACGCCCTAGGTAAAATAATAAAAACATAGTTCTTACCTGCCCCACGGAGTGTCGTAACTTGAAAATTGGACATTCCTTGTTGGATATTGGGTGTTGGAAAAGGGATATAAGACTAAATACTCTGTATCGCATTGATTTATAAAGAATTGGGTGCAGGCTCAGCCTGCAGACTTTAAACACAACTATTGAAAATTCAAGGGAATAATATGGAATACTATACAAACATTTTAAATACCATTGGCAACACGCCTTTGTTGAAACTTGAAAAAATATCTTATTGCCCAATTTTTGCAAAAGCAGAGTTTTTGAATCCTGCAGGCAGTGTAAAAGATCGGGTTGCACGTTATATGATTGAACAGGCTGAAAAGCGAGGCGAACTTAAACCAGGTATGGTTATTGCTGAAGCCACATCAGGGAATACAGGAATTGGAATTACTTTTGTTGGTGTACACAAGGGATATCGTGTAATAATTGTCATGCCTGAAAATATGAGTGAGGAACGCAGAAAAATTATCAAGGCATTTGGTGGTGAGTTGATTTGTACACCTGCTGAAGATAGTCTAAATGGTTGTCTTGCAAAACTTGAAGAGCTTAAAGCGGAAATTCCAAATTTATATATTCCTAATCAGTTTAAGAATCCTGATAATCCGGAAGTACATTACCAAACAACAGCCGTTGAAATTTGGAATCAGATGGAAGGTCAAGTTGATGCATTTGTTGCTGGTATAGGAAGTGGTGGAACTCTTGCCGGAGTTGGAAAGTTTCTGAAAGAGAAAGATCCTAATATCAAATTGATTGCAGTTGAGCCTGCAAATGTTTCAGCTCTACTTGGTCATGAGCCGGGGTTGCACAAAATAGAAGGAATTGGCGATGGTTTTATTCCCGATGTCCTTGATGTTACTCTTATTGATGATGTCATTACGGTAACGGATGATGATGCTATTAAAACAGCACGGCAGATCACCTTGAAAGAGGGGGCGTTGGTTGGAACTTCTGCAGGTGCAAATATTTGGGCTGCAATTGAACTGTCAAAGCGAATTGGTAGAGATAAAAACATTGTTACGATTCTGCCCGATAGAGCTGAGCGCTATTTCAGCACGGCGTTGATTTAAAGACTGACTTCGTCAGCAGGTTAAGATTGAGATTGAGGTTAAGATGTACCCCTCCGTCTCGCGTTGCTCGCCACCTCCCCTAAAAGCGGGAGGAGCTTTTGCGGACTAGTGTTGGTTTGCAGATACAACACCTGCCTGTCGCGCCGTAGGAACGTAGGCGGATAGCCGAGTCGCTCCGGCTCGGGAGAAGCTGGCGTTGCCAGAAGACGGACAACGAAAAACGAGCAACGCTATACGATTCTCAGCTGATGTAGTGGGTTATTAGTATTTTGAGACCAATTATGATTAGGATTACACCACCTGCGACTTCAACGTTTTTCTCAAAGATATGTCCAAAGAGTCGCCCGATGTAGGTACCTAAGAACGAGAAGATAAATGTTATTACGCCAATTATGAGGACAGGCATAAAAATTTCAACTTTAAGAGCTGAAAGTGTGATGCCCACCGCAAATGCATCAATACTTGTTGCAACGGCCATAAGAAAAAGCATGTAAAGATTAAGAGGGTCTTTTTTGTCATCGCCAATCTGCTTGCTTTCATATATCATTTTTACACCAATGAAAAGAAGTAGTCCAAAAGCAATCCAGTGACCATAATCACTTAGAAAGTTTCCAACAAAGTTTGCCAGAAACCATCCTAGCAGGGGCATTACTGCCTGGAAAACGCCAAAAAAGCCTGCAATAAGAAATGCGTGTTTAACATGTAGTTTTTTGATTACAGCTCCGCTGCTTATGGATACGGCAAATGCATCCATTGATAGTCCAAGAGCAATAAATATAATAGCAATTGTAGTCATCCTAAAATCTTTCTTTTGCTCACTGGTGAGCGTTTAATTGTTTAACAAACTGTGAAACTTCCTCAGTTTCTAGGTTGCAGGTTCTTTTTTCACTTAGCCACTGATAAACACGGATTTTCACGGATAAATATATTCATAATCAACCTATCTTTTTCTGTTTTGCCTTCATTTCATTACGGCATACACTGCCGTGAGCAGGTACAATTTATTATTATTATTATTCCTAGGGTTGCACTCCCGTTGGTCGTTTACCCTAGGCTTCTCATGACATGTGCCGTTGGCACATCAATTTAACCTTAGTTCGCCAAAGCTCCTCCCGGGAACGCCAAGCCCTAGCTTGGCCTAAATCAAACATGAGCAAGGCTCATTCCACGCCTCTGCGAGAAACTTATCACTTCCTACTTATCACTTAGCACCGCTGGTTCCACCAGTACCGGAGGTCACCTCGCCTGCGAGGTGGGAGGGGTGTTCATTCAACGATGTTGGATGTTCGTGATCCATTTGTCTTTTTCTCTGCGTTCTCTGCGCCTCTGTGCCTGCCTGTGCGTTGCACGCAGACAGGCAAGAATCTCTTTTGGTTGCCTGCCTGTTCGTGTACTCACGCAGACAGGCGGCTACGCCGCCCTAAGTAAATCCGCCGCTAAAATTATTTTTCTATTTTTCTTTAGAGTTTTGTAAATTCATCTATTAAAGTTTGTACGTCCGCATTAATTTCCCTTGCCGTCAATGCATGGCTTGCATATGCTGAGTTAAAGTATTTTTCAATTATTTTAACCATTTCACTATTATCACCATTGAATATATTCTGAATATCCATTGGTGTCAAGCCTTCTGTTGTCTTGTCATACTTGTTGCCGAAAAAGGCTTGAATATCTTTATAAAGTTGTTCTGCTGCATCTTTTGGACTGGTTTTTGCACGTTTTATGACATTACGGGTGGATGTCTGAAAAATGTTGAGAGCTTTGCGACGCTTATATGTTGAAGAATTATGTATAACACCAAGTACAACTATTTTAGTTAACAGAATTACAACAAATAGGCCTGGTCCAATTAAAAATATATAGATATAAAAAATATTGCCATAAACATTTGTTTGTGTTGCACCACTTGGTGACATTGTAACTGCAGTTGGCTGAACATCTCTCACTTGGATTGTTTCCGTCTCAATTGTATTATTGAGCCTTACTTTATTTGTTGAAGTCATAATGACCAAGCTTTCATCAGCTTCCTGATTTTTGATTGCACGGACTGGTATCGGATCAGTCTCAATTGTTTCATAATCGTTTTTATCAAGGTTAAAGTAAGATAGTTTAATTGGTGGAATTTCCAGATTTCCATCATTTATTGGTCTAATTGTCCAAGAGAATCTTCGTCCATTGTCTATTTTTTTATTTTTTGCAGTTTCCTCATATACTCTAAAGTTTGTAGTGATATTTGTGTCTGCTGAAATTTCAGGAGGATAGACAATATCCTTCCTGAATTCGCCGGTTACATCAATTGAAAGCTTAAGAGGGTCTCCAACATTACAAGTTTGGTTGTCAAGAGATGCTTTGGCTGCCATTGATTTTCCCATTGCACCGATGTAGGACTCGGGTCGGTTTTCCTCAGGAGGTGGAATGACTTCAACTGTTTCAGCAGGTCCAACTGCAAAGATGTTTTTTTGGGCAACTCTGTCAGGCGGGAAGACGTCTGTGATAATTGTTCCCTTGAAGACGATTGGTCCAAATGTATATGTTCCCAACTCTTCTGCAGTGTACTTTAGATTTAGTGAATATACTATATATTTTATATTGTTTAGTTTCTCTTCTTTCTTTGGAAGTCTAAATTTAGCAAGCTGTTTTCCAGATAAGCTTGGATGATTAAACATGCTTCCTAGGTCGAAAGGATCATTGCGGACTGAAAAATCATTTATTGCTATTCCTGAATCTCTTGATGAAACAATGAGAGGAGATAGAAGCTTGTTTATATCAGGTATTTTTAGTCCAGGTATATCACCTTTGTCAAGAAATGGAATTTCAACGACAGGAGGATTCTGTGGATTAAAAGGAGCAACGTTCGGGTCAAGTTTAAGAGGTTTTTTTACATAAATTTTAACAATAATATTAAATTCACTATCAATTAAAACTTGCTTACGTGACGCTTCCACCTTTATTATTACATTATCTTGTTTTTCAACACCTTGGACTTGTATGTTTATGGGGGGAGCCTTAAGGTTTTCTTTGTCTGTCTGAAAATATATTGGACCAATGGTCTGGCGCCCCGTGCTTCTTGGGGTAATTGCAAAACGATATGTTCTTCCTACAAAAACATCTTTGGTGATTTTGCCGTTGATCATAGTAATTGAGCTTCGATTCTGACTATGACTGCCAAGATATTCAATGTTAGAATTCTTTATTGAGGATAAATCCGGGCGTTTCTCTTTTGCATAACCATTAACATTCACTGATAAAATGACAGATTCGCCGATATAAATTTGTTTACGATTTACCTCTGTTGTAAGTTCAGCAGCACTAAGCGTTGTCGCTAGAACTAAAAATGTTGATATAAAAAGTAAAAGTTTTCTCATATTGTAATAATTACATATTTGGTTAAGATTAAATGCTCTAGATTCTAAAAAAATAAGCGTAAATAGTCAACCTTCATTACGCCTAAAATGAAAAAAAAAAGAGAGAGCGTTTTAGCTCTCTCTCTTTTTTGTTACTACATCTGTTTTATTAGAAGCAGAATCTAACAGCAGCACCAAGATTAATTGTGCTTAAATCTGCATCTATATCATCCCATTTTGTGAATTTGTAGTTTGCATTGATATCAATAGCAATAGTATCCATCAATTTAATGTTGAAACCAGCTTTGAAAGCATAAGTTGGATCATCTGCCCAGTCACCATCTGAGTATAACCAGCCTAGACCAATACCTGCATACAGTGTGTTACCCAAAATGAAGAATGCCTGAGGCTCGTATGCAGCTTTGGCAAACAGTGTTTCTTTTGGATAATACTCTACGTTTGCTTCAACTCCCCATAGAGATGGGTTGTATCTGATCGTTGCGTAGTATGACAGTGCGTTGTCATCAAACTTAGTGTCAAGATCCTCAAGCGATACCCAGTAGTGAGCACCTGCACCAATTTGAACATCTGAATTTTCATTTGCTTGTGCTGTGTTTTGGAATACTCCCAAAGCAGCAATAGCAACGACTAGTACTATTAGCTTTTTAGTCACGTTACAACTCCTAATTATTTTTGTATTGTTGTTATGTGTTAACACCAAGTTGACAATTCTCATAAACAACTCTTATATAATATTTTATTCTTTTAAAAAAGTCAATTTTTTTTTAAAGTTTATGGTATTTCCTCAATTTTTCGGTTGAATACCTTTCCGATCGCAGATCGGACTCTATTCCGCAGACCGGAACTAGCAAAGCTAGCCCGAATAACATTATTTACAGTGCTAACTTGTTTAGTCCCATAAAGCGGGATAGTGTTCGATCTGTGATCGAAGTCCAAAAAACTCATTTTCAAAATAATCACCCACACCGCAAAAAAACGTCCCTTATTTCTTAATTTTATTTACCGAAACTTGCATTCTTCATCTCAACCGAAAAAGTAGGGGTGTCTCTCTCAATTTTTTGGTTAATTTTCAAATAAGCAGAGAAAAACAAAATTTGTTGTAGAAAATATAAGAAATATCTTGATAGATATATTGGGTTTGTGTTATATTAAGCGTTTAACTAAAAGTGTGATAATAAAACGAAAGGGAAAAAATGACAAAGAAGATAATTGCCATGACACTTATGTTGTTGGCTAACATGATGATATGTTCGGCAGCTGATAAAGCTGACTCAAAAACTCTAATTGATTTTGGAACTGCTGGAGTTGGGCAACAACTCAAGGCTGGCTGTGACCAAGTCACATATAAGGCAACAGCTGATGGACTGGTCGTTAATATTGCAGCAGGCGACAATGGGTATCCAGGGTTAAGCATCAAGCCTAATACGCCGGCATGGGATCTTTCGAAGTTTGGTCACATTGAAGCTAAGGTTACCAATACTGGTGATACGACAGTCAGTTTGAGTCTTAGAGTTGATAACGCTGGACATTGGAAAACGAACCCATGGAATTGTGAAAGTAAAAGTATCAAGCCAGGTGAAACATCGGTTATTAAAGTAATTTTCGGTTATCAATATGGTATGAAGCCTGGTTTTAAACTTAATTCCTCAGAAGTAATAAATCTCTTAGTATTTTCAAATAAAGCCAAGAAGGATATGCAGTTTAGAATTGACTCAATAATTGCCACAGGTTCTGCAGGAGAGAAACCACCTATTAAACCAGAGAATGTTAGAATCAAGCCAGTCAATGGATATCTTGTTGGTGGGGCTGATATCAAGTTGGATGTTGAGAAACAAACTTATGTAGCAGATGGTGTTAAGGCTGTTCCAGTGACTATTGGTGGTCAACAAACAGTTGGGTTTGTGTTTCCAGGAACCAAATCAAGTCATAAAGTTGCTTTAACTCCTATAATGGGGGCTTGGAATCTTGGACTTACAACAGAAATCGTTGTTAAACTCACCAATAAAGGAAAGACCACAGTTATTCCAAGTGCACAGGCTTTTAGCGGTCAAAAAGATGGTACAGTTAAAGTTGATGGTGAACCTTTGAGACCTGGTGCAAGTTGTGAAATAACTATTCCTTATGAGCCTGAAAAACCATGGGAAGGTCCGCATCATGATATATTGAAAGCACATGTTAAAGATAAAGTTGCAGGAACAGGAACAGATTTTGCAAGTCAAAAAGTTCGTAAGATTATGCTTTATGCAAAGCATGATGGAGAGGCTTCTCTTCTTGTTGACTCAATCAGAGCTGTTGTTTCAAATGCAAAGACTCCTGAATGGCTTGGCAAACGTCCTCCTGTAGAAGGAGATTGGACTCTTGCCTTTGATGAGCAGTTTAATGGCAACAGTATTGATCTTCAAAAGTGGAACTATTATGGTCCAAACTGGTGGGGGGTATCAAAGCTTACTCATTGGAGCAAAGATAATGTTATTGTAAAAGATGGCATTGCAAAAATGCACTTTGAGAAAAAAACAGGTTGGCATAATGATGATCCAGAAACAAAACATGAGTCGCCTTATACAGGTGGATATCTTGATACTTACGGAAAATGGACTCAAAAATATGGATATTTTGAAACAAGGATTAAATTACCTGTTGCTCAAGGACTTTGGCCTGCTTTCTGGCTTATGCCAGACAGAGGTGTAGAGGCTGGTGAGCAATGGAAGCGTGCCGACACAGGCAATGGTGGTATGGAATTTGATATAATGGAACACCTTACTAGCTGGGGACCTTATCGCTATACTATCGCAATGCATTGGGATGGATACCAGAAAAATCACAAAGCAACCGGTGCTACTGTATATTTCAAGCCAGATGCTGATGGTTTTGTCACCAGTGGTTTGTTATGGACTCCAGGACTTGCAGTCTTTTATTGTCAAGGTAAAGAGGTCGCTCGTTGGGAAAATCAGAGAATTTGTAGCGTGCCGTCAAACATGATTTTCACAATGCCTGTTGGCGGATGGGAAAATGCTAAAAGTCCCACTGACAGTGAACTTCCTGTTGATTTGGAGATTGATTACGTTCGAGTCTGGCAACGCAACGACTTAATGGAAAAATAAAAAGTATTTTTATATTCAAGAGCTTACTGTTAAAACAGTAAGTTTTTTTTTGCCTTTTTGATAGCCATTTAGAACGTCCATATCCTATCCTGAATGTTTTAGTCCAGAGTCTAGTGTCGTTAGACGTATGATGAACACCCCTCCGTCTCTCTTCGCTCGCCACCTCCTCCCGCCTTGCGGGACTAGCGAGCTAGCCGGGGAGGAGTTTTTGCGTACTAAGGTTTGTTGGTTAGTGTATAGATGTATGAATGCTTTAGTCTTAATAAAGAAAAGTTCCGATGAATATAGAAATATACATTTCAGTTAGTAGAATTAACAGAAAACACATTATTTTACAACCAAACGGGTGATCCACGCCTTGCGGGACAAGTAAATATGAAAAATATATTTTCAAGGCGGGGTCACTGACCCCGACCCTACAAAACACTGCGAATCAATCTTTTAGCTTTGATTTCAACATCCGCAACTTTCTTGTCGCGCCGTAGTCTGGAACAGCGAAGGAGGAAGGGGCGGGGTGCTTCACCCCGACAGGACAATATTTGTTTGCAAGTTTGGGAGTCCCGCAGGGCGGGATCCTCGTTCTCATAACTACGTTCAACCGAAAAATTAAGAAAAAATTAAAGAAATATTTTTTTATTGATTTTTGAAATAAAAAGAATATAATGATTTCAGTCATTTTTGAATATATAAAGGAAAAAATCATGAAGAAAATAAAGAAAAAGAAGTATTTAAAGGAATTGAAGCGTTTACAGAGTGAACTGGTTGAGCTTCAGCAGTGGATAAAGCACAAGGGATTGAAGGTTGTTGTAATTTTTGAAGGAAGAGATGCTGCAGGTAAGGGGGGAGTCATAAAGAGAATTACCGATAAGATGAATCCTCGTGTGTGTAAAGTTGTTGCTCTTGGTGTACCGACTGAAAGAGAAAAGTCACAGTGGTATTTTCAGCGTTATGTAAACCATTTGCCTGCCGCCGGAGAAATGGTACTGTTTGATAGAAGCTGGTATAACAGAGCTGGTGTTGAACGTGTTATGAACTTCTGTACCGATGAAGAATATAAAGAATTTTTAAGAAGCTGTCCTGAGTTTGAAAAGATGTTAATTCGCTCTGGAATAACACTAATTAAGTATTGGTTTTCAGTCAGCGATGATGAACAGGAAGAACGATTCCAAGCTAGAATTAATGATAAATCAAAAAGATGGAAACTCAGTCCTATGGATCTTGAATCTCGTGCTAAATGGGTTGATTATTCAAAGGCGAAAGATGAGATGTTTGCACACACCGATATTTCTGAAAATCCATGGCATGTGGTTGATGCTGACATAAAAAAACATGCAAGACTGAACTGTATCAATCATCTTCTAAGCATGATTCCTTATAAATATATTCCTGAAGAAAAACTTAAACTGCCTCCTAGACAATCAGGAAAGAATTATACTCGGCCTCCAATGGATTCACAAAAATGGATTCCTGATGTGGTTAAAGAAATTATAAAGAAGTGAGTTAGTTGGCTACGCCAACTGTGTTAAGTAATAAGTGGGAAGTGATAAGTAGCTGGCTTTGCCAGCAAAGAGTTCCGACCTCTGTTGAGGTCGGCTACAGAAGAGTTGTTCTTGCAGTTTTAAGGAGGCTTGTTGTTTCACGCATTGTAGCCGAGGTCAGCATACCTCGGGAAAACAACGGACGCCGAGGACGGCATCCTTTCCCAGCTGTCGAAACAATGTTAAACTGCAAGTTGCACATCTGTCTTGTCGAGCCGTAGTCTCGCAGAGCGAAGGCTGAAGCGTCGGGCGGTGACCGACGAAGTGCTGGCAAAGCACATCCGTCCTATCCGTCTCATAGGTCCCATATGAAAAAGAATGGGATAAAATAAGATTAAGGTAAAGATTAAGAGCTGGCAAAGCCAGCAGAGTGAATTGAGTAGGCTAGCTTGCTATAGTCCCGCAAGACGGGATTAAGTTTTAGATTTAAGAGTTTTAAGTAATTTGTTTATTTCAAAAATTAAGTCTGTGTATTCCTTGTTGAGTTCTGACGTTACGTCTGCATTAAAGTATCCAACCTTTGTTCCATATATTAAATGATTCTGTGTTTCAAAACTAGAGCCTCTGGCTATAATGTAAAAGTTTATTTTATCTTTAAATGTTCTTCTTCCAAAACCCTCAGCAATATTAGCTGATACACTATTTGCTGATCGTCTTATTTGAGATGTTAATCCAAAATCTTCACAACGTGGCAAGTTGACAGTTAATTGAAAGACATTTATAGATAACTCGTGTGCTTTTTGCCAAATAGGCATTTCTGTAAATGATTTATACATTCAACACCTCAGTCCTTTATTCTTTAATATTAACATTTTCTTCGCGAACGTAGTGAGCCCTCAACCTTAATCTTAATCCCGCCTTGCGGGACTAGCAAAGCTAGCCACATATTGTCTTTTTCTTCGCGAACGTAGTGAGCCCTCAACCTTAATCTTAACCTTAACCTAGATGGCTCCGCCATCTATTTATAGAGGTAGCGTTTGATTTTTCGTGATGGTGTCTTCTGGAATTCCTCTGGCCATATTACAACTTTGGAGATTTGGCTATAAGGAGGAAGCTCTTTGTTTAGCTCTTTTCGAGATGCCTCGATGATAGCTTCGTCATCAAGTTTTACAACACCGCCATTTGCATCGACAGCTTCATAATCCGGATATACTAAAGCAACAAGTTTTTTGTCTCGTTCCACGACAACAGATTCCTGAACATAGTGAATGTTATTGATATTCAGTTCAATTTCTTCTGGATAGATGTTTTGTCCATTTGCACCAAGAATCATACTTTTGCTTCTGCCCTTTATGAAAACAAAACCATCTTCATCAATAATGCCAAGATCCCCAGTTTTTAACCAACCATCCTCTGTGAAGGTTGCCTTTGTTGCCTCTTCGTTATTGAAGTAGCCAACCATAACATTTTCACCTCTAGTCTGAATTTCGCCAATGTTGGTTTCAGGATCAGGGTCACCAATTCTAACTTCCATAACATCGATAGCTTTGCCGACAGATCCTACCTTGGTATCATACCAATGGGAGTATGTGATTAGTGGACTACACTCTGTCATTCCGTATCCAACAGTCATTGGAAACTTTATGTCTGTAAGAAACTGTTCAATTTTTGGATTAAATGCCGCACCACCAATAACAAGATGCTCGACTCTTCCTCCAAATCCTTCAAGAATTCCATTTTTAATCTTTTTGTATATAAGTTTTCTCAAGCCTGGTATCGCTGTGAATATTTGTAAAGGCTTTGTTTTGAGTTTTGGTGCAATTCGTTTTGTATAAATCTTTTCAATAATTAGAGGCACTGCAACAATAAATCTTGGTTTAACTGCTTGAAATGCACTAAGAATTACTTTTGGTGATGGCTTCTTGCCCAAGAATACAACACATGCACCTGATGTTATTGGAAACAAAAATGAGAATGCACAACCATATGCGTGAGCAAGTGGAAGTATTGCAATTACTTCATCATTATGATCCAACTCGACATTGTTTTGGGCAAAAAGAAGATTGCCCACAAGTGAGTTGAATGTCTGCATTACACCTTTAGAAAAACCAGTTGTTCCTGATGTATAGACAATTGCTGCAATGTGATCGTTAGGCATCTCTGTCCATTCAAGATCCTCAAAAGTGAATCCTTCAGCAACTTTCTTATTAAATACTTCTTTTGTCTTGTCAATAATGTCACTAAAATTCTTTTTGAGAGAAAACAGAAGACGGAAATCTTTTAAAGAAAATATACCAATAAGGTTTGATAGCGTTTCTTCATTGAGTTCTTCAAATATATCATCATCGCTGAACAGCATTATTGCTTCTGAATGATTTGTAATATGTTCTACATCTGACGGTAGAAAGTCTGATAGAATAGGAACAATCTTTGCTCCATAAAGTGTTACAGCAAGATAGACAATACACCAGTGTGGGGAATCTTGTCCAACTGCGGCAATCTTGTCGCCTGGCTTTACGCCATTTGTTTTGAAGATCTCCTGAAGGTATGCAATTTTCTTTGCAGCTTCTCCGTATGTCATTACATCCTTGTTAAAAATTTTGAAAGCATTTTCGTTCCAGTTTTCTTTGAATGACTTGTGACAGAGTTCGGTGAAATTTGTATCTAACATAATTAATCCTCTCTTTAAACTTTTCTTAAAAATACAGACATATCGTCAACCTTTTTAGATACTAGTATATTTCTAACAAAAAATCTAGTTTTATTTATTATCCTTGTCCTTTTCCTTCAATTTTTCGGTTGAACACCCTTTTTGGCGGGGTCACGGACCCCCGACCCTACAGTTGTGGATGCTGAAACCAAAGTTAATCTGTTGATTGCAAATGGTTTCTGTAGGGTCGGGGTGCTTCACCCCGCCTTTTAAATAAAATCTCAACTTTATCACCCTAAACGGTAAAAAAGAAAACTTAATCCGTAATTTTATTGACTCAAACAGATGTTTTCTTGTCCAACCGAAAAAGTGAGGTCCTTTTCCTTGATTTTACGGTTGCAGGTTCTTTTTTTCTCTTAGAGCGTTTCACTAGTGAAACGCAGTAAATCTTTGTCCTGCGGCTTCCGTTGAATCTTTCAAAAAAATACGCAATAGGCCTGCTATTACTTGATTTTTTTTAAAGCCCAACGTCGTCCTCGAATAAAATCTTTA
>JAQICX010000071.1 GCA_027858345.1 Kiritimatiellia bacterium | reverse complement strand
AGAGCGGGACTAGCAAAGCCAGCCGGGGAGGAGCTAATACGTCCTCGGCGTCCGTTGACAACAATTTCAATGTTTATAACCCAAAACTTCAAAAACAATTTCTCATTTGCTGATTTGATTGGTCTCAGCAAAGGTTTATTCACCCAATCTAAAAAACAAGAGACGCCATACTTATCACTGCTGGCGAAGCCAGCTCTCAATCTTAAATCTTTGTTCGCAAAAACTCCTCCCCGGCTGGCTTTGCTAGTCCCGCTCTGCGGGAGGAGGTGGCGAGCAACGCGAGTCGGAGGGGTTCCTCAACCTCAACCTTAGCCTTAATATTGTCCAAGTTTGAGTCCTTCGTCCACAAAGTATCTGTATGTATCATATTTTGTGTTTGTAGGTATTGAGTGGTCGGAGTGCAGGATGTATCCAGAATTTTCTTTCAATACTGGAATTTTTTCCTGCAGCTCTTTTTGAATTGCATCAATATCATTTGCAACAAGATTTCTTGCATCCATTCCACCAAAAATTACAATATCATCACCAAATTGTTTTTTAACTCGTAGCGGATCCATGCCAGCTTTAACCTCAAGAACCTGCAGGCAGTCAATCCCTGCTTCAATCATACCAGGCAGTAGTGGTTCAATGAAACCACATGAATGCATCACAACGGGAAGTCCTAGTGAGTGAGCATAATCAATTGTTTTCTTGTGAGCAGGCATAATTAACTCTTTGTACATATCAGGAGACATAAATGGTCTCTGTTTAAAGCCCATATCTTCATAGAACCAGACGCCGTCTGGTTTCCGGCTTTTGCCACAAGCTCTTCAAACAGGTTGATGAACAGATTCGCATATGTGTCTGCCATCTCTTTAATCCATTCTGGTTCAAGAGCCATGCCCATCAGCATGTTTTCATGCCCGCATACAGGATGTATTGATTCAAATACGTTTACACCGCTCCACATGAAAAACCGATTGTTTTCTGCTGCCTGTTTTTTTGCATCAATGTATCCATCGAAATCAATTCTTCTTGTTTCAGGTTTTAATGTTGTAACTATATGTTCTTCCCAAGTGGCTCTGTCTTTTACAGTAAAGTCAACATGTTCAGGAGTTGCGTTGTGCAATTTGTGTTGTCTTAAAAATGCACCGTTTCCATCTTTCTTCAAAACAGTTTCTTCGTCTTCTTCAATAACAATCGGCTCAAAGTCCAAATCAGCAACACCATTAAAACACCAGCAAGTCGCCATGTCATGATTAAAGTGTTCGCCAAGACTTTCTCCTTCGCTTATCTTGCCTTCATCCTGCCAAACCTTTAATGTGTCTCCCCAGAAATGTTCAAACAGTCCTATTCTGTCAACAGGCTTGCGATGTAAAATGTTGTCGATTCTCTCAACTGATGTTAGTTCCTGCATTTTGATATGTCCCTTTATTTAAATTAATCATTGAATATTTGTTTCTTATTGATTCAGGATAGTATAAGGAACTAAATAATAAATGCAAAGAAAAATCTAATGAATAATCAACAAAACCTCATTTTTTAGGTTGAGTACACTTTATGAGAACGAGGACGACTGTAGGCCATTCACTACGTTCATTGCTTCACCCTATTATTTATCTTGAGTGGTTGAAGCCTCTCTCGCAGGCTCGAGTCTCGCTCCCAAACTTGCAAATAACCGTTGTACTGGAAAAACGGGAGCGACAATGTCCTCATTGTCATAATATATTATTTTTCTTTTTTATAACCATAAAAGGTGCAAAACAAAAGTTTATTCCCTGATTTTATTGGATGAAACACAACTTTTTCTCTCCAACCGTAAGGTTAAGGATATAAAACTATTTGTTTATAGTTTTTGGCATTGGTATCACAGACTGGCTCTTGCTTATAAATGTTTGTATAGCCTTTTATTATTGGCAATTTTGCATAAAAAAAGCCACCAGATTTATCTGGTGGCTTTGGTGTAAAAGTTTTACTGCGTTTTATTTGCTCAATGCTCTAGAATTGGACTTCGTAGCCTAGGACAAAGTTTCGTCCGGGTTCATTGAAGACAAATCCTCTTGAGGCTGTTAGGTATTGATAATATTCTTCATCAAAAACATTGTCGATTCCAACATAGAATTTGTTTATTGCACCATTTTGTTCAATGTTGTAGCCAAGACGCAGGTCAACAACTGTCCATGATTCTGAATTGCTGACATTGTCAGGTGTTTTGTTCTGTTTTGCAGCCCACTGAAGTTGGCACAATCCCCAGAATCCATTGAACTCCTGGCTTTTGATTCCAAGCAATCCGTTTAGTGGTGCGATGGTTGGCAGGTATTCGTCTGTTTTGGTGTTTTTGCCATATGCATATGCAATATTGGCATAAATTTTGCCTAGGTCAGCAATATAAATGTTGATGTCAAGTTCTGCTCCGTAGATTTCAGCTTTTGATATGTTTTCATTTATATATTCTGTATCGCTAATTTTGTTTTCAACAATAAGGTTGTCAAGGTCGTTGTAAAAACCTGCCAGTGTCATATCTAGGACATCAGTTGCATAGTGCATATCTAACTCAAAGAACAGCGATTCTTCCGGCTCCAGATCTGGATTACCCCATTTAACAATTCCACCTCCAAGTTTTATGTATTTGTATAATTCTGTTAAACTTGGCACTCTATAACCTGTGGCGACAATACCATTAATTGATAGGGCTTCAGTAAGCATGTATGATGAACCAACATGTGCATTCCAGCTGATATCGTCAGAATGACTTGGGTCATACTGGGGTGTTTTATCATTTTCAACATAAACATAATCGGCTCTACCACCAACATTAATGATTAGTGGTTCGGATACTTGCCAGTTGTCTTCAATGAAGCCACCAGCTGATAGTCTATATGCATCTGGTAAAGGCTTGTCTGTTGCTTCTGTGCCATTACGAAAATACTTTGTTCTTGAGCCTTCGTATGATCTGTTCCAGAAGTCAAGACCAGCATTGAATGTGTGGTCTTCTAAAATGAAAATGTTTTCCCATTTGCTGCCATACATTTCGTGATCAGCAGTTGGACGAATTGTTGCGATTGGTATTGATATTGGATTGTCAACTCTCACATTGCGGTCGTTGAATTGATAGAATGCATTTATAGTCATCTTGTGGAAGATATTGCCTTCGGGTGCAAATGTATGTTTCAACTCATATAATTGGCGGTGAAGCTCAGGATATGTTACTGCTGCTGTTGGAGGGAATGGTGCTGCACTACCTGGAATTCCAATGTCAGTTCCTTTATAGTACTGAATTTGAGCTTCTGTATAATTGTTTTCGCTCTCCTTGAATCCACCTTTGAGTGATGTCTCATAGTCGTTAAACTGACTGTTTATCATTTCATCGCCTGCACCATCTTTATAAGAGTCGTATGACCTTTTGCCGGCACTTGCAAATATATAGTAGTTTTCACTGTTATAGCTTAGGTTTCCATAAACAGTCATACCGCCTGGATTTGAATCAAAACCAGTAAAAAAGTTTCCGCTAACCGCTGGTTCGTCAGAGAAAAATCCATTTTTTGTTATGACATTAGCTACGCCGCCAATTGTCCCCGAACCATATAGTGCAGATGTTGGACCTTTTAGAATTTCAATTTGTTCAATTGACTGTGGTAGGATTAGACCATACTGGGCATTAATATCTGTGGCAGAGATTAAACGGCATCCATCAACAAGAAAGACAATAGAGTCGTGACTCATTCCTCGTATGTTTATATCTGAGCCCCAGGCACTATCTGATCTTTTTGTTACACCTGGAATTAACTCCAAAATATTTGGAATGCTGAAAGGTGTGAATAGACTCAACTCTTCAGAGTCAATTATGCCTACCCCGCCAGGAATCATGTCGATGGGTGTTTCAAAACCACGGGCTGAAATAATCATTGGTTTTAGGTTGACGATTTCTTCTGTGTTTGTGTTGGCTCCATATGTCACTAAAGTTGTGACTGCTAAAGTAAAAACTAATACGATTTTTCTCATTACATTACATCCTATGTTTGTTTCTTATTTAAAAGGGTATTATTAATGATTTCTTATAAAAATCATTATATAAAGCATACCTCTTTTTCCTTAATTCAGCATTTATAATTCATAATTTCGCTAAAGTGAGGGCAGTTGACCAAAAAAAAACCGTATTTGGAAAATACGGTTTTTTATAATTTAATAACATATTAATTAAGCAGGAAAGACAGCGTCTTTTGCAGCTTTAGCAATTCTGAATTTAAGAACTGATTTTGCTTTAATCTTAATTTTGTCTCCAGTAGCAGGATTACGACCCCAACGTTCGTTTCTTCTTACTTTAACTAGTTTTCCTAATCCAGGAACAGTAAAACCATCTTTAGCACCGGCATATGCTTGAGCCACTAGAGATTCTAGAGCAGCTTTAGCTTGTACTTTAGTGATAGATGCATCTTCTGCAATCTTAGCGATGATTTCTGTCTTTGTTTTTGGTTTTGCCATTATAGACTCCTTATTGTTATTTTTTTTTACAAATAAACTGTAAACTGTTTATGCAACTAAAATTACTCTTTTTTTTCCAAAAAATCAACACATATATTTTTTTCTGCTACTTTTTTTAATGTTTTTGGTGATTTTGACCAATTATATCAGTATTTGTTTGATTTTCAAGCCCAAATGATGGAAAATACAAGCAATATTTAAAATATAAAAAGGAACAAGTGTATGCCAATTTATGAATATAAAGCAGTAAAAGTTGATAATAGCTGTGATTATTGTCGAGATTCTTTTGAGGAACTTCAGCATTTATCAGCATCGGAACTTACAAAATGTCCACGGTGCAAAGCACCTGTGAGAAAGGTAATCTCGGCCCCTTCTATTGGTGGGTCTAAGACAACTTTTGATGATAAGGCAAAAAATGCCGGTTTCCACAAGTTGCAGAAGCTTGGCAAGGGTGAATATGAGAAAAAGTATTAATTGATTGAATTGATCTTTAATTGATAAGTTTCGTTTTGATTTTAAATTATTAAGAGTTAATATATATATAAGGATAAGGAATTGATAATATGAGTAAATTTATAAATGATGATTTTGTTTTGCAAACCAAGCAGGCTAAAGAGTTGTATCATGATTATGCAAAGGATATGCCGATAATTGATTATCACTGTCATTTGCCTCCTCAGGAAGTTGCAGAAAATAAGAGTTGGAATAATCTTGCTGAGATTTGGTTGTATGGCGATCACTACAAATGGCGTACCATGCGTTCGAACGGGATTGAAGAAAGATTTTGCACGGGCGATGCAGGGGATTATGAAAAATTTGAGAAGTTTGCCGAGACAATGCCTAGACTTCTTAGAAACCCAATGTATCACTGGTGCCATTTGGAGCTTGCAAGATATTTTGATATTGATGATGTATTGTTGTCCCCCGAAACGGCAAAAGATATCTGGGATAGAACAGAAGCAATTATTAAACAACCGGATTTTAATTGCAGAAATCTTATGAAAAAGTCAAATGTTGTGCTGACATGTACAACGGATGATCCTTTGGACAGTCTTGAACATCATATTGCCGTTAAAGAATCGGGGTTTGAAGTTCAGATGCTGCCAACTTGGAGGCCTGACAAAGCAATGGCTGTTGAAAAACCAGAGGTTTTTGTTCCATGGGTTGAAAAACTTGAAGATCTTACTTCTACAAAGCTATCAAGTTTTGATGATTTTATGGCTGCTATAAATGTTAGAATGGATCATTTTGAATCTGTTGGATGCAAGCTTTCAGATCATGGTTTAGAGACTGTACACACAGAGGAGTGCAGCAAGTCTGAAGCTGATGCAATTTTTGATAAGGCACGTGCAGGAAAAGCGCTGTCAAAAGAAGAAATTTTGAAATTTAAGTCTGTTGCATTATATGAGTTGACTTTAATGAATGCAGAGCGTGGTTGGACACAGCAGATTCATTATGGTGCAATGAGAAACAACAACACAAAGATGTTTGAGAAACTAGGGGCAGATGTTGGTTTTGATTCAATCGGTGATTTTGAAATTGGAAAACCGCTCTCAAGATTGATGGATAAGCTAAATATGCAGGGTAAGCTTGCTAAGACTATTCTATATAATTTGAATCCAAGTGATAATTACTTGCTTGCTACTATGTTAGGTAATTTTCAGGGACCTGAAATTCCAGGGAAAATTCAATTTGGTAGTGGTTGGTGGTTTTTGGATCAGATGGAAGGTATGACTCAGCATATTGAAGCGGTATCTCAAGAAGGCCTTTTGAGTCGCTTTGTCGGCATGCTAACAGACAGCAGATCTTTCCTGTCATACACAAGGCACGAGTATTTTCGTAGAATTTTGTGTAATATTCTTGGAAATGACATGGCAAAGGGACTGATACCAAATGATATGAAACTAGTCGGCAACATGGTAAAAGATATTTCATATAACAATGCGGCTACATATTTTGGCTTTGAAAATCTGAAAACATACTAAAAAAATATATAAACAGATCCTCGTTTATGTACGGGGATTTTTTTTATGCAACACTGAATTATTATATAATATGAAACTGATACATTTGTTAAAGCCTTCTCATCCGAGGGTGATGCTCTCTGCCGAAAAACTTCTGAAATTAAACGAGAAATATGATTTGGATGAATATACCAAATTAGCAATAGATTCTCTTATCGTACAGGCTGATGCTTATCTTGAACTTCCTGTGAACGAGTATAAATACTATGGTAAAAGAATGTTGGATTCTACTCGAGAAGGTGCGTGTCGACTGCAGACATTATCCTTGGCATATCTTTTAACAAAAAACAAAAGGTATTTGGATAAGGCTAAAGAAGAAATTAATGAAGCGATAAACGTGCCGAGTTGGAATCCGAGTCATTTTCTTGATGTTGCAGAGATTATTATTGGTTTAGGAGTTGCCTATGATTGGTTGTTTGATGAATTATCTGATGATTTAAAACAAGCTATACGAATGGCTTTGATTGATAAAGCATTTATTCCATCTTTTGGAGAAAATCAATTTTGGATATCTGGCAGTAACAACTGGAATCAAGTTTGTCATGCCGGGTTGAGTATTGCTGCTTTGGCTGTTGGAGATGAAGAACCTGAATGGATGGAGAAACTAGTGAACAGAGCCGTAGAGAATGTTCCTATTGCAATGGAGGAATCATATGTGCCGGAAGGTGTATATCCGGAGGGACCAATGTACTGGGGATATGGAACAACATACAATATTATGCTTATAGATTCTTTAGAATCGGCTCTAGGGACTGATTTTGGCTTGTCGGATCAGAAGGGGTTTGATAAAACGGCTTTATATCAATTTCAAATGCATGGACCAGATGGTAATGTTTTTAACTATTATGACAGTGCTAACACTCGTTATCTTGGTCCGCCAATGCTCTGGTTGACCAATCGTTTTGACCTTACGTTTCTTAAGGATTATGTTAGACTGGACTCAATAAAACTTTTTCAACAAATTGCCAAATCGAAGCAACCTTGCAGAAGCAGATATCTGTCATGGTCTCTTTTGTGGGAAAAGGATTGTGAACAAAAGACTATTGACTGCCCACCGGTACTTGACTATTTTGGTAATGGCAAAAATCCTGTAGCAGGCTTCAGATCCGAATTTGATAATCCAGATGAAGCATGGCTGATTGTCAAGGGGGGTAATAATAAAAACAGCCATAATCATATGGATGCAGGAACTTTTGTTTTTGTATCTCAAGGGGTTCGCTGGGTTTCTGAACTTGGCCGAGAGGTTTATGAAAATTTGGAAGCAAACAAGACTAATGATTTGTGGAAGGAAAGTGAACGATATAATTTTTTGCGTCTGAGTCCATTTGGTCATTCAACAATAAATATTAATCATTCTTTGCAGCCGTTTGATAGCATTCAATCTCCAATAATAAAATTCTTTAGTTCTAAAGATAGGGCTCATGCTGTTGTTGATACATCTGGAATTTGGAAAAAACATGCAAAAACCGTCAAAAGAGGTGTTGCGTTGCTAAACCGGGAGTCTGCTTTGATTCAGGATGAGATTGCAGGCTGTAACGGAATAGTAACTTGGCAGATGATTTCTGAAGCAAATATCAAGCTTGATGGTCACAAGGCAATTCTAACAAAAAATAACAAAACTTTTATTGCTCAAATTATTGAACCTAAAAATGCGGTCTTTCAAAAAATGTCATTGCAGCCAAGGTTTCCTGAAGAAAATAAAAATGAAGGATTTGAGAAAATAGTGATAGAGCTAGACACAAATGGTGATTGCACTATTATCGTTCATATATTTCCAGAGAGTGCCGGAGTGTCGCCAACCATAGAACCTCTTGCAAACTGGGAAGATTAGCTTTTGAAAACATCTTCAATGAATTGAAGTAGGTTGGCACGGCTTACAGGTTTTTGGAAGTAACCAAGGGCTCCAGCTTCCAATATACGATCAATATCACCTTTAAGGTTATAACCCGATAGAATATAAGCCTTAACGTTGTCATCTATTTCTTTAAGCAAATTGAATGTTTGTTCTCCGCTTATACCTGGCATTGCCATATCTAATATAACAAGATCAATATTGTTTGGTTCTTCTTTGTATATGTCAACAGCCTTGTAACCGTTTTCTGCAGTGAGTACGTTATAATTGCTCTTTGTCAGTATTCTGCTGAACAACAGCCTAATTGTGGGTTCATCGTCAACCACTAAAATTGTCTTTTTATCGTCACTCAATTCTACTCTCCTAACTAATAATGTTTAAATAATATCTGTTTTGTCAGAATAAAGCAATCTTTTTTATAGATATTGGCTATTTTTCCTTGATTTTTCGGTTGAACGTAGTTATGACAACGAGGACGTTGTCGCTCCCAAACGTGCAAATCAATATTATCTTGGAAAAACGGGAGCGACGATGTCCTCATCGTCAGTGAAAATTATTTTTCATATTTATCACCCGTTTGGTGATAAAATAATTTGTTTTCTGCTAATTTTATAGGCCATTACGCTACGCTCCATTGCTGTCGCAGGCTCCAGCCTCGCCAAGGCGTTTACTCAAACGTACATATTTATCTCCAACCGAAAAATTAAGCTGTTTTTATTGAGAGACAGCGGCAGATGTCATTGCAAAGTAATTTTCATCAGGAACATATTCGGGCACACTGTTTCCTGTTCCAAGAGCATATGAACCCTCTTTTTCTGCTCTTTTCAGCATGTTTTCGGCACGTGCTCGAACTTCTTCTGGTGTTTTTCTGCAGACAAAATCTAAATCTATACCACCTAGTATTGCAATACGTTTGTGATATAGATCATATGCTTCTTCAACCGGCATGATTTTATCTTCGTATGAGTGCTTGCCGTCATAACCAAGATCATCAATAATGACATCCATGATTTTCTCAAGATTTCCACATGAATGTAATATAACAGGTTTACCTGCTTTGTGACCAACTTCTACAATTTTTTTGTGCCATGGAAATATATATTTTTCAAAATCAGCTGGAGCCAGCATTGTTTGTGTATTGAATCCCCAGTCGTCATTGGAGATAATAGCTCCAACTGAATCAAATGGAACAACAATTTTATAGTAATCCACCAATGCTTGACCTACGCCATCAAAAATTTTTGAAAGTAGTCCAGGATTATCGATACTCATTAAACAGAGAGTGTCATACCCAACAAGTTTGATAACGTTCTCTAGAAGTCCACCTGGTCCACATGGAATTGCTTTCATTCCTGTTGGCAGCAGTTCGTCTATTTTATCAAACGCACTGTAATCAAAAGAATTTACATCTGGCCATGCATATTTCGCAAAACTTTCTTCATCAAATATTACTTTATACTCGTTAAGAGAAATTGTATCTTTACCATGATTAACACTTTTTCCTTCAAATGAGAATGCTGTTGGTGGATTCAAGGTTACATAGTCGTATCCAGCTTTGGTGAATGCTTTTGCCAGCCACTCGAAAGCTTGCAGTTGTGTTTCTTGTGGGTTTTCACAACCTGCGAGCTTTGTATATAAATCATGATTAAGAAAAAATTCAAACAAGGTTGGTTTTGTTGGACATTCTCTATTTAAAACTCTAAGTATGTTATCAAAGTTTGCCATTCTGTATTCTCCGTTTTATAGTTTCAGTTTAAGTATGGAACCATTGCCATCTGCCATGGTTGCCTCTATTTTCTCAATGCCACCAGGTTTAGGATTGTGAACAAGTGTTCTGTCTCCCAATTTGTTTGGTCTGACACCTAATAACGATGCATAAACGTGATATATTGGATGTGCTCCCCAAGCATGACAATCGGAACGGCTTGGTTCCGGCGACTCTATTGTAGTCTTGAATCCTCTGTCAACCAATCCTGACCAGAAATCCAGCTGCTTAACTATCTCTTCTGTACAATCCAATGCATAATATGTTTCAAACAGATAATGTTTGAAATATACTGTTGCTCTGTGTAGAGTCTCATTATGAAGAAGGTTATGTTTGATGCCTGCAAGTTCATCCTCATTAAGCATGCCCGACAAAACAGCAAAGCATTGAGTATGCTCGGTAAAGCTTTTCTTTGTGTTGCCAAGAGCAAAAGCTCTTGTTTCTTCGCACCAGAATTCTCTTCTAATGGCAATCATCAGTGTTGCTCTGAAATCTTTAAGTCTTTGTGCCATTGTTTTGTCACCAATCCACTCTTCAATTTCAATTGCCAGTCCTGAGATGTAAACGAGAAGGAACTGATTGATTGAACACAGCCCTTTGAATGTTGTAGGAATTTCCTTGGTGCCATCATTTTTTTGCCATTCTTCTGGCCAGTCGTTCCAGTCCCATCCTTCCGGCCAGTCAACCAGTCCGTCATCCCTCAACTTTGTGATATAACATTCCAGAATTGAGCGCATTGTAAATAGGTGCGATTTAATATAATTCTTGTCGCCTCTCCATAAAGCAAAGTCGTATAGCATGCCTATCCAATATAGTGCAAATTGGGGAATGATTTGTGGTGTGTAGGATGGGTAGTGAGCCAAAACCAGCCCGTCAGGATGTTGAGATGCTGCACAGATGTCAATTGCTTTTTTAGGTAATCTGATGTCGTTCGTTGTCATATATGTCACAAGAACCTGCAGTCTGGTATCGCCTATGTATTGCAGTTGTTCGTAATATGGACAATCCATGTATGTTTCGTGTGAACACATTTGTAGGGTTCGCCACATTATTGGCAGTGCTTTCATGAAACCATCGTGTGAAACATTAATTGATGTTTCCATCTCTAATGGATATCTGGTTTCAAAGAAACTTATGTTTTCTATGACAAGTGGCTCTTCTTCTGTTTTTACAATTAACTCAATATATCTTCCTGCCTTCCACCACAAAGTGCAGAACTCAACCCTTTGTCCTCCATCCGGCAGAAATATATCCGTTTTCCCATCAAAATATTTTCCGAAGACCTCATCTCTATGTCCTTTGCGATAACTGCCATCTGTTTTCTCAAAAATTGCTTCAGCCCAGCCCAGCCTTATAATTGAATTTTTACCGCCAGAAACAGTAATTTCAGGATATGCACAGTAGTACTGGTTAAAATCAATTATAATTCTTCTTGATGTATTTGCAGGAACGGTTATGGATTTATTGTTTTTCAGTGCAGATTCAATTGCTTTTATTTTTTCAGTTTGACTGTTTTCAACAATTTTATATGCTATTGATTCCTTGGTCGGTTCGCAGTCATCTATTGCTCTAACACTAAACTCTTTCGGGTTTATTTTTCTGTCAATCTGCAAAGCTAGGGGGGCCTTCTTTATTTTTTGCGTGTAAAGTATGCCGTAGTGAGCTGTACCCCTGACTGTTTGTATGAAATTAACGTTTTGTGCATCTTGCCAGTTGTCTCCTTTACCAAGCCTAAAACAATTATAATCAAAGTCACTTGCATCAATAACTAGGTTGGTTCCTGTCATCCATTGAGCTGTGTTTATCATTCCGGGGTGATCAAAATAAATTCCCTCTATATTTTTATACTGCCAATGGGCGTTGCCTGTTGCAAGCAGTTCCAAATGTTCTTCTTGTGTTGCTACAAGAAACATCAGACGATCTCTGGAAATTTGTGCATGTGGACGTAGTTCTTTTGGTAAGCACCAGACCAATGCTGTCAAAATGTTTTTTCCCTTTTCAAGTTCAAGGGTATACTCTTCTGCGTACCAGTTGTCAATATCACCACGTTCGGAACCGCGACCAATACGCTCGCCATTTAAATATAATATATATCTTTGATCAGCAGTAACCGTAATGGTGAGTTTGGTGGATTCTTGAAGTTCGAATTCTCTTTTGAAAGCACAGATAGTGCTGGGATCTTGTGGTTTTATCCAGACTGACTTGGTTGAAATATCTAAATGCATTTTACCCCTGTATTAAATGTATAAATTGTTTAAACGCAACTATACAATTTATACGGCTGAAATATCAAATATATATTTGCTTATTCTTTAAAAATTTTAGTCTAATTGGGATTTTCACATCTTTTTATCAAAAAAAAAGCACCAACCGGATGGTTGGTGCTCAAAGGAGAGGTATATGAAAAATGTTTGATCTGTGTTTTACAGTTATCAGGGAGGAGGACCCTTCTAACGTAGGTGTAAAACACTCACAAACTTCATTCTGTATTTAACTAACTATGCCAATATATTAAGCAGGGGGCGTGCCAAGATGATAAAAAATGTAATGAAATAATCCAAAGAATATCTAAGTTGTTTGTTTACAACACTATAAGTTCTAGAATATATTTTGAACTTTTTTTTATGCAAAAATATTCATCACTAAAACATGGATTTTATCAGAAAAATATCACTTATGTTTCGCAGTTTCTAAAAAATGACAAAAAACCGGCATTTTTTTAAGCTAAATGTCATGTTAGATTGAGCAAACTTTCAGCTATTTTACAAACCAATTTTAGACTTGTCAACTTTTCATGAGAACGAGGACGACTGTAGGCCATTCACTACGTTCGTTGCTTCACCCTATTATTTATCTTGAGTGGTTGAAGCCTCTCTCGCAGGCTCGAGTCTCGCTCCCAAACCTGCAAATCAACCTTAGTCCGCCAAAGCTCCTCCCGCTTTTAGGGGAGGTCACCTCGCCTGCGAGGTGGGAGGGGTATTCCCTTCATACTTGGGCATTCGTTATTACTCCTTGCAGTCGTTGCTTTAGAGCATTTCACTAATGAAACGCAGTAAATCTTTGTCCTGCGGCTTCCGTTGAATCTTTCAAAAAAATACGCAATAGGCCTGCTATTACTTGATTTTTTTTTAAGCCCAACGTCG
>JAQICX010000028.1 GCA_027858345.1 Kiritimatiellia bacterium | reverse complement strand
GATGAAACAACTGGTCAGGTGGAATTCTGGAGGAGAAAGTACTTCCCTCAATTAGGCAAGTTTGCGAGTCGTGACCCGATTGGGGTTCAGGGTGGACTTAATGAGTATGGTATTTGTGCTTATGACTTGATTAATCACTGGGATGAGTTTGGAGAAAGACCTTATACAACAGGTGTTTTTAAAATGAAAGACTGGAAGCCACATCCTAGAAAAGGTATGGCAAATGGAAACGATGGCTTAAAGTTGGCTGTGGCATATGAACAAGCATTGGCGTTTGCAGCACGTTCCCTCCCTGCTTCTAAATATAGTTATCATTATTTGTTAAATAGTGGTCGTCCATTAGATATTAGTTTTGGGACAGTGATTGAAGAAGAAAGAAAACTTAAAAATGATATTATGAGAGATATATCGGATGCAATTGAATTTGCAGATTCAATGTCATCTTCTGGACATATTAAATCATCAGACTGGACTTTAAGTTATGCAGGTACAACAAAAAAGTGGTATTATGCGCTACATAGAGTAATGTGGTCGGGGGATGCTGTTGTTACGTTGGATAATAATGGTTGTGTTAATATGTTTGTTAGGTATCACCTATGGGATCCGTATGATTTTGAAGATTCACCTCATAGGCCAGGTGTTTTAAAAGATTCAGATTATAGACGTTTGCATGAAGTAAATCTTGCAGATGAATTCTTGATAACTGGCAAAACGAAAGATATAAATTTGCGGTGGAAACAAGGAGAATATAGACATGTCAAGCCCAAAAACATAAATTTTGTTACAGGAGATAAAACATATGAACTATAAAAAAGTATTAAACAAAAAATATAGTATACCTAAATACATTCAGTTAATATTATTGCTGTTGATTTTTACACCTATTGCTTTGGGAATTTGGGGAGTGGCTCGATGTTCTAATATTAGAAAATATAGCAATCTACAGCAAATCAAAGAAGTCACGAACCTTAATATAGATAATATTGTATCTGCAGATGGTTTATTCCTTTCATTTAAAGATACGACATCTTGGATTCATCTGGTAATAAAGGAAAATAATCTTAATGATTTTTTAGAGGCAAATTGTTTAGAAGAACAATTAACCTTTGATAAACAAAGAATAAAAGAAATTTTTGATGACATTAGGTGTTTACCAATGGAGAATGGAGAATGGATAGAGGAGTCTTTTTTACCTGTTTTTGCTTTGGAACAAAATAATGATGTAACAATGTTATTGTTAGTTGGCGGAACGAATGCCACAACGACTGGTATTTGGAATATTTATATTATGGAATAGCTTTAAACTATATATTTGTTTATGAATCAAATCAGTTTCTTATAATAATCGTGGTATCCCAACGGGCACACCGATAAACGAATTGGGCGACCACGGCAAACCTGCGACTCTTCAATCAATCTTCGGCACAGAAACCAATACCTTCCATTTCAACTATCTTTATGGCTCCGCAATGGTTTCCTCCATCACCAACAACCTTGGTTTTGGAGTCAGCAAATACTATGAGGATAGCAGAAATCTCATAACCTGTGTCTCCAACTATTTCGGTGAAGATTGCATATCAGCATTTGAGTATCAAAATGATGCATTAGGGCGCAGGTCAGAAAGACTTGATTTTGATGAGAATCTACTTGTGAAAACCAACTCATTTGAGTACAATAACTACTCAGAAATAGCAGGAGCAACCATGAATACAAACAATTACAACTTTACTATGGATGATATAGGGAATAGAACAGATCACTTAATTAATGATATTGAGGCTCGCTATGAAAATAATAATGATTCTCTAAATCGTTATAGCGATACCTTTTCAACCGATAGAGTTTATAATAAAGGATATGATTTTGATGCCGATGGTAACATGACAAATGCTATACAGTATGCAACCCCATGGGATACTTGGCAATACACTTGGAATGCTGAGAATCGAATGACGTCTGCTCGTAACACTCAGTATGGTATTTATGTTACCTATGCCTATGATTACCAAGGACGAATGTTTGAGAAAGTCACTAATGGTGTTACAAACAATTTTGTTTGGAAAGGCAACCATATAGTGATGGAAGTGAAAAGTGAAAGTGGAGAAGTTAAAACTAACAGTTTTGTCTGGGCAAATGGTGAGACACTAACCGCCAGCCTTGACGGCGAAACAGTCTTCTACGCTCACGATGCCAACAAGAATGTCACTGATTTGGTGGATGATGATGGCGATGTTGTTGCCCATTATGAATATTCACCATTTGGAGTGATTACTACTGATCCGACAGGTTCATTGACTGG
>JAQICX010000017.1 GCA_027858345.1 Kiritimatiellia bacterium | reverse complement strand
CAAACAACCGTTGTCTTGGAAAAACGGGAGCGGCAATGTCCTCATTGCCATAAAATAATATTTTTCACTTTATCACCCAAAAAAGTAAAAGTTGAAATTTTAATGCTTAATTTTGTTGGCTCAAACAGATGTTTTCTTGTCCAACCTAAAAATTATGGTAACTTATCTCGTCCATCCCCATCTTTTGGATATTGGCCAATAGACCAGAAATTGAGTTCCTACAAGATTTTCTAAAGGTACAGTTCCCCAGTATCTGCCGTCATAACTATTGAATGTATTATCCCCCATTGCAACATATTCTACATCGCCAGTTATAATTTTATCTTGCGATGTCTTCAAAATTCCTTGATGACTAGGGGCAATGAGTTGATACCCTGCGTACAATCCTTTTTGTGACTCCTCACGACTGATACCAAAACAGTTTTCAACCCGCTTGCCATTAATCATTAAATACGGAGGAATAATAGATATCTCTTCATTTGGCAAGCCAACCATTCTTTTAATATAGAATATTCCCTGTGCAAGACCTTCAATTCCTGTGGTTTTGAATACCATAATTTGATCTCTCTTAGCTTTTGAAAAATTCCAAATGATTTTGTTAACGAAAACATGGTCGCCAGTATACACATCGCCTTCCCAAATTGTTTCTCCAGCACGAACTTCATATCCTTGTTGGAACCTAACATCTGAAGGAACATTAAATTTATGAGAACCGACTCGCCATACCTTATAACCAGGCTTTTTACTTTGTTCGTTAACAGATTCAATTTGTCCAGGTATTCTCACTGTGATTTTTTTATGTGACGAACCTGTTATAGCCCACTTTAAAATCTTAACCCCTGGTATATCAAAAACTGAGCTCTCTTTTTGCACGGAATGAATTCCATAAAGAGTCGGTTGCATTGAACCTGTGGGAATTTTAAAAGGTTGAAAGAAATATGCTCTAAATGCCATTGCAACAGAAAGTGCAACCACTGCAACTTCAACAATCTCAAACATTATATGATTTCTCTTTGGTCGCTTAGTCTCAACCATACCTGCAAGTTTTTCTGTTTTAGCTTTAACAACATCAATATCAGCTTTAGCTTTAGATGCATCAAGAAGAGCTCTAATGGCATTCTCAACCTCGTCAACACTTTCTTGTTTCATAAGGTCGCGACGCATGTTTACCAAGCTTCTGGCGTCCTTAACAACGCTTTTGACGTCCTTGCGAAGTTTTCTCCATTCAAAATATGTTTTCATTGTTTATTTCCTAATTTTTACAAACTATTATTCCTGAACAATCATGTTAATCTTGTAAATCCTGTCAAAACAAGACCTAATCAATATACATATCGCAGATTAATTCAAAATTTTGTCCCAATGCTTCTTGTAGAGAGCTCTCGGCAGCAAATGCTGGGTCAATCTCTACAGCATACTTATACTCATTGTCATCTTTAGCTAACGAGTATCCAGCCTTCTCGAGCATCTTTGATGTTTTATCAATTATTGCAGACTTCACTGTTTCTGGAGAATCATTACCTGTTGGATTCTTAAGAGCTGCAAATTCTTCGGCTCTATCAAAAGCAATGTTAACTGATTTATCAGCCTTAGGCAATATATCAAATATGAATTTTTCAAGTTTATATGCATTTGGTTTTTCAGGTGAAATTGTTTCTCCAGAATCATTACAGAAAGGAACTTTCTTATGGGCAACATGTATAGGCATATCTGCATCAGCTTCTTTTACCAAAAAGTTAAAAGAGAAAACATGAATAGCAACACTACCATATAACAAACGTAATTTTCCGTCTGCACGCTTTTCATTTTTCTGTTCATCAGTCAATTCTGAGTATTCAAGTATAG
Source organism: Kiritimatiellia bacterium (assembly GCA_027858345.1). Classification (GTDB taxonomy): domain Bacteria; phylum Verrucomicrobiota; class Kiritimatiellia; order JAQICX01; family JAQICX01; genus JAQICX01. Next base: position 7,614 of record JAQICX010000017.1, on the reverse strand, counting down.
AGTTCTTACCTTCATCATTTGTGATTACAACACCAAGTCCTTCGTCTGGATCACGTTTTGCACATACTTTAACCGAAACATCAGCTTCATCGGCAATATGACATCCAAGAAATGCAGGATCGCAAATATTTACTAAAGGATTATCGACTTGGAAAAAGAATAGTGTTTTAACACCACGTGCTTTCATATCCTCAAACATTCCACGCTCTTTAAGTGCTCTTAAAAGACCTCCATGACCATCCGGACTCATAAAGATGTGTCCTTTGCCATCAAGAATCATTTTGCCATCTTGTGTCAGTGCAGGCCACAATCCTTGTGTGAAAAACTTAACTCTATCTTTAGATAGTCCAAAGTAGTTATTTTCTTCAAAAAATTGAATTGTTGAGTCATTATTTACAATGCTTGTCATTATGTAAAAAGGTATCTCAGTTTTGTACTTTATTTCATATGCAAGAATTTTGCGCGCATGAATCTCAAATAGTGAGGCATCCGAAACAGGTCCAACAGGATAACATCCCTTGGGGCCATCATAGCCTAAGCGAGAGCCCTGTCCGCCTGCAACAAGAATAACCCCTGCTTCTCCGGCTGCAATACATGCCTCCCCTATTGGTATATATTTTGCATTATCAGCATCAGTAAGCTCAATTACAGGAGAAGGTTCAATAGAAGACAAGTCAACTTCATTACTATCTTCTTGTAACATATCTTTCATACGATTCAAACTTGCAAAATCGACTTCATCAAGCTGAGCCAAAAGTTCTGTTTGCTCCGTTTCTGACAATTCATTCCAAAATTTTAGTAAGTGACTTTGGTTGCACTCTTCTAAAACTTTTACAGCACTGTTATATTCCATTGGTAATTAACTCCATATATATTCAAAAAAAATTAATTATGTATGATAATAAATTACAGAATAAATATCAAGAACGAATCCTATGCAAAACCTTTAGAATTCATTAAACAGAAAAAAACTCAATATAGTACTCCCTTTTATGTTAATTTGGTTCATATGAGTAGACTTTCGGACCATAAATATCTGCACTATATTGAAAGATAAAGATTAATCAGAAAATTAATGAATATAGTGCATGGTTAAGAGTGCGCATAGATAAGCAGGCATTAGAAAATCCCAGTAAAAAAAGAAACCTACGTTACCTGGTTTTTTGTTTTGTCTCTTGTGAACATCAATTATGTGACCAATCCCTGCTCCCCAACCAAAAATTGTAATAGCAACAACTGGTGCTATCCAGAATACAGGCGGCATCCATGCCGACAACAAGCCAAGTGCTCCAAAAGCAATACCAGCAACGCCAACTTCATACTGAAAAGGACTACCTTTACCCCATCCAATATATTCGGCAATATCATCACCATTAAAGATATGTAAAAAACCAGCAATAGTAAGCTGAAAACCAACTCCATAAAACAATGCATTAACGAGCAAAACGGAGCTCCAATGTTCGGAATGAGGGCTAAGTAGACCTTTTATGCTGAAAATAATTACACACAATGTAGGAATGTACACTCCGTACTTTTGAAAGATGTTTTGCTTCATAAATATATATCCTTTAATTAATATTATAATTTTGTTACTTTGTGTCTGCTCGAACCTTGAAAAAAGTTGCAGTATTTGTTGTGGTAGCACCTGACCAGTTCCAACGAGTATTAGTTGTTGGTCCATATGCATCCACCCATGTTTTATTGAACAGAGATGTGCAGCTCTGAATCCAATATTCATAATCTTTACCTAAATCATTCCATTCCAAGTAGCCGCCAGATTCTCCACCCTCATCAGTAAACCGTAGATATGCTCCAGGTGTAAGGCTAAGTGTTTCAATGGCATACTTACCTATATCCCAATTTATGAACTTTCCATCGTTCCCCAACTCCGGCTGTGAGTCACCGTTATAAGCAAGCATTTCTTCAATTATGCTTGTTTTGTATGCACCATTAGCTGTAAAAAAAAAGTTGACTTCTGCTTCGGTGTTTGTTCCATCCATGTTACATAATCGTATAATTACATTTTGATCGTCTTCACCTGCGGGAGTCATAGCGTCGTTATCACGTTTTTTGAATGCTGTAATCATAATGTTTTCAGGATATACAGAACAAAAACTCATTTCTTCACTTAGAGAAGCCTGAGGTTGCGGCAGTGTTGAAACAACAGGCTGAAGAGGATCATTAGACTGCATGGCAAACTGTCTACTATCAAGATTTGAAGGCGGTAGTCCCTGACTGATTGAATGAGAGAGTATAGAAAATTTAAAATTGTGATCTCCTATTTGTTTATATGGGTTGCCTGCAATATTACAACTTGTTCTAGTAGCAAGTAGAATTGGTTGAAGCATAGGATTAAGGATTAGACCATCTGCATCTGGGCCATGCTCGCTATTCAGTGTTTCAGGCGAACTACTTGAACTACCAGTAGATTCTTCAGGTGTTGGAGAAGATATTGAGAAAGATGAACGGCTAACAGCAAGCTTTATAGAGTCGTCTTCGGCACTGCATAGCAATATTTTATAATCATCACCAGTAGGAATATTTGTTGGGATATTCCAGTTGAAATATGCATTACCATCAGCTTCCCCATGAAATGCATGATTATCGAAGTTAGTGGCAATTCTTGAGTAAAATATATTATTTTTATACAGGTCAATGTGAAGCTTGTTATAGATGGTTGTTTCGAGAGTAGTACGCATTGGTGTCCAACAAACAACATTTGTATAACCAGCCGTCCATTGTTCACCACCACACGGTGCATAAACACCAAATAATGTAGGAGCAAAGTAATAATCACACACAGCAACCGAGGAGCTCAGTGTTACACTGCGACTTAAGTTTGTATCACATGTACTTATAAAATTCTGAACCTCACGTGGGTGAATCATGCTACAGTCTTGCGAGCTATATGCTGCACCGGCAACACCGGGAATTTCATCTCGTCCAACCTGTATGGTTCCCATAGGAACGTCGTAAGATACCAAGCCTTTTTCTAAATTCACAGGAAATGCCATGCGCCATTCCACGTAGAGTGGTCCTTCCCAATCCAAAATTGAAACTTCACAGTCCAAGCGTTTCAAATCGCGATAAAATATTAGTTTTTGATTTATTGAACACTGTATAACTGCCTGTGTTGTATTCTCGTGTTGTATGTACTTATCTAGCAAAGCAGTTCCAGGATAATTAAAGAACGTGTCAACCGCTGCAGTGTATTCGTATACATCTCTAACGGGACCAGATTCTGAAATTGTCCAGTTTCCTGCAATGTCACTCATTTTGTTAAAGAAAATATTTGGATATGGTTGTTGAATTTCAAGCCACTCGCCGGCTCCTTGGCCATCAGAATACATCATAAATAATTCAGCACCAAGAAAATTGGTTTTGAAAAGGGCATTTCCTCGAACAGAATCAGTAAGCACATCCCAACCTAATTCACGATCAAAAAGACTTTCCATTCCTCCAGGCTGAAACTGCACATCATAATAATCATTTGAATAATGAGTAGCATCAACTGTGGCACTTGCAGGTATTGAAGAATCTGCTTCATCAATCAAATAGTATGTTTTATATCCCATTGAAGGAATATCAAATGCAATAAATACAAGCTCTGTCATATTGCTTTGAACAATCCCTGTCACCACATTGGTAACAGTTAAGCCGGTACGCAGAAATTGATGTGGAATTGATTGACCTGCTGCATCAACTACACTCCACGTGTTGCTATATGAACTTGTCGTGAAAACAACAGGGTCGGATCTATCCCATCCCAGTGCATTGAACACAACAATAGGTATTGCATTAGTTCTGGAAAAGGTTATATTTTCTGCAATTGAGGCAATAGAACTTTGTAATACTTGCTCTCCAACTAACTGGGCACTGCGTGTATGAGCAAGAAAGTTTGAATCAGTTGAATATCCATCGTTTCCTCCCCAGCCAATGTCAGGGTATATGGCATCTTTCCAGCCATCTTCTAATGTGGCTGATGGATAATTGCTGAAGCTGCCTGACAACAAATGGTCAATAGTTGCAAACGTTTCTGCCTCAGGAAGCAGTCGACTTGCTTCGCGCATTGCACTTATTGCATAATGATGAGATGGACCATGAATATATAACCAGAGATTTGGACGCTCGCCAGTCCACTGCTTGAATGTTGAACCTTTCAATTCAGCTGCTTGGGTTATATCATCTAGAGCCAATTCACCAGTTGACATTCTCATGTTGGGCAGTTCAGTGCGTGTTGCCCAGTCAAGGATTAAACTTGAAGCATAACTTGGTCCATTTGTAACTCCAAGATAAGGTGATGGTTTACCCATATCAACTGTGTAAAGTATTGGAAGAATTGCCGGAAGATTATAATCTGGATTATTAATGTAGTCAGACCAAGCTTTTGCCATATATGAGTGCCCTTGCCAAACTCTCCATGCAATAGCCTGTGGCGCTGTCCAATAATCATAAACATTTGATATTACTAAATCAAGGGAAGTCTGATATATAGGTGCAGTACCTGTATCTGCCTTTTCTTTATAGGCGTAAGGAACAAGCAAACCGTTGTTGTTGTCGTATAGCCAAGGTTGCGCATAGTGTCCATTGGAAAGCACTATAACACCAGATTCTCCATCAGGACTCTGCCAGTCAACAAAACCGGTATCAATTCGTGAAATGATTAAGTAATCGATTCCCGCTTTCTTAAGTATCTGTGGCATCTGTAGTGATCTCGCAGGAGCATCAGGGTTCCAAGCAACTCTGGTGTTGCAATTGGTTCCAAGAGTTTTTCTTAGCCATTTACGCCCAAGATAAACCTGGCGAACAAGAGCTTCGCTTGAAAGAAGTGACTCATAAGGACAGTTATATGTAGCTCCCCACGAAAATTGCCCAGCACTTGTAAATTTTTTAATGGTTTCTAATTTATCGGGATGCCGATCTAGGTATTCCATGAGACAAAGCATATGCTCCATTGAATAACTATAATCAATATAGTTTCCTTTTGGTCCATCCTGTCGACGAGTTGGCCATGCAGATTCCATCCAGTCTAATACTGGTGTGATAAGTTTGGTGTCACGAAGTTCGGTACACGCCGCAATATTAGTCTCCCAGCCAAGGTCTTGATGTGAGCCAAGAATAATATAAATTGTGCTGTTTGAAAGAGCCCCCCATTCCAACTCTCCACCTGCGTCAGATGTATGATTTTTGCCAATGGTATTTGCAGAAATACTAACGCTAACATTCAAAAGTATAGCGATTATAGCCATTGTAAATCTAGACATTTCTACTCTTTGCGTCATTTCAAAATCTCCTTTATTAATTGATGGTAGTTGTTTATCAAATATGCTTCAATTAGTCAACTGTATTGCATTATGTTACTATGTAAATAGAAAGCGTAAGCCTAAACACATATATTTGTATTGAAAAAAGTAGGTGTCTATGTTAATCTAACAAAAAATTTTATAAGGAGCTTTTATAGGTAATGACAACATTAAATATTGATAAGACAAAATGCAAAAAGTGTAACCAATGCACATACGTATGCCCATTAAACATCTTAAGGAGAAAGGATTCAACTAGTCCAGAGGTAGATGCAATAAGATTAGAACAGTGTCTTGAATGTGGTCACTGTGTTGCTGTTTGTGAAACCCAGGCTATCTCGCTAAATAATAAAAACACTGCTGGCAAATGGATTAAATTTGCAGATAACGCATCTTTTAACATACTAAGTAATATTGTACAAACTCGAAGATCAATTAGAAATTATAAAGAAGATATTATTCCCAAAGAAGATATCAACAAACTTATACAGCTTACAAAGTGGATGCCTACCGCCAGAAACATGTGTCCGGTTAATTGGACAGTTATCCACGACCAAAAAAAAGTTAATCAACTTTCAGAAATGGTTGTTAAGCTTTTTGAAGAGAACAATATATTACCAGAAATTGTCACAGCCTGGAGTAAAGGTGTAGACATCATAAACCGTGGTGCTCCACATTTGGTTCTATGTCACACCAAACAAGATGCAATGATGCCGGAGATTGACAGTGCAATTGCTATGACAGCTTTCGATCTGTCAGCTGCTTCAATGGGATATGGAACTTGTTGGGCCGGCTTTTTTATGATGGCAGCAAAAGATGAACCTGAAATTGCTAAAGCATGTGGAATTCCTGAAGATGAAGAAATACATGCGGCAATGATGCTTGGTGTTCCTAAATTCAAATATAAAAACATTCCTAATAGAGCAGGGTTGGATATTAATTGGCAATAAAATGGGGAAATAAACAATGGAAAAGAAATATCATATTCAGTTAGACAAGGATCAGATTAAGAATGCACAATATGCCCTACTGCCTGGAGATCCGGCAAGAGTTCAAAAATGTGCAGAAGCCATAAATCCAAATGCAGTAAAACTTGCCTGTAACAGGGAATATACATCATATCTTACGTCAATTAATGATACCAATATATTAGTTTGTTCAACCGGTATTGGTGGTCCATCAACAGCAATTTGTGTTGAAGAACTTGCACAGCTTGGCATCAAAAACTTCATTCGTTTTGGCACAACAGGTGCGATACAACCTTACATAAGCATTCCTTCTTTAATCATCACTACAGGAACCGTTCGCCTTGATGGAGCGTCCAAACATTATGCCCCTATCGAATATCCTGCCGTTGCAGATTTTGAAATTGCAAATGCTCTAATCTATGGTGCAAAAAAAACTAATGAAGAATATCATGTTGGAATATCAGCTGCATCTGACACATTCTATCCAGGACAGGAAAGATACGATACGTACTCGGAATATGTTATAAAAGACTTTCAAGGAACTATGAAAGAGTGGCAAAAACTAAATGTTCTGAATTATGAAATGGAATCAGCGACCCTATTCACTATGGCTAGTGCTCTTGGTCTAAAAGCCGGCATGATATCATCAACAATTGCATCACGTGTAAAAGCTGAAAAACCAGATGACTCAATCCTGCATCTTGCCGAAATGAAAATGATATTAGCCCTTAAAGAAGCACTTATTTATTTGATTGGATAGTGGCTCGATACGTTCGCCGTTATTCGTATACTCACAACATTGGTCACATCAGTCCCATATCTCCCATTTTTCACGATAGGACCAATGGGACTTATGAGACAAATGTGCCGACTGCGTCGCCTAAAAGTGTACGAATAATAAGCTGAAATCTTTGCTAATATCTGAAAACATACCCAACTAATAACTAAAAGCTAACAGCTGACAACTATTTTTAAAGCTAAATGCGAAAAAAATGATTAAATCAAAAAAACTTCTTGCAATGATAATATAAAAAGATTATATTGTCGACCGTTTTTACAAAGATGCCCTCGTAGCTCAGTTGGATAGAGCATCGGATTTCTAATCCGAGGGCCGTGAGTTCGAACCTCGCCGAGGGTACCATTTTTTGTAAACTTCCCCAATCATTTTCAATAATATTCTTTAGTCTTATTTACAACATGATTACTCGTGATATATTAATTACCTTAGAGCATTTCACTAATGAAACGCAGTAAATCTTTGTCCTGCGGCTTCCGTTGAATCTTTCAAAAAAATACGCAATAGGCCTGCTATTACTTGATTTTTTTTAAGCCCAACGTCGTCC
>JAQICX010000222.1 GCA_027858345.1 Kiritimatiellia bacterium | reverse complement strand
CTTCTCCCGCTCTGCGGGATCGTTGCTTTAGGGCACACAACCAGAGGGAAGTGAGGCTGGAGCCTGCGACAGCAATGGAGCGTAGCGAATGGCCTACCTAAAGCTGTTCGCCCGTTGGTCGAATGGACGTTGAATGTTCTCTCCTTCTTTCCTGCAACTTGTTGCGTTCCTATTTCCTGCAACTTGTTGACTTCCTCTCCCTCCTCCCTTAACCTTAATCTTAACCTTAATCTGCTGGCTCCACCAGCTTTGGTTGCGGCTATGTCGCCCTAAGGAAATCCGTGGCTACATTTCTTCGTGGTCAAAAACTCTTGCTTGCAATTTTTGCAGTAATTCTGTATTCTTAGATAATCTTAAAAGGTTATGCATATGAAAGGTAAAAGTTATGAAAATTATTTTTAGAATATTAATAGTGTTGGTTGTTTTAGTTGTTGTAATTTTGATTGGAGTTCAGATTTTTGGAGTCAAGTATCTGAAAGGAACTGTTGATAAATTTGTTTTGCCGAAGGTTGAAGAGATTACAGGAGTGGATGCATCTATTGAAGAGTTAAGTCTAAATTTGTTTAAGGGAGACGTAAGGCTTGATGGACTTATTATAGGAAATCCGGAAGGATATAAGGGGGATCTGCTTACGGTTAAAGAGTTTGAAACAGATGTTGCTTTGAAGCCTTTGCTCAAAAAGGAGGTTTATATAAATGACCTCACACTTAAAGATGTTCACCTTTCTATCATATCCAAGGGGGCAGAGAACATAAATGTCATGGATGTTGCAAAGCATATAGATAAGGTTTCAGGCGGTTCAGGCAAAGAAACAAAATCTTCAGGCGGGAAAAAGAAGTCGGTGGAGAACGAGGTTGTTGATGCACCATCTGATACTGAAGCTAAAGAGCCAGTTGATTTCACTTTGAAAAATGCAGGGTTTAATTTTCTGTTTTCATTCTTGCTGCTTCCTGGAGAATATATCAAGAAGGAGTATCAACTTGACTGGAGTCTAATGTGCGAGGCAAAAGATATAACAAATATTGACATAGCGGGTAATGCACCAGGTAGTTTGAAAATCAAAAGTGGTCTTGCAAAAAAACCAGATGAACCTGTTGTTGATCTTGATGGAATTATCTATCCGTTGACAGACATGAGCAAACCTAGTTTTGAAATTAGTGGGGAAATATTGAACTTTAATATGCTTGATATTCAAGAATGGTGTGAGTTTCTTGGAGTGGGTAGTGAGAATCTGAGTGCTACACTAAACTTAGTATGTGAAAAGGGCATGTTCAATGAAACATCAAACATTGAGCTTAGCTTTAAAAATCCAAAACTTTATGGTTATCTTAGTAAGGAGATTGGTAATGTTGAGCTGCCTGATAATATAAATGTTAAAGTTCCTGTTACGGGTACATGGGATGATCCAAAGATTGACATAAAACCAGTTCTATCTCAAGTAATTCTCGAGGTAACCAAAACAGGATTAATCAACAAATATGTTCCCAAGGAATATAGAGATGCGACCAAAAATGCTGGTGATAGTATTGAAGAAGGGTTGAAGAGTTTGTTTAAATAGTTTGGCTTTCTCCAAAAGTATTACGTGCTAAGTGGTAAGTGATAAGTGGGAAGAGATCGCTTTGCTCGCATGTTAAGATTGAGATTAAGGTAAAGAGCCGAGCTGGAGCTCGGCGTTCCCGGAAAACTTCCCGCGCCGGAGCGACGCGGCTACAGGGTGAAATTTGCAAACAACGCTGATATTAATGCATAACGTTTGTAGCCGAGGTCAGCAGACCTCGGAGAATATTTTTCCGACCTCTTCAGCCTCCGCTGTTCCAGACTACGGCTCGACAAGCCGGAGGTCGGCTACAGAAAACGAACAACGGTAAACGAATAGTACAAAGCTAGGAATTTTTTGTGAATATTAATATAACAAGTGGTGATATGTCAGGAGAGTTGATTGCAGAATCAGGGGTGCCTGGTGAGGTATTTGTCTGGCATGATGTTTTATACGATGGACCTCGAAGCTATGGAAGTCATGGTGTGCCAACCAATAAGATTATGCATGATAGGGCTGCTTATCTCTCAGAACTCACTGGTGGCGGCTTGAAAGAGGAGAGTATTTTTAATGGATTGAGTAGGGACTATGCAAAGTTGTCTGAACTTGATTCCTATGATGAGATTGTGTTTTGGTTTGACTCGTGCCTATTTGATTTATCAATGCTTGCTCATCTTTTGGCTTGTATACCTGATAACATTCTCCACAAATGCAAATTGATTTGTGTTAGTGAGTTTGAGGATATCAAGCCCTTTAATGGTCTAGGGCAGTTGGATGCAGATCAGATGAAGTCTTTGTATCCTTTGCGTAAACAGCTAAATCAAGATCAAATCTATTTTTCAAGACTTGTTGATATGGCTTTTGCCAATCAAGATGTTGATTTGTTTGAAAAGATTATTAACTATAAGAACCCACCGCTAAAGTATTTTGATAGAGCGGTTCAACGCTGGCTGGAAGAAAAACCTACAGGTGATTTATCTGTTGGCAAGTTGGAACGTCTGATTCTTGATGCTCTCGATAATGGTTGTGGTCAGCCTGGAGAAATCTTTGGTTATGTAGCCCAACATGACTCAACTCCGCAATATTGGGGAGATATAACTTTGTGGCAGAAAATCAATGGCTTGTCGGATAGGGGACTTGTTGAAATCAAAGGTCCAGCAGCAAAGCTTCCGCAATGGTTTGAGTCCGAGTATAAATTGTCTGATTTTGACATTGTCAGCTCTAAATAAGAGTTGTTACCACGAAAAGCATAGGGCGGACGAGCCGTTTGTCTGCGTGAGTACACGAACAGGCAGGCAACCAAAAGAGATTCTCGCGCAGAGGCACAGAAAACATAGGGCGGACACTCGTGGTGACTCAAGGGCGAAGCCGAAGAGAGGCTTCATGAAATGGAGCAATGAGCAACGCGAGTGGCCTACCCTAAGAGAGGCTGGAGCCTGCGACAGCAACGAAGTGGCCTACCCGCAACCAAAGCTGGCGGAGCCAGCAGATTAAGGTTAAGATGGCTATCCCGCAAAGCGGGATTAAGGTTGGAATAGCTCCGCAGGTATTTATTGTATGACAACGAGGACGTTGTCGCTTCCAGGACGGCAAACTATGCTCCACTAATAACGGGAAAAAATTGTGTTGGAAGTTGTTTATAATAAAAACATTAGAAATACTCTGAAAAATAAACGATCAAAAAAAACAAGAAAATGAAGGGTTGTAGTACAAAAGACACGAAAATAAGAAATGTGTGCTGTATTTAATATGAGCTTTGCTCATATGCAAATTCAGCACCCATCTAATCGCTTTAAAAGAAGATGTTTCTGAAAAGTGGTACTAGAACTTTCTCGCTGATTCAGTCCATAAGATGTAACATTGATACTTTTTCATGTTTGTCACTTGTCCAAAAAAAAAGTCTTACTTTAATAAAATTAAAGAAGACCTTTTTTGAAATGGTAGCGGGAAGTGGATTTGAACCACTGATCCCGCCTTGCGGGATTATGAGCATGCTACTCATGAAAGCGATCCTTATTTAAACCAGTTAACTTATAAAAACCAATCCCTTTTTTTTGCTTTTTGAGGGTATTTTCAAATTTTCTGGCAGCAGAAAGATTCTGGAATTCCTTATGCCAAACACATTTCCAGGAACCAGCAAATCTCTTTGTCCATTTTGACTCACCAGCATTATGCTGCTGGAGGCGGTGGTCTAAATCTTCGGTAATTCCAATATAGAACTTTCTCGCTGATTCAGTCCATAAGATGTAACATTGGTATTTTTTCATGTTTGTCACTTGTCCAAAAAAAAAGTCTTACTTTAATAAAATTAAAGAAGACCTTTTTTGAAATGGTAGCGGGAAGTGGATTTGAACCACTGACCTTCAGGTTATGAGCCTGACGAGCTACCAAGCTGCTCCATCCCGCAATATTCAAAACAAACAGCACTATATGATTTATTAAAAAATATTGCAACAAAAAAATATGAAAATCGTCATTTATTTTGATGTTTGCGCAATTATAAACATTTAAACGTTTTAAAACTGGCAAATAACGTAAAAATTAGTTATATTTGTTTTGTGCTATTTGATGATAATGAAAGTTCCAGTTGGAGCAGACGCAGGAATGACAGCTTCGTAAGTTGTTCCAATTTTCAACTCATCAAGAGTATAGGTTTCACCATTATTCATGAAGTAAGTTCGAACACTAAACTTAGGCTCTTCGTAAATTATTGTGGATGACTTGTCTTTATTCGACCCAGCTATTAGCTTCGTTAGTAGCTGGGGCGTTGTATGGTTTGTTTATAGCACCCCGACCCTTCCTCCTTCGCTGTTCCAGACTACGGCGTGACAAGAAAGTTGAGGATGCTGAAACCAAAGCTAAAAGGTTGATTCGCAGGTTTTTTGTAGGGTCGGGGTCCGTGACCCCGCCTATTAAATAAAATTTTCAACTTTATCACCCATTTGGTGATAAAAAATGTATTACAACTTGATTTTATTGAGTCAACCGCATGTATTTTTCTCCAACCGAAAAACTAGGGATGGTTTTATTAATTTTTCGGGTTCTTCATAGATTATTATGGGAGATTATATTGATATTAACAGCATATTTAGGGCTGTAAGCCCGTAATAACACAGCCCAGAGCAATAAACCTTCGCCCGTCCATGCGTCGCTCTGCGATCTATGCAGGAGACGCTTGGGCTACGGCAGACAAGGGGGAGGAGCTAATACATCCTCATCGTCATTTAAAATTAATTTTCAAGATCATCATCCATCAAATAATAATTTTAAGTCATTATTTCTGATTTTATTAGCCGAAACACGTGTTTCCGACTCCAATCGAAAAACTAAGGATGATTATTCATCCAGCACTTTGCGTATTGCTTCGCTTAGTACATTGTTAAGAAATGGTTTTTGAAGGAATTTAACATTTTCTTCTAGAACACCTTGCTGTTCGATAATATCGGCAGTATATCCAGACATGAAAATTATTTTCATATTTGGACAAATTAGTTTTAATTTATCAGCAAGCTTGTGGCCGTTCATTTCAGGCATTATAACATCTGTAAGCAGTAAAGCTATTTTTTCAGAATTCTCCGCTGCTAACTTAAAGGCTTTGCCAGGTGTCAAGGCTGTTAGCACTGTGTATCCCTGGTTGCTCAGTATGTCGGCTGTCATGTTTAAGATGGCTTCTTCATCTTCCACAATCAGGATTGTTTCTCTGCCGATAATTGGTTGAATGTTTTGAGTGTCTATAAGTTCTATATAATCTTGTTCTTCTACCAGCAACGGAAAATAAATCTTGAATGTCGTACCTAGATTAAGTTCACTGTATGTGTTGATAAAGCCTTTGTTCTGTTTGACTATGCCATAGACCGTTGCCAGTCCAAGCCCTGTGCCCTCGCCAACATCTTTTGTTGTGAAAAATGGATCAAAAATATTTTCTTTCGTCTCCTCATCCATACCACAGCCGTTGTCGCTGACTGCCAGCATCAAATAGTCGCCTGCAAAGCAATCCCCATATGCTTTGCAATATTCCTCGTTAAGCCTTACGCTTCCTGTTTCAATGGTGATGATGCCGTTTTCATTTTTGATGGCATCTCGTGCATTGACAACAAGATTAGCTAGTAACTGATCAATTTGTACTGGATCGATGAGTATTTGTTTTAGTTCTCCTGGTTTCCAAACTAAGCGTATGTTCTCCCCTATGAGGTGTTCAAGCATTGTTATCATCGATTTAATTGTGTCATTTAAATTTAGATGTTTAGGAATAATGGTCTGCTTGCGTGCAAATCCAAGTAGCTGGCGAGTCAGATTGGCGGAACGTTGTGCGGCTTTCAAAACTTCATCAAGATTTGCACGCATAGGGTTATCAGCTGACAGATATTCACGTGCTAGTTCTGTATGTCCCATTATAACATTTAACATGTTGTTGAAGTCATGTGCCACGCCTCCTGCTAAACGTCCAATTGACTGCATTTTTTGTGATTGTGCCAGCATTTCTGATTTTCGTAAGTCTTCAGTTATATCACGCTTAACAGCAGTGTAGTGAATGATTTCACCTTTTGAATCATGAACTGGAGATATAATTGCCTCTTCCGTATAGAAAGAGTCATCTTTACGTTTGTTGACGAAGCGCCCTTTCCACGTTTTGCCAGCCGTCAGTGTATCCCAAAGTTCTCGATAGAACGCATCATCCTGTACACCACTCTTGAGAATACGAGGGTTTTGTCCAATTGTCTCTTTATGACTGTAACCCGTTGCCTCTTCAAAGGCTGGGTTTACATATTGAATGTTCGCTTCAGGATCAGTAATTACAAAAATTTCAGCAGCCTGTTCAACTGCAATCATTAATCGTTCTCGCTCAGCCTCCGCTTGTTGTCTTTCTGCGATATATCGAGATTTCAGAGTGTTCTGATAAGCCACTTCTGACAATTGATTGGCAAAAGTGAATAATAGTTGTGCTATTTGGTCAAAATTTTCCCTTTTCATGGCAGGAACTTGATTAAAAGCTTCTATAAACATCTCTTCATCGGCACCAATCCCGCATGCGTACTCTCTCATCTGCTCTTCAGATTGTGTCGCATCGCGAACTTGCCCAATCAGCCAGCTTGCTGCATGTTTGCCGCCTATAGAAATACTGGCACCAGCATCCCATAAGCCACAGCTTAAGCATGGTGCCACCACTGGTCCTGATGGATGATAGCGTCCAAGTGTTGCATCCGATTTATAGCAATTAGCCAAACCTTTTTCGGTTTTACGAATTATCTTGATGCATAAATTTGTGAAATTAGTTGGTTCTGTTATTGGAGTTCCATCCGGCATGGTGATTACTGATGCAACATGAAAAGCATTTGCAAAATCATCTTGAAGTTTTTGCAACTCATCAATGTCAAATAGTTCCTTGAAATTGACATTATCATCAGTTGTTAATGCCACATGAGATAAATTTTTTTCAGTAGAATTTTGAGGTTGGAGATCAGAAAGTTTTTTTTCTTTCAGTGCTTCAAGCTTCATTCCATAAAATTTTTCAGCTGCTTGATTTGCATCTATAATAGAACCATTATCTGGATCAATTTTTAGAATAACTGATTTCTCTTTGTCTAGGCTATTGCTATTGTTTTTAGATTCATCAGGTTTCATAATATTTTTGCATTTTATTGTGATTAAATATTTTTAAAGCAAATAATATACCTAAATATTAAAATAGTCAAGCATCTTTTTTTACCTAAATTTTTTGCCCTCGATTTTTCGGTTGGACACTTCTCCTCTCACAGATTGGACTCTACATTTTTCCTAATCAAACCGTCTTTTCATGTTTGCAGCTAATGTAGTGTCCGAACTACCTGTCGAGTCGTTCTGTCCGGCGTCTTGTCCGCCGTAGCCCGGAAAGGCGAAGGCTGATGTTCGGGGAGGGGTGAATATTTTCATGTTTTGTCTTCCAACCGAAAAACCAAGGAATCTCGCCTTTGGTTACGACTTAGTGTTTAAGTAAAAATAACATCCATAATTAAATTGGTTTAACATGGTAATTCCATTCACCATGAAATTCATCTTTCACCAGATTAATTAGAGATAATTCTTTGTCGGATATCTTCCGTCCTTTTTGATATATATTTTCATCTAATCGTGCT
>JAQICX010000093.1 GCA_027858345.1 Kiritimatiellia bacterium | reverse complement strand
AGTTTATAGTTGATAGTAAATAGTAAATAGTTCTCTACGAGGTTAGGAAGTCGCTTCGCTCTATTATGATTTATGCCAGCTTTGCTGGTTCCGCAAAGCGGGATGTAATTCGCAAAGCGTGTTTCTGTATTAACATTCAAACCTCACGTAAAATGTTTTGTTAAAAGAGTACTTACAACTTTTCTGTTTTTATCATCCAATTTGTCCGGCATAGGGAAGCGATGCATGGAAAACGGCAAAAAGAGAAATTGTACCTTGATTTTTCGGTTGTAGATTTTTTTTGGTTGAGTTTGGAAATGATATGTACAACTCGTGGAGTAATTGAAAAGTGAAAACTATAAACCCTAGTTTTTCGGTTGAAAGGAAAAACATGCGTTTAAGTCAATAAAATCAGGGATTGATTTTTCTTTTTTTGCCTTTTTGGGTGATAAAATGGAAAAATAATTTTTAATGACGATGTGGACATCGTCGCTCCCATTCCTACAAGACAATATTAATATGCAAGTTTGGGATCCTCCTTCGCAATTCTTGTCTACGGCGCGACATGTCGAGAACGTTCTCGTTCTCATAAAGTGTCTTAACCGAAAAATCAAGGAAATTATATAATAATCAAAACTTTTTGCTTGCAATTTTAAAATTATTTTTTTATTGTTAATTTTATCATGGTATACGGTGATTTGTTGTGGTATGAGAGAAACTTGATCAATAGCTCGTTTCGCTCATGCCATGAGAATGTATGTAGGGCATTCTGTTCAATTCATAAAACACATATTGTTATTACTTTATATAAAATAATTAACTTATATCTGCAAGGTTTTTAGGTCTTTTTGCCCAAAAAGCGTGCAGACGGCTGAATCGTAAAAGTTTATGAATTTATAATGCAATATCACGCATCTTTTTGCACTGCAATGAGTTACCTTTAGCGGGCTAAAGGCGCAATCATCTTAGTACAAAAATATACGCAATCTTACATTAAACAGTAAGCCCTATGTATCCGAGTCGTATAGGCTCGCATAGGTAGCGATAACTACATTTACTTGTTTTATATATGGAGATAAAAATGAAAGCAAAGATACTGTTGTTAATATGTATTGTATTTATTATTGCAAATGTGCATGGTGCTGTTGTAGAGTTCTCAACATATTTAGGTGGCACCGAGAGTGATATGGGAAGTGCTATGGCGATAGCCCCTGACGGTGGAATTGTGTTTGTTTTAAATTCCCAATCTTCGTCGTTGGCGGGGGTTACACCTTCTATGCTTGGGCCATCTGGTTCATCTGATATTGCTGTATGTAAATTATCTGCTGATGGTTCTACTGTTGAATTCCTGACTTTTATTGGTGGTTCTTCTTCGGATGCTGGTTATTCAGTTGCCATTGCACCTGATGGCAGCATCTGGGTTTCAGGTTATACAACATCATCTGATTTTCCATTAGTAAACCCAATTAGAAGTATTTATCAGAACTATGAGGGGGTTTTATTTAAGCTTGCTTCAGATGGCTCTGCACTGTTGTTTTCTACGTTTTTCGGAGGGAATGGTAGTGACAGTTCTTCTGATATTGAGACTGATAGTGATGGAAATGTCTATTTCGCCGGTAAAACGACTTCAAGCGATTTGCCTTTGCTCAATGAGTTTCAAATATCGCCAGGAGATTGTTTTGTTGGAGCGATGGCACCGGATGGTTCTCTTTTATTCTGTAGTTATCTGGGGGAATATAATGGTCCTTGGGATGTTCATAGTGCTATCTATGATATTGCTTTAGATGCTCAGGCAAATATTCTTGTATGCGGTACGACACGTTCTACCATTTTTCCTATCCATAATGCTTGGCAAACTACATTCAATGGTTCATTCGATGCATACCTTATGAAGATAAGTAGGTCGGATTGGTCACTTGAATTCAGTACATATCTTGGAGGTGTAGGTGATGACAGATGCTACGGAGTGGCATCAGATAGTGACTCTAATATTTATATGGTAGGACAAGCCCAATCAACAGATTTTCCGCTTGTGAATGCTTTGGATAGTTATTATAGCAATCCCGAAGGATTTATATGTAGATTTACATCAGATGGACAGACTTTAGATTTTTCGAGTTTTGTTGGAGGATACGGTTCTGATATTCTTTCTCACATAACAGTAAACAGTAATGACGAAGCAATGGTGGTTGGGGTTTTAGATCGATTTACAAGTACAGCATATTATGGTTGGGAGTACAAAGCATCGCCGGAATATCAAGTTTTTTATGCTCGCTTAGCTTCAGATGTATCAAGCTGGGTTGATATGGCTGCATTGGGAGGAGGTTTTGTTGCCGACATTGCGGAAGGTCGTAATGGGGACGCTATAATCTGTGGCACTGCACAGGAAAGTTTTCCATGCCTGAATGCATTACAGCCAATTAATGCCGGGGGAGGATATGATGGTTTTATTGCTCGTTTGTCAACTAATACTGTGCGATGTATACCGTTTATAGAGGATTTTGAATATGGCAGAATGGATTCTAAATGGATAAATTTAATAGAGGCAAGGACTGTTGCATTGGGAACAGCTCATAGTGGCGACACAGAGCTGCGGTTTTCTCCGAGAACAGCATCACAGGTTTATACAGCTGAAGTGGTTCTTGATTTAAAAGGGCGTTCTGGAATAGTATTTTCATTCTGGTGCAGGAGTTCCAGTCCTGAGAGATTCTCAGACGTTCTGCCTGAAACATTTACAGGTTCTGGAAATGGTAGTGGTGTGGCATTCAGTGTTGACGGAAATACTTGGTATAGGCTCACTTCTTTAACCCTTGATTCAGGGTTGAGTACTGACTATAAACAGTATACTGTTGATCTTGATGCAGCGCTAGCAGCTGCTGGTCTATCGTATGATTCACCGTTGCACTTTAAATTTCATATTAAACAAAATACATATGATCCTGGTACGTATCTATATATTGATGATATCAGTGTGGTTGGTACTATTTTGAATTTTCAACAAGATACAGTTTCGATAATAGAAGGTAGCCAAGGTACGTTTTCGGTGGTACGCACTGGTGCAAACGAAGCTGCTTGTTCGGTGGACTATGTTACTTTGCCAAATACCGCTCAGCCTAATATAAACTATATTACAACAACAGGTACCTTGTCTTTTGCCGAAGGTCAGTTTACGAACACATTTACTGTTGAAACCATTGATAACGGTATTGAAAACATTAGGCATTCGTTTGCAGTTAAGTTGCAGAATCCAATAGGAGTAGAAGTCGGCATTCCTAATGTTTGTACAGTGTTTATTACAGACGATGATGAGTCTTTGGTTTTTCCTGTTCGATGTGGGTTCGAATCTGGTGAATTTAACCCGATATGGAATATCTACACTGAAGAGGAGGGACTCGTTGAGATAAATTCAAATTTCACACCTCCTGACGGAGACAACCTGGCACATCTCGCCTGCAGTGGAATGTACAATGATGGAGGACTGGCTGAACTGACTCTTCCTATTGATCTTGCTGGACTTTCCAATTTGTCTCTATCTTTTTATGCTTCCAGAACAAGTTTCGGTGGAGGTGACAACGCTGATATGATAATGCCGTTGTCATATACAGGGCATGGTCGTTATGTCGGAGTGTCTATATCTGCAGATGGTAATACCTGGTATAAGTTGGTTGGATTATCTACTTTGGAGGGGGTCGGACATGACATGCAGCGTTTTGAAATATCACTAGATTCTTTGATGACTTCGTATGGTTTATCATATACAGATTCCATGTATATACGTTTCTCTATGGGCAACACTGATATTATGAATCCGACATGGCTACAGATTGATTTGGTAGAGATTTATTCACTCTGCTTTGATTTTGAGACTAGCTCAAAAACCTGTGTTGAGTACGATGGAACTCAAGCATTCACTGTTTTGCGAAAAGGTCAAACGGATAACACAGCTTCTGTGCAATACAGTACGCGTAATGGTTCTGCTGTCAACGGCGAAGATTTTGTCGATATAACTGGAACACTTAACTTTGCTGCAGGGCAAGCCACCAATACTATTAATATTGATATACAAAACGATGATGCATCTGAGTCTGATGAAGTGTTTTATGTTGATTTACTGTCTCCATCAACCGGTTTTGTAATTGGAAATAATGGTACAGTTCATGTTAATATTAAGGATGATGACAACTATTCAGAGCTTCCTTTTCAGGACTACTTTGAATATGGTAGTGATTTTTCAGACTGGGTTGCTTTTGGTGAGGTATATATAAAATATCATTGGACTGATTATACACTTTCCCTTGATGTGGATCAAGTTGATTCTTATCCTTCAGCAGTAATGTTACCGATTAATCCAAATGGCAAAACTAATATTGTACTTAGTTTTAAAGCTGAATACTATCCTTATAGTCATGCCTTTATGCCAGATATCTACACAGGTTTAGATGGTGGTGGTGATGGTGTTGCTATCAGTGAAGATGGTGTTACTTGGTATAAATTAATTGGTTTCTCTGATAATTCTGAATGGGACGATTGGAATGAAACGGAAGTGACTCTTGATCCATTTCTTAATGCTGTTGGAATTATTCCAGGGGAACCGTTTAAGCTGCGCTTTGAGGCACATTCAACATGGAGACTATATCTTGATGATGTTATTGTATATTCTCGTATGCCTTTAGAAATATCACCAAAGGTGCTCCCAAATGCTACAGGTATGGTTGCTTATGCAACTGAATTAATATGCTCTAATGCAATAATTCCGGTGGTTTGGAGAGAAGTAGACGGTCTGCCTAACGGACTGGAACTTTCTGAAAGTGGAGTGATTTCTGGTGTTCCTACAGCAGAAGGAGTCTTTACACCGGCTTTTTCCATTATGGATTCATTTGGTGGTTGCGGCACGGGGATAGTATCACTTGTGGTGGAAGAAAATACTAATCGTCCTCCTTCTTTAACGTTAAAAAGTCCAGCAGATGAAACAGTTCCTATGTTTGAACAGACAAATAAAATTTTTACTCTAGAGGCTGTTGATCCGGAAGGTGTACCGCTTACCTACACCTGGGAAGTGGATGGCACCCCAGTCTCGTCGCAACCTACCAACTACCTGCACAATACCGTATGGGGTGACGCCGGGACGTATCAACTGGAAGTCAGAGTCTCGGATGGACTTTGGAACAACGTATTGGCATCCTGGACGCTACAAGTAAGTGCTGATAATGATGGCGACGGCATGCCCAATGATTGGGAACGTACTTATGGACTGAATCCGTGGGATGCAGCCGATGCGGGACTTGATGCGGATGGCGACTATCTCACGAATTTGCAAGAGTTTCAAAAAGGTACTTCGCCGACAAATTCAGATAGCAATGGCGACAGTCTGGGGGATGGTTGGCAGGATTTGTATGGTCAAGATCCGTTGCAACCGCGGGGCATGGCGAGCCTGTCGTTGGAACGCCTCGGCGCAGTTGGAGGCTTCGACAATGCTCAGGCTGTCGCTGCATACGGCGATGCTGTCTACCTGGCCGATGGACTCGATGGCTGGAAGGTGTTCGATGCCTCCACTCCTGAAAATCCCGTATTGGTGAACAGCTATGGCACACAGGCTTTTGCTTATGATTGCACAGTTGAAGGCGACCGCCTGTACTTGGCGGATGGGACGAACGGGCTGATGAAGGTTCCGCTGGATTCGGATCCGCTGACGCTGGCCTACAGCCAGAAGTATGTGTACTCGCCCGTGCGGGTCGTCAAGTCAACCGTTGTCGATCAGACGGCATATGTGAGTACGTACGATGCGGTTGACAATTTTCATATTCTGGATGTCACCGACGGGCTGCCCAGTCCTTTCCTCGGAGATCTAAATACATTCAACTCGATTCGGGATGTGGCAATTCAGGGTGATCTTGCCTATGTGGCAGGAGGTGACGGGGAGTTCTCAATAATTGATGTATCCGACCCAGAAACTCCGTTTGCACGGGGTCATCTCGACATTGCGGTTGGCCATCAGGGGAGTAGTGTTGTCGTTACAGGGACGGTTGCCTACCTGACTTCAAGCCATGTGGGGGTATATGTAGCAGATGTCAGCAATCCGGACGCGCCGGTATGGACACGTACCAACGCTTTTGTAGCGGCAGCGGCTCCAGAGATGATCGCTCGGGACGGATTCATCTTCTTGGCCTTGAATGGCGATGGGTTCTATGCCGACGGAGGGCTGTATGCATTTGACGTGACGAACAGCGATTGGTCGGTTTCGATTACCAATATTCTGACTATGGACTATATCCAGGATATCTGCGTGACAACGAACCGGCTCTACGTGGTGGACAATGAGCAGGGGCTTGTTGTCTTTGACTACGCTTCTGACTACGATCAGGACGGCTTGCTGGATGACTGGGAGCGCAGACTATTGGGATCACTGGCATATGGAGCGGATGAAGATCTGGACGGAGATGGCATAACCAACCTTGGCGAACAGCGCGCGGGAACAAATCCGCAGAACTCTGATTCTGACAGCGATGGCATGAACGACGGCTGGGAGGTATTTCATATGATGAACCCAGACAACCCGGCCGATGCCTTCGATAATTTCGACAGTGACCCACACAATAATAGTGAGGAGTTCATCGCCGACACCGATCCGACCGATTCAAACGACTGGTTCCGCGTTACGGCATTCAGTAATCTGCCGCCGATGATGGTCTATTTTTACTCATCGAGCAACCGACTCTACACATTGTTGGGTTGCACCAATCTTGTCGTTGGAGAGTGGGTTCCTCTTGTTGGACCGAGAGTTGGTGTTGGGGGGGCTGACTGTATGACGAACGACAGTGTTGATAAGAAGTTCTTGAAGTTGAAAGTTGAGAATTGAGAGCTGACGTTGCCAGCTTACATTAGAGTTTCGAAGTAGTGGGACTCAATTTTTCGTTTGAGTCATTTTTTGAAGTTGAATTTGGAAAGCCAAGAGGGAATGAACTAAAGAAAGATGGGACCTATGGGACGGATAGGACGGATGGTGCTTAGGTCGATGGGAGTCAAGTGACTTTTTTAGTGCAATGGGCTAATTTTCACATTAATTACATTAGTTGGTAAAAGAAATGTTGACAAAGAAATGTGTATAATATTTAATAGGCGTTTGACAAACAACAATAAAGGAATACAATAATGAAAAAGTACAAGAAAACCTCGGATATAAAAGTTGGTGTAGTTGGATATGGTGGTGCTTTTAATATGGGGAAAAAGCACTTGGAAGAGATGCAGAAAACAGGAATGATTCCAACAGCAGTTCTGGAAATTGATAAATCAAGGCTGGCTGTGGCGGGAGAAGACTTTCCCGGCATCCAAACATATACGTCAATTGATA
This sequence comes from Kiritimatiellia bacterium, assembly GCA_027858345.1. GTDB lineage: Bacteria > Verrucomicrobiota > Kiritimatiellia > JAQICX01 > JAQICX01 > JAQICX01. The sequence goes on along the minus strand of JAQICX010000093.1, from coordinate 39,046 downwards.
AAATGATAAAAGAATCAGGTGTTAATATGGTTGCAATCATTACTCCTCACAATACCCATGCAAAACTTGCAATGAAATTTCTTAAAGAGGGCATTTCTGTTGTTTGTGAAAAACCTCTTGCAATCACAACGGCAGAGTGTGATGCAATGATTAAAGCAGCTAAAGAAAACAAGGCATTGCTTTCAACATATCACAATCGTCATTGGGATGGATGTGTTCTGGAGGCTGTGAAACGCATTGTGAAAAAAGGTGAAATAGGGGACCTTATTAAAGTTAATGCAAGATGTGGTGGATTTGGTCAGCCTGGCGATTGGTGGCGTTCAAGCAAAACAATATCAGGTGGCATTATGTATGATTGGGGTGTTCATTTTCTTGAGTACTGTCTTCAGATTATTGATGCAGGAATTACTGAAGTTTCTGGTTTTTCAAAGAGCAGTGTTTGGGATACAAAATGGGCTGAAGACACAATTGAAAGTGAAGGTTATGCTGTAATTCGTTTTGACAATGGTGTATGGATGAATTTAATGGTAACTAATATTGATCAGAACATCAAAGATGGTATGATTGAATTTACCGGAACCGATGGCACATACATTATGAATCATGGTGACTATAAAATCATCAAACACAAAAAGAATGGTCAAAAGACTATTGTTGAAGGAAAGAATACTGATTCCAAACAGGATCTTTACTATAAAAATGTTGCAGATGCATTGACAGGTAAAGAAAAACTGGTTATTACTGGTGAATGGTCAAGACGACCAATTCAAATACTTGACCTTGCTGTTAAAAGTGCTAAACAGGGTAAAGCATTGAAGGCAAAACACAAATAAGCTGGCGGAGCCAGCTGTGATGAACAAATGAGACCTATGGGACGGATAGGACGGATGTTGAGGTTTGCGGGGCTCGGAGCTTCTTGCATTTTTCAACATTGGTCTCATCCGTCCTATTGGTCCCATTTTATTTGGTATAAATGTTAAGATCTGTGTATGCTTGGCCAAAGTTTGGAATGGAGTCTACTAGCTTGTACCTGGAGTTGATGATGTCAAGAAGCTCTTGTCTTTGATCGTCCGCAATAGGGGATACATCTGGACATTCAATTGAAAAACCATATCCGGAAACAGCAACGACTGACGCATCGGTTTGTTGTAGAGTTTCAACGAGCATTGCTTTGTTAAGCACATGAAGTTCTTCAGCTTTTTCTAACGGCATTTCAGGAAAGTATGAGAATGGACCAAGCTCCAAGTTTTCAGGGAGAACCATTCCTGTTTCAATTGCCAGATATGCATCTTGTGTCAGCAGTAGATTGTTCGTTTTTAGTTCATTAATTTTGTCAGCAGCTTTTTTTAGTGTTTGCAAAGGATATTCTTCTTTAATCGGCCACCAGATTCTATCGCGAGTGACAAACCACTCTTGAATTTTTGGAGAAGAGAGTGTGAATATTGCTGAAAGTATTAGAGCCGTGTATGTGAATGCAACAACCTGTTTTTTACTGGATAGCAGTTTAATAACTGCAATTGCAGCAATTGCTGCCATCAATGGGTATATAATTATCTGATAGTCATCGTACGGGAAGGATGCTGATAGGTGTAACAAGGAGATGCCAACAAAAGTTATACATGCCATTGTGAATGCAAAACATTTTTCCTTACTTTTTTCTGTTAACTTAAAAGTTCCTATAGCAATTGCAACAACAATTATGGCTGAAACAATAAGGGTTCCAGATAGAAACCGTGATAAAAAACCAATCTTATATGCAAGACTTGTAAATAGAGTAGGGGTTGAACGCAGTGCGTGATACTCAAATACAAAGAATTTAAATGCTGCGGGAGATTTTATATATAGAGGAAGATATACGATTGCACCTGTTAGCCCTGCGCCAAGAGTGAAAAGCAGTGCTGGTTTTATTTTAGCAAAAACACTATTTTCTTTCTTAAGCTCTGCAAATAGGAGTCCACAAAAAATGATTGGCAGCGCTATTCCTGCAGAAACACGTACCGAAGTGGCAAGTCCAAAGCAGATTCCTGAAGTGATAAGATAAATAATATTCTTCTTGCTGTTATCCTTTATAAAGGAGAGCAAAAGAAATCCAGTCATAATAAAACATGCACATAGTGCATATGTTTTGACTATGGTGGTGAAGCTTATATAGAATATATTAAACCCACATAGTGCAAGTGTTGTAATGACTGCATAGAATCTATACTCTTTTTTCACACAGCGGGCAGCAAACAGTGAGCAGAGCACAGTTGCAATGATACCAAATATTGAGGTTATAAGTCGTCCACCAAGTATACCTGTATTATTAATGATAGGAGTAAAAAGTGAATATACATAACACATAATTGGTCCTTGTGTGTATGAAAAATCAACATATGGCTTTTCACCATGGCTTACAAGTCGTGATGCATAAAGATACCATCCCTCATCCTGATTGAGTTCAGATAGGTAGCTTGATGTCAAAAATAGTATCAATATGCCAATGCATACCAAAAAAAATAATATTTGTTTTGTTATCTTATTCATATTTTATTATTATTCTTCTTTCAGTTAAAAACTTCAGTTTGTCTTCTGCTATCAAGCGAATGGCTTCAGGAAAAGCAATATGTTCCTGCACTTGTATTCTTGCATGCAGAGACTTGGCTGTGTCATCATCTAAAATGGGAACCGCTTTCTGCAAAATGATTGGTCCGGTATCTGTTCCCTCATCCACAAAGTGAACAGTGCATCCTGCAAATTTTGCACCATATTCCAAAGCCTGTTCCCACGAATGGACACCAGGAAAGGCTGGCAATAGGGATGGATGTATATTCAATATTCTGTTTTTAAATGCTTTTAAGAGCTTTGGTTTGATTATTCTCATAAATCCGGCAAGAACAATATAGTCTGCTCCTGATTTTATAATTTCCTCAATATATTTGTCTTCGGCATCGCCTTCAATTTTTGTTTTGAATGGTGCACCACTTATATATTTTGCATTAATGCCAAATTTTGCTGCTCTTTCCAGAATTAAAGCATCTTCCACGTCTGAAATTACAATGGTGATTTCTGCATCAAGTTCACCTTTTTCTATTGCTTCGGCAATGGATACAAAATTACTTCCTGTTCCAGAGCCTAAAACTGCTAATTTGATTTTACTCATTCTCTAAATTTTCCTTTTATATCGTTGTTCGTTTGTCTTTGATTAGTCAGACTCTCGACTTAGTCAAACAAATCCCGAGCCCTCGGGACTCGGCTACAGGCGTTGATTCTGCAATCTAACGTTAACAGTTCGTTTCACACTTGCAAGCTGGAAGCTTGCGTTACCTTCCCGTTGTTCTTTCAGCCTAGAATTTGTTATCTAGGGCTTACAGCTCTGTATTTTCGTCGGTCAACGACCGACGCTACAGGCAGTTGTTTTTAAACAATTAACGGTTAAACTGCAATTTTCATACTGTAGCCGAGGTCATAAGGCTTCACTCTTTGAGCTACGCCACACATGACAGACCTCGGACAATGTTCTCCGGTCGGCTTCCACCTACGTTCCTTCGGCGCGACAAGACAGACGTTATGTTTGCAAATCAACCCTAGTCCGTCAAAGCTCCTCCCCGGCTAGCTCGCTAGTCCCGCTCTGCGGGAGGAGGTCACCTCGCCTGCGAGGTGGGAGGGGTGGCGAAGCCAATCTTACTTATTCTTAAAGTATATTACAACTGTTTTGTTCTTTTCTCGTTCCGCTGGTGTATCATTACTAAATGGAGGATTTTCTGATCCTTCTGAAACCGTTGAAACACCTTCTTCAGGCAAGCCGAATGATACAACCAGAAGATTCTTAAATGAATTTGCTCGTGCAAGTCCCAGTGCTTTATTGTCTATATATTTAGGATTATTATTTAGCGGAACATTGTCAGTGTGTCCTTCGATAACCATATTATACTTTGTCAGATACTCTTTGTAATTTGCCAGGTTTGCTCTAATATTTTTTATTGCGAATGCAGATGGTGACGATAGTTTGCTGAACATCGGTTCATCAAACACAACTTTTACAAGTTTGCCTTCTGCTACTGTTTGAGCTCCAACAAGTTTCACCTCTATAGGAATATTTGAATTTGATAGGGGAACTGCATTGTCAGTGTTACTTATATCCTCAACAACCTTATCTTTCGAGGTTTTGACTTCAGGTTTCATGTTTGCTGAAACAGCAATATATGCGATTGCAATTAATAATAATAATGCAAATACACCAATTGTAATCATGAGCTTTTTATTTGTCTGTGAAAGTCTTTCAGTTAGTCTGCACTCTTGTTTGTACTTCGTACTGACTCTTGTTGCCTGTTCGTTGATTGAACGAATTCTTTCATTAACAATTGTATCTGTTGATTTAATCTTAGATTGCAGTTCTTTAACCTCTTTGCGACTTGCCTCTCTAGCTTCTTCTTCTGCTTTTAGCTCCTGGCGGATTGAAATTAACTTTTCTTCAAGAGCTTCTGTTGCTTTGCGATGTTCAACTTCTAAATCTTTGATTTTTTGTTCAAGGTTTTTGTGGTTATTGATTAAGTTTTCTTTTGAAGCTTCCAGCTTTTTTTTCTCTTCAGAGAGTTCATTATACTTCAGATCATACTCTTCGATGATTTTATTATGCTTGAGTTCTGCGTCATCAAGCTCCTTCTTATATTGTTCAGCAAGTTTTTTTTGTTTGTCAAGTTTATCTCTTTCGGCAGCTAGTGCCAAAGTAAAATCTTTGATGCTGTCTTTTAAGTCAGAAACTGTTTTGTCTTTATGATTCAACTCTTTTTGCGCTTTTGAATAGTTTGCATGTAACGTTTCTACTTTTGTACTTTGCTCTTTAACATCTCCGGACTGTTCTGCAATCTGTTTTTTGGATTCATCAACACTTAGCTGTAAATCATTGTTTAATTGTTTTAGCTCTTTTAGAGCATCTTTTGCATTTGATAGTTCAAGCTCCAGCTTGTTGCGTTCAGCAGTCAATGAATTTATTTTTTTGCTGTCTTTATCTCTTTGTTGAATAAAAATTCTACTTGTAGCTTCTAAACCTTTTTGTAAGTCTTTAACTTCTGTTTCTACTTTTTCTGATTTAGGGGCAGTTATATGTTCGTTTACAACTGCTTTTTTTTCTGCTAGAGTATTTTTAGGGTTTTCCGGAGTTCCTTCTTCTACATCATTGTTTTCTTCTATTTCCAATTCTGTTTCGACTTCTTCATTATCTTCAACTTTTTTTGTTTCCATTTCTTCAAATGTCAAAGTTTCAGTCTCATCATCTGGAGGTTCTTCGTCATGGTCAAAAAACTGAACCTGACGTTTATCTTCAATAGGCTTAACATCATCGATTGACAATATCTCGTTTTTTCTAGTTACTAGTCCTGGAAAACGGTCGGTGTCTTTTGAGATAAAAACAGTGTTGTTCTGATTGGGGATAGGGAAGTCATCATTATCGTAAACAATTGTTGGTTCTTCTTCAAAAGGCATTTCAATCTGTGCATCTTCATCCACGACGTATTCAGTGTTATCATTAAAATCATCTTCAGGGGCATCAAATAAAAGATCTTGTTTTTCTGTTTCCATATTGTCTCGTCGTTTTTTGGTTGTTTTTGCTTTTTGTTTTTTTTCTGTTTCTGGTGATTCTGTAGTTTCAGGTGCTTTAGGTAATTCGCTATTTGGGGTAGAGAGTAGGTCAAAGTCTGATTGCCCACTGATTGTGTTTTGCTTCGTTCTTTTACTCGAATGGCCTTTTTTAAGATAGTCTGATACAAGATTTTTTTTACCTGTTCTTTTACTTACAATTTCACTGTCTTTTGTGAAAACATTATGTTCTAGAAGATCCTTTGTGGCGAGAATATTGAATGGTCCATAAACTGATTTGTTGGGAAGAATTGCAACATGACAAATGTTGAGTTCAACAACATCTTCCGCTTTTTGCCAGTTTTTTCGATCTTGTGAAAGCTCATCGATAGCAAGTATTCTGCTCTGTTCGGCCCAATCTCGAATTGTTTCTATACTCTCAGGTCCAAATTCTTTGCCATCAGGTTTTCGTAAATACCAAGAATTCATCTCTTATTCCAAATTATATGATCAAACGTGTACACGTTTCTCAAAATTGTCTTCAACGTGATTTCGTAACTCTTCCTGAGAAATATCATTAAGAGAGTAGTCAGGTTTCCCCTTTCTAATCATTTGTTCGTATGTAAGAAAACGCAAGCTGTTTCTCATTTTGTATTGTATATCTGCATATGGAAGCATGGTTGTTGGAAAACGACGCCATTGAATTCGGTATATAAAAACATTACTTCCATTCATTGTTACAATTAGAGAGGCTGATGTCTCGAAAGAGCGTATCTTTGTTGAGAATCCTGCTTCTTCATATTTTGCCTGCAATGACTCAAATGTTGGAATTGCAATCTCTATAATAAATTTTTCTAATTCAAGAATTTCTTCCTGCATTGTTTTTGCTCTTGGTGCTCTTTCCATATTCATTTAACATCCTATTTTTTTATTATACAAATACCAAATTTTGATTATTATACATATATGACACACATAGGTCAAGTGACAACCATGAATTAAATCTGTTTTTTCGCAAATTTTTGTTTTGAGTAGGGTAGTGTTGCAAAAAAAAGGAGATTGTATTTTTTTTGTTGTATTTTTTTGTTTGTTTGTGTAATATTTTGAAATGTGTAGAAACTATTTATTAATATTAAAGTAATTGGACATTTATATGAAGTATATTGTTATTTGTGCTGTAATGGCATCCATAATTATTTGTGGTTGTGTAACGGTTAAGAATGATGTTTCGGACTCTACAACAGAGTTGACGACTACGAATACCTTTATAATGACAGGTAACAAGTTGGAAATTGCAGATGTGTCATCAAAACTAAGTGCTTCTGTTATGCCCGACACCTCTAAAAACTTAACATTAGAAGATGTTGTAGATATTGCTTTAAACAACAATAAAAGCACTCGTATTGCCTGGGAATATTTAAAAATATCGGAAGCACAAAAAACACAAGCTGACAGTTATTATTATCCGACCTTGGATGTAAATGCAGCAGTTAAAACGCAATATGCAAAAGCAAATATTGACGCAGCAGATTCAGACCTAATGCAGTTTGGTCCTGGTGCTTCACTCACATGGCTGATTTTTGATTTTGGTGGCAGAAGTGGTGGTGTGAATTATGCAGACAGATTACTTGAAGGTCAACTGGCAAGCTACAATCAGTCGATTCAGGATGTACTCCTTGATTCATCTACCGGATATTTTCAACTAAACTCAACAATAGAGGTTTTGGCATCAATTGAAATTGATATAACAAATGCAGTTGCCACACTGAATGCTGCTCAGAAAAGAATGAATGCAAAACTTGGAACAGAGCTGGATGTCCTGAATGCTCGCTCAAAACTTGAGCAGGTTATGTTTCAAAAGGCAACTGCCGAATCTAATCTGAAAAGTGCACATGCCAATCTAGCCTATATCTTGGGACTACCAGCAAATATCAAATTTGAGGTAACACCTGTGGATAAACCTACTGATGATATTACGAATCTGGTTGTTAATGTTGATGATTTGATTGAAGATGCTTTGGAACAAAGATCTGATTTGCAGAATCTTAAAGCTCAAAAGATGGCAAGTGAAGCTAATCTATCTGTTGTTTCTTCCGATTTATATCCATCGTTCAGTTTAGGTGGAGATGCCGGGTACAGCTGGTATGATGTTGATGCTGGTTTATATAATGGTTTGGAAGATGAACTTACATATAGTGCATCTGTCAGTTTGAACTGGCAGGTATTTGATGGATTTTTGAACACTAGTAAACGCCGTGAAGCTATACATATGGTTGAAAATGCTCAGACTGTTCTTGAACAGGGAAAACTTTCTGTAAGTACAGATGTGTGGAATAGTTATTATCAGTTTGAAGCAGCTATTAAACAACTGAATGCTAGTTCTGCATATCTTGCAAATTCTTCAAGAGCATTTGAGCTGGCTTCAAAAAGCTATAAGAATGGCTTGATAAGTATATTGGATTTGCTTGATGCACAAAGTGATATCTCGCTTGCCAGACGTCAGGAAATAGAATCCAGAAATAATTTGTTAATTAGTTTAGCTAATTTAGCTCACTCGACAGGAAGACTTTCAAAAGACAATGACCTGATATCAACAATTAACGTTAAGGAAAACAAATAATGAAGATTAGTAAAAACAAGATGGAATTATTGCAGACAGGTGTGTTTGTTGTATTGGCAGTTGCATGTTTGGTATTTGCGGGATGCAAGAAGAAGGCCGCACCACAGGAACGTCCTCCTGCTAATGTTGAGGTTTTTGAATCAATTACGCAATCTATACCAGTAGTGATTTCCTGCTTTGGCAAGATGATTTCGGATGAGGATGTTACAATTATGCCTCAGGTTTCCGGCATGTTAATGGATGTTGGTTTTGAAGATGGAGACGTTGTAAAAAAAGGGCAGATGCTTTATAAGATTGATGATCGAATTCACAAAGCCCAACTTGAACAGGCAAAAGCTCAACTTATGGCTGACAAGGCTAGTCTTGAGCTAAGCAAAACAACCCTTGCAAGAAATGAGGAATTATATAAAGATAATCTTATTTCTAAAGAAGATTATGATAAGCTTAAGAATAATGTTTCATCTTTAGAAGCTGCTGTTCAGCTTGATCTAGCGAGTATAGATTCTGCCGAAACTTATCTTGATTATTGCACAATAACTTCTCCGATTGATGGCTTAACATCTTCCAGTCCGATTGACCCAGGCAACATTGTTACACCATCGTCAGTGTTGGTTAACATTCAAAAAGTTGATATCTTAAAAGTTAAATTTAATGTTAGTGAAAAATATTTTGAAAGAATCAAAACAGCAATGGATGCGGCAAAACTTAAACTACTGTTTTCGGTAAAGGATTCGCCAAGCATTGTTAGTGTTGCTGTTTTGACATTTATTGATAATAAGATTGAACCTGGAACTGGAACAATATTGCTGAAAGGAACGGTTCAAAACCAAAATGCTATTTTTTGGCCTGGGCAATTTGTGAATATATACTTAATAGTTGATATTGATAAAGATGCTACCCTTGTCCCTATGATAGCTGTTCGCTATGGACAAGATGGGCCATATGTTTTTGTTATTAATGATAAAAATGAAGTAGAGCTTAGACTGGTTGAGCTTGGGACATCTTTAGCCGATATTGTCGCTATAAATTCAGGAGTTAAGCCAGGTGAAAAAGTTGTTACTTCGGGTCAGCTGATGTTGTATCCAAATGCAAAAGTTAAAATCTCAAAAACTATGTCAAAACAGGATTTTGCCCCTGACATGGATCAGCAGACCAAAGAAAATTTTGCAAAGGTATTAGAGCAGCTGGGTATTCAGAAGGATGCAATCAATACATTCTTAAACTCAGGGCATGTGGAACAATAATTGGTATTAATAAAAAACTAGGAAACAAGAATGAATATTTCAGAAATTTTTATAAGAAAACCAATTATGACAACACTGCTCACGGTTGTAAGTGTGTCAGTTTTTGGTATTTATAGTTACACTAAATTGCCGGTAAGTAGTCTGCCGGACGTTGACACGCCTGTAATGACAATTACAGCTTTCTATCCTGGTGCGAGTCCTGAGGATATGGCATCGACAGTTGCTTCTCCCATAGAAAACAAGTGTATGGAGATTAATGGTCTTGAAAAGATTATTTCGGACAATCAGTCAGGTTACACACAGTTAACATTATCGTTCAGTCTTGATAAAACTGTTGATGAAGTTGCTCCTGACGTTCAGTCAGCTATTACAAAAGCATCATCTGACTTGCCATCTGATATGCCGCAGCAGCCATACTATGAGAAGGATAATCCCTCTTCAAAACCAATTATGTACATTATGGTTACGTCGGAGTCTCTTACCACAGGTGACTTATATGACTATGCCTATTCGATGATCGGTAAGCAGCTAAGTTCAATCGACGGTGTATCTAAGGTTGATGTTTACGGTTCGAAGAAAGCTGTAAGAATTAAGGTTGACCCGGACAAAATCGCGGCTAAAAATGTTTCAATCAATGACATTAGTACTGTTTTAGAAAATGCAACAGTTTCCTTACCTGGTGGGAGTCTGGATGCATCATCTGGAACTTTTTCTTTGCAACCACAAGGATTGTTGCTTACTGCAAAAGATTACGAACCATTGATTATTAAATATATTGATGGAGCACCTTTATATTTACGAGATGTGGCAGAATGTGTTGAAAGTACCGAGATTGAGAAAGTCAAGGTTTTATACGGAGTTCAGGCAACAGGAAAAATTTATAAGAGTGCAATATGTTTGCCTATTACCAGAGCAAACGGAGCCAATACAATTGCTGTTGCGGCAAAAGTAAGACAGAAGATAGAACAATTAAAATTAGAAATGCCAGGATCTGTCACCATTGGTGTTATGTATGATAACTCTGTTTCTGTCGCGGCATCAGTTAATGATGTTCAGACAACAATTGTTCTTGCATTGATTTTGGTTGTTATCATCATATACTTCTTCTTAGGTCGAATCAGAGAAACAATTGTTCCATGTTTTGTTTTGCCGATTGCTCTTTTAGGCACATTTTCTGTTATGAAAGCTCTTAACTATAGTTTGGATAACTTGTCATTGCTTGCTTTAGTTCTTTCAGTAGGATTTCTTGTTGATGATGCCATTGTTGTGCTTGAAAATACGGTTCGTCACATTCATGAAGATAAACTGAACCCAATTGCAGCAGCAATAAAGAGTATGCAGGAACTTTGCGGAACTGTTATATCGACAAGTATTTCACTTATTATTGTATTTGTTCCGATTGCATTTATGGCCGGTGTCGTAGGATTAAGTTTCAGAGAGTTTGCAATGACGGTTATTATCGCAATCAGTTGTTCGACAATATTAGCATTGACATTGACTCCAATGATGTGCTCTAAGATGTTGAAGCCTGCTGGGAGCAAGGAAACATTTATTGAAAAATCTGTTAACAAAATGATAGGTGCATTAATAAATCAGTATAAAAAAGCACTAACTTTTACACTGCACCACAACTACATTGCTGTAGTACTTTGGATTGTCTGTATTGCAGGTACATTCTTTTGCTTTAAAGTGCTTCCTAAAGATTTTCTTCCACCTGGAGATTCAGGTGCTATTATGGGTGCATTGGTTACACCTCTTGGCACATCTTCGGAGACAGAGCATGCATTGCAGGATCAGGTAATGGATATTGTTATGGCAAATACCAATGTTCAAAGTGTTTTGACGGCAACATGTTTGAGAACAGGTGCAGATAATACACTTGGGTATGTAATTATTAGTTTGATTCCGCAAGAGGATAGACCTGATATTGATATTGTAAATACTGAGCTATCTGAAAGTTTAAGTGTATTAAGTGGTGGAATGGTGTTTTTGTCTAACATTCCATTGTTGGAGTTGTCGGCAGGTGCAGACTCTACTGCAAGTGGTAGTAAGTATAGTTATGAATTGAGATCTATTGATCAGGATTCTGTATATGATGCAGCAAAGAAAATGGAAGCCGAAATGCGTCAGATATCTGGGGTTGTAGGAGTTCAAACATCTGTAAAACTGGACTTGCCACAGCTTACTGTTGATATAGACAGAGATAGAGCATCAAGTTTTGGTATAACAGCGATGCAGCTAGAAGGAGCCTTGACTCGTTCATTCTCTGAAGGTCAAGTTACTACATTCTATACCGATATTGACACATATAAGGTTATTACAGTCATGGACAAAGATGCATCAGAGGATCCTGCTGACCTAGACAAAATATATGTTGTATCTCCTCTAACAGGGGAAATGATTCCTTTGGGAACTATATGTAAATGGGAAAAAACAGTTGGACCTCAATCCGTTGGACACAGTCAGCAATTGAATTCAGCAACTCTATCTTTCAATCTTATACCCGGCACTCCACTTGGTGATGTAACAACAGCTCTTGATCAGTATGCAAAAACTCAACTGCCAAGGAACGTTACCGGTAGCTTGCAGGGAGAAGCTCAGGAATTCTCAGATTCAATGAAGAGTTTAGGTGTTTTGGTCTTTGTTGCTATTTTCTTGTTATATATTGTTCTAGGTGTGCTATATGAAAGTTATGTTCATCCATTTACAATTTTAACAACCTTACCAGTTGCTGTTTTTGGTGGTTTAGGAACACTTGTTCTGTTTCAGACTGAACTGAATTTATATGCCTATATCGGAGTATTTATGCTTATTGGTATTATTGCAAAGAATGGTATTTTGATGGTTGACTTTGCTATTGAATATGCAGGTAAAAATCCGGGTTGTTCAAGCTTTGATGCAATCTTTAATTCATGTATTGTTCGTTTCAGACCAATTCTTATGACAGGTCTGTCAACCATTTTTGGTACACTGCCAATTGCTCTTGGATATGGTGCTGATGGTAAATCAAGAATTCCACTAGGTTTGATTGTTGTTGGAGGAATGATCTTTGCTCAGGTTATTACTCTTTTTGTAACACCTGGTATTTTCCTTATTATGGATAAGTTTTCTAAAGGCGATGCTCAAAAGCAGAGAATTAAAGATATGGCTGCGGAACTGGATAATTAAGGCTAAGACTAGGGTTGAGGTAAAGAAGAAGGATGACAATGTCATCTTTCCGAGGTCTGCCATGTGTGGCGTAGCTCAACGAGTGAAGCCTTATGACCTCGGCTACAATTTGGGATGTTGCAGGTTAACCGTTGATTTGCAATGGTGACATCTGTAGCCGACCTTCGCAGAGGTCGGGGTGCTGGCGAAGCCAGCAGGTTAAGAACTCGCTACGCTCGTGGTGATAAGTGCTAGGTGGGAAGTAATAAGTTTCCTCCAAAGATCGCCGTTCTGGACTACAGCGGACATGATGTCGGAAAACCTCGCTAGAAGTCGATAGTAGTCGTTGAAGTTCTGTAGTCAAAAAAAAATGATCTTTTTTGGCGGTCAACGACCGCCACTATCCGCCTTCGTTCCTCCGGCGCAACAGGCCGATGTTATTCTTGCAGGTTAACGGTTGATTGTTGAATGAGCCCTGTAGCCGACCTTCGCAGAGGTCATGGTACTGACGTCTTGGCTGTTTGCCTGTAGGGTCGGGGTGCTTCACCCCGCCAAATTGCTTTGCTTAATTGTGATTTTTTTTAGTCGAGAGTCGTTAGTCCTAAGTCGTCAATAAAAAGCAGAGGTCGGCTAGAGCATTTCACTAATGAAATGCAGTAAATCTTTGTCCTGCGGCTTCCGTTGAATCTTTCAAAAAAATACGCAATAGGCCTGCTATTACTTGATTTTTTTTAAGCCCAACGTCGTCCTCGAATAAAATCTTTACAGCGTTTCATTTGTTCAATGCTCTACAATCGGGCAACTGTGTCCAGCGAAGCTCGCAGAGCGAAGAATGACGCCCGAAGTTCAACGGCGAAGGAGGAGGCTATTCTCGAATTTTTAATTATTAATTATTAATTGAAAACTATCCAATGATTACGTTTTCTTCCGCGTAGTGAATGATCTGTGGTTTTGATCGTGTTCCAACAATCAATGCAATTGTTAATGGTCCAAGTCTTCCAACAAACATTAATAATATAATAATAAGTTTACTTCCAACTGTCAGTTTCTGTGTTATCCCCATAGAAAGTCCAACTGTGCCGAATGCTGATATGGTTTCAAAAAAAAGATCTTCTTTACTAAGTTCTGGCAAATTATGGTTGTTTTCCAACATGACAAGTAAAGAGAATGCAATGGTAACAAGTGTTATTGAAATAAAGAAAATGCTTAAAACTTTTTTTATTGTTGTGTCCGGTATCTTTCGTTGAAATATTTCAGTATCTTCTCTACCTCTTACAATACTTATCACAACCAATATAATGATGAAAATTGTTGTAATCTTGATGCCGCCTGCTGTTGATGCCGGAGCACCCCCAATGAACATAAGCATAGTGGTTATCTCTTTTGTTATTGGATGTAAATTGGCCATTTCAACAGCGTTGAATCCGGCTGTACGAGGCGTTACGCCCTGAAAAAATGCACATGGAATCTTTTTGAGTCCATCTAAATCAGCCAAAGCGTTGTTATATTCAAATGCTAAAAATGACAAAAAACCTATAGCAATCAATATTACCGTTGAAAACAAAACAATTTTTGTATGTAGTGGAATTTTTGTTCTTAAACGAAATTTTATGTGTGAGCCACTCGTTGTTAAACTACTTGCAATAACGAAGAAGCCTAAACCTCCAATAATAATCAAGGCGGACATTGTAAACATAATAACATAGTCAGCCTGAAATGATATTAAGCTGTTTTGATATGTAGAGAACCCTGCATTACAAAAAGCACTTATTGAGTGAAAAATTGATGATGTTAATGCCTCTATTATAGGTATTTTATAGAAGAAAAAGAGTCTTAAGAAGATTATTAATGCTCCACAAAACTCAAAAAAGAGAGTGTAATAAATTGTAAGCTTTAGTAAATTCTTTAGTCCTTTAAACTTGTCATAGCCTAGAGCATTCATGACAACATCTGAGTCTTGAAGCTTCAAGCGTCGCCCAATGAGTGTCAAAATAATTGTTCCCATTGTCATAATTCCCAAACCGCCAATCTGAATTAAGGCAATAATTATGAATTTACCGAATGATGAAAAATATGAACCAGTATCTCGAACAATCAATCCCGTCACACATGTGGCGCTTGTTGACGTGAACAGTGCTGTTAGTGGGGGAGTCCAGTTGCCATTCATGTTAGATATGGGAAGAGATAGCAAAAGAGTGCCAATTAAAATTGTTAGACCAAAAGTCTTAAATGCAATAAAGTTGCTATTCCTTTTGCTATCTCGTTTTTTCTTCTTTTCATTATCTGTTTTCTTTTTCATATATATATAACAATCGTTGTATGTTAATTCTAAATTTAATGGCGTCATTGTATCAAATTTATATTACATAATTAAACAGAAAAATATATTTATCTTTCAATCCCGGTTAAATCCTTTTTTTATAAGATACTTTAGTAATTCTCAAAACATTTAATTTCAATTGATTTAAAGACATTCGAGGCGGAGCTTGGTCAATTTTTGCCGTTTTTTTGTGAATTTGATGCTTTGAGCTCTATTTTGAGTAACTTAAACCATTTTGATTATATTTAGGTGGTACTTAGAGTTAGGGAATGAAGAATTTGGCACAAAATTTCCCCGAGAGATTAATAAATTACTAAATTAAGGCAAAAATTTTATATTTGTACTGTTCGTATAAAATTTCAATCCCATTTTGAGTAACTGATCCAGCGTTGCAGAAGTCGGTCTAGACTCGGAAGATTTTCATTTTTTTCTTGGGGGAGTTGTGAAATGATTTTATAATATTATGTTGTCGAGAGGTTGGAAGTGAGAAAATTAATAAAAAAACCTTGTAAACTCTTGACAAATTCAAAGTAAATGTTAATATACCGTGCTTTGATTTTAAATGAATAGAAAGGTTATTAGAAATGAAGAGAGTTTATCAACCATCGAATAAGAAAAGACAGCGTAAAATTGGTTTTAGAGCAAGAATGGCTACTCCAGGTGGACGCGCAATAATTAATCGTAAACGTGCTAAAGGACGTAAAAGACTTTCTGTATAATTTTACAGGTAAAGTCTATTTAAATCTTTGCTCTAAGTTTATTGTTATAAGAAACTTAGAGTTAAAGAATTGAAAAACACCTTAAACAACTGAACCGTAATGAAATACAAATTTGGTAAAGAACTGAGAGTTGTGAACCAAAAAGATTTCAACGAAATTTTTACGGGGAAGAACAAACGATTTAATGGGAAGTACATCACTCTTGTTTACAAGTTGAGTGCTGAACATGAAGATAGATTACGTGCAGGAGTTGTATCTCCAAAACGAATTTTCAAGCGTGCTGTGGATAGAAACAGAGCTAAAAGGTTACTTAGGGAAGCTTTTCGTTTGTTACAGCACAATTTAAAGGCCGGGGATTATATACTAATTTCCCGGTCTTATATTTTAAGGGCAGGGTCTCAGGATGTTGTCGAAGATTTGCAGAAGATTACTAGTAAAGCAGGACTGTTTATTAATGGTTAATGCCTTTAAGTCGTCTGCAAATCGCATCTAACTCCTCTTAAAACAAGAGGCAAGGGTGTTTATGAAATATATTGCAATATTTTTAATTAGGTTTTATCAGGCATGTTTGTCGCCTATTATGGGTGGCAATTGTTGTCGATTTACACCTTCTTGTTCTGAATATATGTTGCAGGCCATAAAGAAATATGGTTTTTTCAAGGGAACATATTTGGGAATAAGGCGTCTGTTGAAGTGTCACCCCTTTCATCCAGGGGGACATGATCCAGTTCCGTAATCAATTAAAAATTAAGAATTGATAATTAAGAGTTTAAGCCCGCAAGGTTTGTAAAAGATACTTGGTTATTATTTAGGGAGACCATAAATGGTTTATGGTCGTAGGAAAAGAGTTTAATTTAAGATTTGGGATTATACCTGATTCTAAACGATTTACACACACCAACCAAGTGTTGAGTGATTTAATACATATAATATTTAAGGAAAGATAATGAATAGACAAGAAATTTCAATAGTGGTTTTGCTTTTTGCGATGTTAATAGGCTGGGGAGTATATAAACATTTTAATCCGGCTCCTGTTCTACCCCCTCCTGTTGTACAGGCAGAATCAGTGATTAATACAAATGATGTTTCACGCGCATCAGAACCACAAGCATTTGTTGCAGACAAAGAGCCTAGCAAGGTTATGGAAGTTATCGATGCAGTTAAAGAAGCACGTTTCGAGGAGAAAACTTGTGTTGTATCTAATGATACTTTAAACATCACTTTTTCGTCAGCCGGGGCATCTGTTGTGAATGTTGCTCTTAAAGATTATAAAGAAGAAAACACAGAAAATTCAGCTCCTGTTACTCTTAGTTTTACGAATGCACCATCATTGGTGATTGGAGGAATCCCTGGATTTGGTGAAAATCATAATTTTGAGCTGGTCTATGATGAAGGAAAGTCAATAGTTACTATGTCAAAAAGCTTTGGTAGTTTATCTTTTGTAAGAAAAGCTGTTATTACAAATGATTATGTAATTAGTGTTGAGGATACTTTTGAAAACATCTCTAGCTCTGTTATTATTGTTCCAACAAATACAATTAGAACTGGTGTGATGGAGATGATTCAAACTACAGCAATGACTCGTGGTATTTCATATCTTGGATTGGACAGCTTGAACAAAGTTGGCAAAAAGGATGAGATTAACTATTGGGGTAAAATTGGAATCATCAAAAAATCACCACTTATCAAACAATTTAAGTTAAGAAAAGATCTAAATGGAATTTTCCCCAAAGAAGTAAATACATTTGTTGAACAGCCAACTTACTGGCTTGCTGCAAAAAACAAGTTTTTTGTTCAGATTATTAATCCACTTGATGAGCTTGCTGTGAATGCTGAACTGCATGCTATGCGTAATCCTGAAATAAACAAACCAGTTATTGAAAGAGTTTATGGAAGTTTGATTTTCCCGGAGAAAGCCTTGCAGCCAGGAGAAGAGTTTACAAGAAAATTTGAGTATTATGTGGGGCCAAAAGAGTGTTCTGTTCTTAAATCACTTGGTGAAAGACAGGTTGATGTTATGCAGTTTGGAAAAATGACATGGTTCAAATGGTTGTGTACTATTCTTTTGAAAACACTTAATTTTATTTATTCTATTATTCCAAACTATGGCGTTGCAATTATCCTTTTGACAGTTCTTGTTAAGGTGATTTTCTGGCCCATTACTCATAAGAGTACAGAGAGCATGAAGAAGATGCAGGAACTTCAACCTAAACTTACTGTGCTTAAGAAAAAATACGAGAATAAGCCAAAAGAGCTTCAAATGGCAACAATGGAACTTTATAGAGATAATAAGGTCAGTCCTTTCTCAAGCTGCCTGCCAATGTTAATTCAGATTCCTGTATTTATTGCTCTGTTCACTGTATTGAGAAGTGCTGTTGAACTTAGATTTTCCAGTTTTTTATGGATAACAAACTTGAGCGAACCTGAAAACTTACTTGCAGGTGTATTGCCTATTCCATTGAATATTCTACCACTTGTTATGACCGCAATCAGTTTGCTGCAGCAAAAAATGACACCTGCTGGTGGGGATCCTCAGCAAAAGAAGATGATGATGTTTATGCCTATCATGATGTTGTTCATCTTTTACAAAATGCCATCTGCATTAGTTCTTTATTGGACTGTAAGTCAGCTGCTTGCTGTTCTTCAGCTGTATGTGCAAAGAAAAGGTGGCTTTAGAAAACTTTTGGCTAAATAATTTAATTTTATATAAAGCGGACTTTTGTCCGCTTTTTTTTTGGTCTAAACTGGCTACGTCATCAGTGATACGTAATAGTGATAAGCAGGTTCACCTTGTTCGTCGAGTTATGAGATAAAAATTTGGGAAGAGCTGGCTTCCACCTATGTTCCACGCCCAGGCAAGTCCGCCAATGAGAAGAATTTATAATCATAGAAAAACAATTCAAATTGGTGAAATATTTCATTGAGTGTCGTTGTTTTTTTAGAAAACATCAAAACAAATGTTTTTGTGAATTATCTAAAGAAATGACTTGTTTGTAGTTGTTGTTTTTATTATACTGCGTGGCTATATTAATGCGGATAAAGGTGGTTTTTTTTTTTAAATCAATTGATTATCAGAATGTTAGTTTTGATTATAGTTGCTATATATACTGAAAAAAGCACTGTTTGTTGTTTACAACTCATGTCTCTATGATGTGTATATAGTTTAGATTTGTTATGAAAAGAATTTCATTAGTAATAATTTTGTAAAGGGAGCGCAAGCATATGTCTTTTAGGTCAATAGTTTTAGGTTTAATTTTAGCAATGTTTTTGGTGTTGAGTGGTCATTTCAATGATGCCTATATAAGTCAAACATACATGGTCGGTAACCATTTCCCAATTTTTATTATTGGTTCTCTTCTACTTTTTGTGTTGTTGATAAATCCTGTACTTAGACTTATTAAGAAAAGCTTCTGTTTTTCTAAGGCTGAACTTGCTATGCTGGTTATTTTACCACTTAGTGTTGCGGCGGTTCCTGGTTCTGGTTTTTTAAGAACATTTACACCAACATTGATTATGCCATCTAACTACTATCAAATGACACCTGCTTGGCAGAAGAATGATGCAATTTCATACTTGCCAAAGAATCTTACAGTTCAATTGACAGAAGAGAATGAAGAAGATGTTATGGGTAAGTTCCTTCAAGGGACTGGTGACAAAGCTTCTTTCAAAGATGTTCCTTGGAAAGACTGGATTACACCACTTTCTATCTGGCTACCTCTATTTTTTATTGTTATGGTTGCTTTAATATGTTTTTCTATGGTATTGCATCGACAATGGGCATCTCATGAGCATCTTGTTTATCCTATTTCTGAGTTTGTTCAATATTTGACTGTTGAAAATGATTCTTCAAAGAATAAGTATTTCAGAGGCATAACAGCTCAGAAGCTTTTCTGGTATGGACTTATTCCTGTTTTAATTTATCATGTAATAAATGGTATTCATGTGTGGTACCCTGACTTTATTTTAATTCCCCGTTCGATCAATCTAACTGCACTTAGAGAACTTTTTCCAAATTTGGCTGGTGTTAAAGACAGCTGGTCTTTATTCAGACCAGAGATATTCTTTACAGTAATTGCTTTTGCCTATTTCCTTCCTTCTGATATTACATTGAGCCTTGGGTCCACTCAAATTATTGGTGCATGGTTTTCGTTACTTCTTACAACATATGGTATCACTGTTACAAACAAATATTTTGGAGCAGGTGAGTATCAAGGGTTGGCTTTTGGAGCGTATGTTGGTCTATTTGGTATGATTCTTTTTACAGGTCGAGCATATTACTCTCGTGTTGCAATGGCAGCTTTCGGCAAAAAAGACAAAGGAGAAAAACCTTTGGAAGGCTCTTCAGTTTGGGGATTCAGAATCTTCATTTTGGCATCATTGGTTGCCATTGCCATTTTGGCTAACATTGGTCTTGGTTGGCTCTATGCAACAATTTTAATGTTTCTTTTTGTTTTGATTTTCACCGTTATGAGTCGTATATGTGCTGAAACAGGACTGTTCTTTATTCAGCCAAACTGGTTGCCTTCAGGTATTCTTCTTGGTTTTATTGGTGCAGCTGCAATTGGTCCAACTTGTCTTGTTGTAATGATGATGGTTTCTGTGATACTTTGTGTTGACCCTCGTGAGTCATTAATGCCTTTTATCATAAACTCGTTTAAGATTGCGGATGATGTCAAAGTCAAACGTGGTCCATTAAGTGGCATGTTTATGGCACTTTTGGCTATTGGTTTGGTTGCAGGTACAATTGTTGTGTTATCTTTACAATATGGCAAAGGGGTTGCACTAAGTGATTACTGGGCAACTCGAGTAGTTCCTCAAGAAATATTCAAGCAATTCTCAGCAGCACTTCAAAATATTTCTGCTGATGGTACTCTTGAAGAGTCTAAAACCTTGGGAACTTTTGCACGGCTTTCTCTTGTAAAACCAAATACAAGTTTTGTTGGATTTGCAATAACAGGTCTTATATTCTTCCTTACTTTTGCGTTTCTAAGAATTAGATTTTCTAAATGGCCATTACATCCAATTATTTTTCTTGTATGGTTTTCATTTCCGATTTCCAGATTTGGTTTTAGTTTCTTTGTTGGTTGGTTAATCAAGACTATGATTGTTAAGCTTGGAGGTGGAGACACTTATCAACGCAACAAATCTTTTATGGTTGGAATGATAGCAGGTGATTTACTTGGCGGGTTGATATTTATGTTTGTTGGTTTCATATATTACTTAGTAACAGGTGATCAGCCCTCTAGATTCCAAATTTTCCCAGGGTAGAAATCAATTAATAATTAACAATTAAAAATTAAGAATTACAAGAAAAACTACAATTAAAATTTGCTGATTTGACAGTTAATAATTGTTAATTAAAGTAGGATATATATGGGTGATGGTTTGAAAAGTGGCTGGTTTAAGAAAAAGAACGTAGATGGTTTGTCTCTTGAGCAGATATATGCCGGAATTCCTTTTAAAAATGAAAAGGTTAGGGTAACAAAAGTATCTGCTGGAACGGTTCTTGATATACCACTAAGAAAACCTAAAGGCGGCTGGAAGTTATTGGCATTCGTTATGCCTTTATCTGATGAGCATAGAGTATTTTTGGATAAGATTGGTTCTTTAATATATGACCGATTGAATGGAGTTATAAATGTTGAGCAGTTGATTATTGATTTTGCAGAAGCTCACAAGCTTGGTTTAATTGAATCAAGGGAACTTGTAGTTAGTTTTTTGAAAAAATTATTAAAGCGTGGAGCGATTGTTATTGCTCTTGAGGAAAAAGACAATTATGAAGACAGATAAGAAAGAGAAGATTGTTATTGAAAACCAGGTTCGTTTGAGTACCAAAAGAACTTTACAGATTTCAATAAATGGTATTTATTATAGACTATTCAGGTCATTAGTTACAGTTGCAATTGTTGCGGTTGCTGTAGCATTTATGATGTATATGCTTGCAAACAGTCTGATTGGTAGAGCTGTCTACGTTGAATCACACAGTAATGCTATAGAATATAAAGTTTATGAACGCTGGCTGGACTGGATTGGTCCGGATATTGACGATATTGATATTTTTCGAACTCTCGGTAGTTCTTCTATAGATGACTATAGAGTGCAAGCGATTGCAAAATGGGGAAAGATTGATGAAGATACTCTAAAGAAAATCATGCTTTCAGCTCAACGCAGTGAACCATACTTTGTATATTATGATGAGCTATCTCCTGGTAAAAAATATTTAATGGCTGGCGGCATCCCAACGGGAGAATTCTTTGTCTATATGGCAGATAAGAAAAATGCTGCAATTTTTAAGGAACGACTTGAAAAAAGTGGTGGTTTGACTTTCCCGGGAAGTTTTGACGAATTAGTTCAACTATCAAATTTTTACATTTCTCAAGCTGATATTTGGAACAATGTATCATCAGGCAGAACAGAAGCTATAAATGCTTTGAAAGCAGCTTACAGTGCAAAAAGCTTTTCAGAATATCTTGCAGATCCTACAGATGCTTTAACTGGTGACTTTATTAAATTTGGATTTGCTGATTCAAATGTTGATTTACCATTAATATATTCAAGAGCTAAAACTGCAAAAGATGTAAGACGATTAAATGATTTACTAAGGCAATCTAATTTTAGAAGAGAATTATCTCAGGAAATGGGAATTTCTAATCTAAGTTTAGATATGGACGCCTTTGCAAAGTTTTATGGTTCTAAAAAGAATCAAGAAAAGTTTCAAGCTTTAGTTAAGAGAACAGGTGTTAATTTTTCAATGGATCCAGACCGAATTGAAGAGATACTTAAAGATTCCCAGTTAAAGCAAAGGGTTATGGAAGTTGAGCAGAAGACTCTAGCTTATTCTCGAGGTAAGTTTGGTTTCAGCATTGGTGTTATTTGGTTAATAGGGGTGTCATTTATAGTTTGTATTGTTGGTATTACCAATGCAATGTTGATGTCTGTTATGGAACGTTTCAGGGAGATTGCTACAATGAAATGTCTTGGAGCAACAGATTCTTTGGTTATGTCGATGTTCGTTTTTGAATCATGTATTCAAGGTGTTGTTGGGGGGTTCTTAGGTGCAATTCTTGCTCTGTTATTAAGTATATCAGTTGCGATGATTCAATATGGTGCTTCTGTTCTTCCTGTTCTACCTTATGATGATTTAGGTATATCAACATTAATTGCAATGGGTATAGGAGTTGTTTTGGCGGCTTTGGCATCGGTTTATCCGGCATATGTGGCATCAAGGCTTGCTCCTATGGAAGCAATGAGATTAGAATAATATTTAGGTGGTAATTTTATGACTAATGAAAAAGAAAATATAGTAGATTCTTCAGTTAAAAAAACAGAAGAGGAGCGTGCGGTAATTGTAAGAACTTTACGTTTGATTAAGGAATATAAAATGGGTAGTGTAACTACTCAGGCTTTAAGAGGCGTGGATATGATTATATATCGTGGTGAAATGATTGCAGTTATGGGACCATCTGGTTCAGGTAAATCAACATTTTTCAATATGATTGGTGGGTTGGATTCACCTTCCAGGGGCAGAGTGTTTATTGATGAAGTAGACGTTGCACAGTTAAGTGCAGTTGAACTTGCTTTTTTAAGATGTCATAAAATTGGTTATATTTTCCAGAGTTATAATCTTTTGCGTTATATGACAGCTTTGGAAAATGTTACCGCACCAATGGTTTTTGCTGGTGTAGTCGAGAAAGAAGCACAGGAACGAGGCATGGATTTATTAGGTTTGGTTGGCTTGGCAGATCGCTGGCATCACAAACCAATTCAGATGTCTGGTGGTCAGCAGCAACGTGTGGCAATTGCAAGAAGTATGGCGAACAATCCAACCATTCTTCTTTGTGATGAGCCAACAGCTAACCTTGACCTTAAGACTGGTAGAGAAGTTTTAGATGTACTGGTGAAACTCAATAAAGAGCGTCACGTTACAGTAATATGTGCCACACATGACCATAGAATGTTAAATATCTGTGATAGAATGATGTGGATTAGAGACGGACAGATTGACAGAATAAAAACTAGAAGTGAAGTTAATATCGAAGTTGGTTCTATTGACGGGGAGTTAGAATAAGAATGATAAAGAATATAAATAAAAATTTTTGTAAATTACTTGTATTAGGACTATTCTTAGGAATGTCATCTGCATTTGCTCAGGACGTAACCGTTGATGAAGATAAGAGTAATTTTCTTGAAGGCGTTCAGGTTTTAACATCTGAGCCGCATCGTTTGGCAGGTACGGAAGAGTTTAATGCTGCTGCCGATTATATTGTTAAAGAGCTTAAAACTGCTGGTTATGACAATGTGATTGAACAGGAATTTTTCATACCTCAGCTGTTAACTGATGCTTCAATAAGTATTGGAGGTAAAGAGTTGCCGATGTATGCGATAAGAGCTAATCTCTGGCAAGGTTCTGCATTGCGTAAGGATAAAGTCACTGTGGAAGCTTTCTATGCAGGTGATGGCTCTCCAGAAGCATATGGTGACATTAATCCGATAGGGAAAATAGTATGTCTTAACTATGCGAATGCAAGGCGTTGGCAAGATGCTTTTGCTATGGGAGCAAAGGCTGTAATTTTTATTGAAGACGGAGATATTCCGCAAGAGTTTGCTCGTTTTGAAAATATAACAGCGGATTTACCACGTTTTTATATGACTCAAGAAGACTTTGATATGTCTGGAATTAGAGATGGGGTAAGAGAGGTTACTATTCAGTCAAAGCCAACATGGCAGAGACTAACTTCCAGGAATATAATTGCATGGTTACCAGGAACAGATCCTGATTTTGATTTGGAAAAAGAAGAAGTTATTATTTTGACAGCTCAACTTGATAGTTTTGGTACAGTACCTGAATTATCAAATGGTGCAAAAGGTGCTGCAAACTGTATGGCTCTTTTGCAAATGGCAAAGAAACTACAACAAGATAAACCACGTAGAAATATTATGTTTGTCTTTCTTGGTGGTGAAGGTCGACTACTTACAGGTTCTCAAAACTTGTACAATGCAATTTTTAGAAATGAAAATATAACTGGTTCAAGAGTTACTCATTCGGACTATATACAAAACTATAAAGAAGAAAAAATCTTTCTTGGAAAAATGATCGAAGTTCTTAATGATAGAACATTTTTTGATGATTTCACCCCCGTAACACGTCAGGTTCTCGTAAAACTCAGAGACTATTCACAGTCTGAAAGTGGTGAGGATATTGGAATGATCAGTGAAGAAAATCTAAAAAAAATGCGTCTTGAGAAACAAGATGCAAAGGGAAATAAAGGTAAGATTGAAGCAATTGACAAGCATGTTGATGAGTTAGCAGCAGAAAAATCTAAGTGGGATTCATTACGAAGAGCTATTGGTAAAGAAGAGTTTAGCGATGATGTTAAGCCACAAATGGATGCAATTATTAAAAAGATTGATGGAAATCTTAACAGCAGGCTTGCAGAAGTTTCAGAATTAATGAAACAAAAAGAGCAGGCTGTAGAAATTTCCAAACTTTTTAAAAACAAGCAGATTATCATAAATCTTTCAGTTGATTTTTCAGGGAATGGACCATTATGGGGATTTGCTCAGTGGGATTCAGAGAAATATCTATCTCAGGCCTTTTATAATACGGTAGGTTATTATGTAGGTGTATTTTCCGCGATTGACACAGTTGCCAGTGAGATTGAGGATAAGCTAAACTATTTTCAGACTGGAACAACTAATATTCGTCTCGGACCAGATATGTATTTCCCTGGCAAAACAATGTATTCCGGAATGATTGCAGCTCGCTTTGGAATTTATGGTCTAAGAGTCGGCACCTGCAGTGATGCTTTGATTTATCAGGGGCATCCATCTGATACATATATGAATGTAAATGTTGAAAGAATTTATGATTACAGCAAAGATTTTTATACATATGCACAAAGTATGTTCTCAAGTCCTGAATTTTCTCTTCGTCAGAGAGTTCGTAAAGTTCTGAATTTTTTAGATTATACATGGGATGGCGAAAGAGTTAATGGCAGTTCTGCAATGATGCGTTCAAAAGGTAGTGCCATTGCCAATACACCGGCAGCTGGTGCAATGCTTGGAGTTGCCAATAGTAAATATTACTTACCTGGTTTCGATTTGGCAATTAGAACTGTTGTTGAACAAAATGGTGCATTTGTTTTAGGCCCTGTTGACTTCAAACAAATGGGTTTTCCAAACTGGAATGCTGTATTATTTGATGAATTTGGTCGAGTAAATAGTTGTAATTCGGCTCAAACAG
The DNA here is from genome assembly GCA_027858345.1 of Kiritimatiellia bacterium. GTDB lineage: Bacteria > Verrucomicrobiota > Kiritimatiellia > JAQICX01 > JAQICX01 > JAQICX01. Next base: position 13,197 of record JAQICX010000093.1, on the reverse strand, counting down.
TTGAATCTCGTGTAAACATGTTTCCATGTCTTTTCGAGTCTGTTGTGGCAATGTCACCTCCGAGTTTGGTTAGTGCAAAAACATTGGTTCTTAATGCTGCAAACGATGGAGGGTTCAGATCTCAAGACAGTTACATCATGGAGTCACCTCTTGTAGTTTCATCGTTTATGCCTGATACAAGTCTAGGTGTAAAATTTGTAAATAAATTTGGTATGCTTTTGATTAATGCTACTGATGAAGATCCGCTTGGTATTGGTTACCCTGTAACAGATGTTAATTTTTCAACTACAGAATCATCCGCTAAAGATAAGTTTATGATTGATGAAAGTCGTTTAGATATTCTAAGAAAGAAAAGAATTACAAATGACTCATTGGAATGGCTACAAGGATTAGCAAAAAACGCTCTTCATAAAGCCGTTGCTGCAAAGAATATTGCAACTAAATATGCTGAATACAACATGGTTAACTTGTTGAACAAGAGAATTTATGCACCCATTCTAACATCAATGAATGACTTGGTTAAAGCTGTTGTAATTTTGATGATTCTTATGATTCCATTTGCATATGCTCTTGAAAGACTTTTGATAGGCACCCCTCATATATATAAACAAATTGGTTGGTACTGCTTCTTCTTTATTCTAACTTTCGTAATTCTATATAATGTGCATCCAGCTTTTGCCATTGCTACGGAACCGATTGTTATCTTTCTGGCATTCTTGATTATCATTCTATCATCAATGGTTATCTTCATCCTGTTGAGTCGATTTAAACAGGAGATTAAAGCAGTTCAAGGAATGGAATTGACTGTTCACACGGTTGATGTTTCAAGATTCAGCACTATTATAGCTGCTATTGCAATGGGTATCAGCACCATGCGTCGTCGTCCAATGAGAACGTTCCTTACAACAATTACTGTAATTCTCCTAACATTCAGTATTCTAAGTTTTGCAAGTTTTGATGCACAAGGAGGCATATTTAAAAGGCATATTGGTTCATCAGCAAATGTAAAGAGCATTTTTATTCATCATCCAGTCTGGAAAACATTGGCAAACAGAGTTTCTGACATTTCTCGCCATATTATGCAGGAAAAGGGTGTGGTTACAGAAAGATACTGGATCTCACCTGAAGATGCTGCTGAAGCTCAACTGTTTTGTGTGCCGCTCGCAAACGTTAATGATGGTGAAAAAATAACAAAACTTGATGCGATTGTTGGGCTTGACACAATGGATGTTATTGGTCAACCTGACCTGTTAGCGGCATTCAATGGTGATAAAAATTTTAAAATTGCAGAAGATGCAATATATTTCACACAGTCAACTGCTGACACTCTTGGTATTAAGCCTGGCGAAAAAGTCACTGTTATGGGATATCTCTTCACATTTGCTGGTGTTTTAGATCAAAATAAACTTATTAAGTTTGTACAAATTGATGACACTCCGATATATCCAATTGATTTCAATGATGAATCAATGCAGAAAGATACTGGTCTTAAGTTAGCTGATGAAGGTGAAGAGGATTTGGATGCTGACTCATCATTCTTGCCATACTTGAATTCCTCTGTTGTGGCATTTATCAACTCTAAAAGAGCTGAACAGTTGAATGGACGCCTGATTGGTGTTTGTGTTTATCCAAACAAGGGTGTTGATATTGAACCTATTGCAGAACAACTTGCAAGATTGGCTCCTGCTCCTGTTTATGCAACATTAAATGACGGTATTTATCGTCTGTATTTCACAACCATGCTGGCAACTAGTGGCATGCAAAACATCATTATTCCAATCATTCTTGGTGGATTGATTATTTTCGGAACAATGTTAGGTTCCGTTACCGACCGTCAAAAAGAGATATATACATTTAGTGCACTTGGTCTAGCTCCTGCCCATATTGGTATGTTGTTCTTTGCAGAGTCATCTGTTTATGCCGTAATTGGAGGGCTAGGGGGGTATATACTTGCCCAGGTTGTTGCAATCTTGGCATCTTGGCTATCTTCATTCACAGCAATTCAGATTCCTGAAATGAACTACTCTTCAACAAATGCAATTTTTGCGATTCTGGTTGTGATGGCAACTGTTCTTTTGAGTACTATATATCCCGCATATCGTGGTGCTAAGAGTGCCAATCCTGGTGTTGCGAGAAACTGGAAAACACCAAAACCAGAAGGTGATAAATGGATGTTTACTTTTCCGTTCACAGTTAGTGAGTATGATATTACAGGTGTTATGAGTTTTATCCTTGAGCATTTCAATAACTTTAGTGATTGTTCCTTAGGAGTATTTCTTGCAGAGCATACAAAAATCTATGCAAATGGGAAACAGCTGGTTCTTCAAAGTAATATTGCAACAGCTCCTTTTGACCTCGGTGTTACACAGGAATTTAGTATAACAAGTGTGCCAAGTGAAATTGAAGGCGTGGATGAAGTTCATATCTCTATTACTAGAAATAGTGGTACAACTGGTGATTGGAGACGAACAAATCGACCGTTTATCAATGACCTGCGAAAACAGTTTTTAATATGGAGGTCGTTACCTCCGGAAACAATGGAAGATTATAGAAAGAAAACCCTTGTCATGCTTGGAAGGGCGAAAGCAGATAAGGAGGTAGCAAATAATGTTTAATAATATGTTAAAAAGGCCAAAGAAAGACGATCTTGCTGAATACAGAAACCTAATGGATGTACCAGATACATTTATTGATGGATTCAATATCAGATCCTTACTAGGTGCTGTTTTTGTTGGTATGATTATGGTTCCAGGGGCAATGTATATGAGTTTGCTTGCTGGTCAAGGTATTGGACCAGCTGCTCAGTGGGTTACAGTTATCCTTTTTATTGAAGTTGCAAGAAGAGCACATAAAACATTGCATAGAGCAGAGCTGTACGTTCTGTTCTATTTGGCAGGTGCTGTTATGGCTGTGCCGTTCTCTGGTTTGCTATGGAATCAGTTTTTTGTTCAGAGTAACGCAGCAAAGGCCGCTGGTATTGCTGATGCATTGCCACTTTGGTTCGCTCCAAAAGATCCTGACATTTTAGCTACAAGAACATTCTTCAATGTACATTGGATTGCTCCAATTTCAATCATTCTCTTTGGTCTTATAGTTGGACGTATCAATCAGTTGATTCTTGGATATGGTTTGTTCCATTTAACAAGTGATATTGAAAAACTTCCTTTTCCAATGGCTTCTGTTGGTGCATCTGGTATTGTTGCTCTTGCTGAGGAATCAGAACATTCAGTTGATGCCGGCGAGAAACAGGTTGGCTGGAGATGGAGAGTTTTCTCTATGGGCTCTGGTATTGGTATGCTCTTTGGTCTGATATATATGGGACTGCCAACAATATCAGGTGCATTCCTGGCTAAGCCTCTTATGGCATTCCCAATTCCTTTCCTTGACTGGACAACAAAGACTGGCTCTTTCTTACCGGCTGTTGCAACAGGTATTTCATTTGATCTTGGACAGTTTGTTTTGGGTATGGTTATGCCGTTCTATGCTATGGTTGGTAGTTTCTTTGGACTAATTATTACATTTGTCCTAAACCCAATTCTATATAAGCTGGGATATCTTCCAAGTTGGAATCTTGGTGATAACACCATTACAACTCTTTTCAAAGACAATATGGACTTTTACTTTAGTTTTACAATGGGATTATCATTTGCTATTGCTATTGTTGGTATAATCCAAGTAATCATTGCTCTGAGAAATGCAAAGAAAAAAGGTGATGGTTTAATGTCTGTGAGAGAAGAACTTAATTCTAAAGATCTTAAGTCTCGTGGTGACTTCAGAATGATCTGGGTTGTTATTTCTTATATCCTGACAACTTCATCTTACATCATTGTTTCCGGTTATCTTTTGAACTGGCATAAGGGAGCAATCATTGCCTTCTCAATTATTGGTTTTGTATATGCACCAATCATGACCTATGTTAGAACAAGACTTGAAGGTGTTATTGGTCAGACTTTTGCTGTGCCAATGGTTATGCAGGCTGCTCGTATCCTTAGTGGTTTTCACGGTGCTGCAATCTGGTTTGTACCTGTTCCTCAAGCAGAAGTTCAGACTTTTGCTGTTAAGTATCGTCAGGCAGAACTTACCGGTACAAGTTTCAAGAGTATCTGGAAAGCTCAGATCTTCTTGATTCCAATCATTATTTGTGGTTCAATTTTCTTTGCGAACTTCATCTGGGGAATGGCACCAATTCCATCTCCTCGTTTCCCATTTACAGAAAAAATGTGGGAATTCACAGCTATGAACCAATGTATCATGTTCTCATCAACAATGGGAGGATACTCACAGTTTGAAGCAGCATTTAAACCTTTGTTAATTTTCAGCGGAATTGGTATTGGTCTTGTTACCTTTGGTCTTTTCTCTGGACTTGGATTACCTATAGTATTTGTTTATGGAGCGGTTCGTGGATTGGGCCAGACATGGCCTCACACAGTTATACCACAGTTCCTTGGTGCGTTGGTTGGTCGTTACTATTTTCAGGCTCGTTTCAAAGAAAACTGGAGAAAATATATTACTGTTGGTGCAGCTGGATTCAGTTGTGGAGCCGGTTTGATTACAATTTTAGGGGTAGGTTTCACATTCCTGAAGAATGCAGTTATTCAATTACCATTCTAGAGTATTGAACAAATGAAACACTGTAAAGATTTTATTCGAGGACGACGTTGGGTTTAAAAAGAAATCAAGTAATAGCAAAGCCTATTGCGTATTTTTTTGAAAGATTCAACGGAAGCCGCAGAACAAAGATTTACTGCGTTTCATGAGCGAAATGCTCTCGCTTAGATGATTTATGTGTGATATCTTTTATCACACATAATTCTTAACTCTTAAGAAAATAGGTTTTAATATGAAAGATAAAGATACAATAATCTCCGTCGAAGGAGTAAACAAACAATTTAATTTGCAGGCTAACACTGTGTATGCTCTGAAAGATATTTTTCTTGACGTTTTTCAAGGCGAATACTTGAGTGTTATGGGCCCTTCCGGTTCAGGAAAATCAACTCTCTTTAATATGATTGGTGCTCTTGACAAGCCTACATCTGGAGCTGTAAGCATTAAAGATGTCAGTCTTACATCATTGACAAGCTCACAGTTGTCATATTTCAGAAACAATTATATTGGATATGTTTTCCAAACATTTAACCTTTTGCCTGCAATGTCAGCACTTCATAATGTGTCTCTACCAATTTTGTTGACAGGTGTTTCTCAAAAAGAAGCTGAAAATCGTGCAAAAGAGGTATTGGACCAGGTTGGTCTTGGCGATCGTACACATCATAGACCTGATGAGCTTTCAGGTGGACAGCAGCAACGTGTGGCTATTGCAAGAGCTCTTGCAAACGAACCGATGATTATCCTTGCTGATGAACCAACAGCAAATCTTGATCTTAAGACAGGCGAACAGATCATCGAGATTCTTTCATCTCTAAGTCGCGAAAAGGGTGTTACAATTGTTACTGCAACACATGACCATAAGATGCTTGCTTCAAGTGACAGAGTTGTCTGGATCAGTGATGGCAAAATTGCTCGTGTTGAAAAACGAGAAGACCTCAACATCAAAATCGGTAGTATCGACGGCGAAGAGTAACTAACTTACCAAACAAAAAAACGGGCATTGCCCGTATTTTTTTTTGGCGTTTAAGCTTGAAAAATTCTGCATTATCATACTAAAATGAATTATCCAGAGTTGGTTTTGGTTGATAATTCTGTTGCAATAGGCAATTTGTTTGATTACAATGGTGAGCGAAAGAAAAGAGTGAATTATATCCATTAATCAATATACTTTATCATTATGAACGAACTTTTATGTATAATAGGACCGACTGCTACAGGTAAGACAAAGCTTGCGGTTCATGTTGCCAACAAGCTGAATGGCGAGATTATCAGTGCCGATTCAAGACAGGTATATCGTGGCATGGATATTGGTACAGGGAAAGACCTGGACGAGTATTCAATGTTTGAAAATGTTCCTTATCACCTGATTGATATTGTTGACGCCGGGTATGAGTTTAATCTGTTTGAATATCAGAAGGCTTTTCTTAAGGTTTATAATGAATTAAAGACCAGAGAAGTTCTGCCAATTCTTTGCGGTGGAACTGGTTTGTATATTGAATCTGTCACAGATTGTTATGACCTTGTTAAAGTTCCTGAAAATTTGCAATTTAGAGAAAGTATAAAAACCAAGACTAATGAAGAACTTGCAGCTATGCTTACTCAAACGAGAGATGTGCATAATACAACTGATACTATTATCAGAGAACGTATTATTCGTGCAATTGAGATTGATCAGTTTAAGCAAGCCAACGAGAATCCTTTTCCCAAAATTAGTTCGATGATTTTCTGCATGGATATCAAAAGAGAACTATTACACCAAAGAATTAAGGCAAGATTGCTTCAAAGAATTAATGAAGGTATGATTGAAGAGGTTGAAAACTTGATTAATTCAGGTGTCCCAGAAGCAATGCTGGAGCATTATGGTCTTGAATATAGATATGTTCTTAACTATCTTAATAATGAATTTTCAAAAGATGAAATGATTGAAAAGCTCTATATTGCCATTCGGCAATTTGCTAAGAGACAAATTAAGTGGTTTAGACGAATGGAACGTAATGGCAGTGTGATACATTGGCTTGATGCTGAGAAGGATGTAGAAACTCTGGCACAAGAACTCTTTTTTGCTTGGCAAAGTTCCTTATATAAAATATAATCCTTTACTTGATTAGTTCTTTGGGTGTTTTCTTTAATAATAAACCCCAATACTTATGAACTATCATTCGTTATTAGTGTGTGAAAATTAAAGACAATTATAAAATTTAAAGTTAAATATAAGGAAAACAGATGACACGTTCATATAATTTTTATGCTGGTCCAGCAACATTACCGTTGGAAGTTTTAGAAGAAGCTCAAGCAAATTTTTGTGACTATCAGAACTCTGGTATGTCAATCATGGAAAGCAGCCATAGAGGCAAAGAGTATGATGCAATTCACGCAGAGGCAATTGCCAACTATAAAGAGTTGATGAATATACCAGAAGGTTATTCTGTTCTGTTGCTACAAGGTGGTGCAAGCACTCAATTTGCAGTTATACCTATGAATCTTTTAGGTGACGGTCAGACAGCTGATTACATCAACACCGGTGCATGGGCTGGAAAAGCGATTAAAGAAGCAAAGTTGTTTGGCAACGTTAATGTTGTGGCAGACACATCAAATTGCGTACCAGCAACAATACCTGCAATTAACTCCATTGATTATACGGATGGTGCTGAATACCTTCATATCACTTCAAATGAAACTATCTCTGGTGCACAGTGGAAAGAATTTCCTAAATGTGATGCTCCACTAATTGCCGATATGTCATCTGACATTCTTTCAAGAGAAATTAATGTTGCTGATTTTGGAATGATTTACGCTGGCGCTCAAAAGAATCTTGGACCATCAGGATGTGCATTGGTTATAATTAGAGATGATTTGGCTGAAAAAGTTGTTAGAACAAATCCGACAATCTTTCAATATAAAACACATGTTTCAAAGAACTCTTTGTATAACACACCAGCATCATTCACAATATACATGATGTGCCTTGTGACTCGCTGGATTAAGAAAACTGGAAAAACTAATCTTTTTGAACAAAATGTTCGAAAAGCTAAGAAGATTTATGATTTAATTGATAGCTCAGATTTCTATACTGGTTGTGCAGACAAGGCTTATCGCTCTGACATGAATGTGACATTCACAATGCCAACAAAAGAGTTGGAAGCAATGTTCCTGGAAGAGAGCGTTAAAAACAACATGTGGGGATTGAAGGGGCATAGAGACGTGGGTGGACTAAGAGCTTCCATTTATAATGCGTTCCCGGAAGAAGGTGTTGATAAGTTGGTAGAGCTAATGAAGAATTTTGAACAAAAAAGCTAAACTCAAAAATGCGTAAGTTCGAAAATGCGTAATTTAGCAGGAATTTACTGTTTACTATTTACCGTTTACAGTTTTATTGTGCACCCGTAGTCCAATGGATAAGACGTTGGCCTCCGAAGCCGAAGATTGTGGGTTCGACCCCCGCCGGGTGCACCATTCTCTGGCTTCGCCAGAGGTTATAAAATTAATTTAAAATTAAGAATTAAAAATTGTGGAATGAGCTAAGCTCATGTTATGATTATGCCGAGTTTGTCTTTCAGGCTCGACGTTCCCAGCGAGTTGGCCTGCGCGGGGGCGATGCGGCTACAGTGGGAAAGTTGCAGTTTTAAGGTAGATAAGGGCTGGTATGATTAACGTTTTGCCTAGTATTATAATAAGCAAAGTTTTTTAGTGCTGACAGCCCGTGATATCATAGCCTAGGGCAACGCCCTAGGTTAAATATAAAGAGCAAAGCTCTTTTACCTACTCACGGTAGTGTCTAACTAAAAGCTAATAACTGTTGTACAGTTACTGTACACTTTTTGAAAATTTACAAAGAATTAAAGAAATTATATGAAAGAATTTATATTACAATTTTTTGCACCTGAAAGTAGTCCGTTGGTTCAATTTTTAAAGTATGCAATAGTTGGTGGAATTGCCACAGCAGTACATATTACCGTATTTCATCTTGCAGGCTGGAAACTTTTTCCATCGCTTCAGAATGATGACTGGTTTGTTAAGATTTTTAAAATTAAGATGGAAGAAGAGGATGATGTTCTTCGATCTAAAAACTCTATGAAGAACAACTGGATTGCTTTCTTTATTTCAAATCTGGTCTGCTATATACTAAACATTTTATGGGTATTCGATGCAGGCAAATATCCATGGTACCTTGAGATCGTGATGTTTTACGCAGTATCAGCAATCAGTATTGCTTTGGGTACTTTTCTGATGGGTTGGCTCATCAGAAAGTATGGAATGATAACAACGTATGCATTCTGTGCAAATCTATTTACATCATTGGCAGTAAACTATGCAATGCGTAAGTTTTTAATTTTTAATGGATAGGAAACAATATGAATCTACCAAACATTACAGATGATAAAGTTGTAAAAAACATAATAACCCTTGCTTTAGAAGAAGATTTGGGTACAGTAGGGGATACAACCACCCTATCACTTGTGCCGGAGAATGCTACCGCATCGGCAGTAATTATTGCAAAAGAGTCCTGTGTGGTTTCAGGTGTTGACGTTGCAAAAGAAGTTTTTGAGGCTGTTAACCCTGACATAAATATTGAAGTGGTTTTACCTGATGGTTCAGAAGCTGAAGTTGGCAACATTATCATGAAAATATGTGGTTCTGCACGAACAATATTGACAGGAGAAAGAACAGCTCTTAACTTTATGCAGAGAATGTCCGGTATAGCTTCAATGGCAAGAGAATTCAAAAAGACAATTAAAAATGATAAAGTTATGATTCTTGATACCAGAAAAACTACACCTGCTTTAAGAGTATTCGAAAAATATGCTGTATTATGTGGTGGCGGAACAAACCATCGAATGGGACTTTATGATAGGATTATGATTAAAGATAACCATCGCAAACTTTGGAATGAAGAATATGCAGATCAATTAGATTTAGCCGTCTTGGAAGCTCGTAAAAAATTTCCTGGAATTGCTATTGAAGTTGAGGTTGAAACATTTGAAGAACTCAAGAGTGCTTTAAAAGCAAAACCTCAATGGATTCTTTTAGATAATATGTCGCCGGAAATGATGGTTGAATGTGTTGCAATTAACAATGGTGTTAGTCTGCTGGAGGCATCTGGCGGAATAACCTTAAAGAATGTGTATGAAGTTGCTCAGAGTGGCGTAGATGCCATATCCCTTGGTTGTCTTACACATTCCGCACCATCAGTTGATTTATCCTTGGAAATTTACATTTAAGGCTTTAAGGTTTTCGTTGGAGTTAGAAACATGCGTTTCACTTAATAAAATTAGCAGAAGATGCATTGTTTTATACCCCAACGGTTGATAAATATAAAATATTTTTTTCGGCGGTCAACGACCGCCGCTACAGTATGAAATGTGCAGTTTAATGGTCTATTGTGAAATCAACGGCTGTAGCGTCGGTCGGTGACCGACGAATATACAGCTCAAGCTGTGATCAACCGAAAAATCAAGGACATTTAAGCAGACAATAGAATTATATTGCTATTTATACAAAAAATGATAGTATTATAAATATTTAATAATATCGGAGGTGCTGAAATATGACAACAACATTACAGATTGATGATAAGTTGCTCAATAATGCAGTAAAACTGGGACATCATAAAAACGCAGAGGAAGCTGTAACAGAAGCACTATCTAACTATATTATTCATTTGAAGCAAGAAAAAATTATTTCAATGTTTGGGGTGGTTGAATATTCTGCAGAGTATGATTACAAAGAACAGAGATCTGAATATACTTAATATGTTAGAAGAAGAAATATACAATTTAATAAAGAAGTGTTCAACAGATCTACCCGAAGATGTAGAAAATGCACTGATTATAGCCTCTAAGCAAGAAGAAGAAAATTCTCCTTCCAAATGGGTTCTTGATGGTATATTAGAAAATATCAAAATTTCCAGAGAACAGGAAACACCTTTATGTCAGGATACCGGAACTCTTCTTTTTTTTCTGGACCTTCCTGATGGAACACCAGTTATAGCAATTGAAAATGCCATTAAAAATGCAGTCGTTAAAGCAACAAAAGATGGTTTTCTAAGACAAAACACAATAGAATCTGTATCGGGCGAATCAATCGCTTCAAACATCTCTGTTGGAGCACCTTACATCAATTTAGAATTTTCAGATCGCAAGGATGTTTGCATCAGATTGATGTTGAAGGGTGGGGGATGTGAAAATGTTTCTACCCAGTATAGTCTGCCAAATGCTGAATTATCAGCTGGTCGTGATCTTGATGGTGTACGAAAATGCATATTAGATGCTGCATATAAAGCTCAGGGCATGGGATGTTCTCCATCAATTTTCGGTGTAAATATTGGAGGTGATAGGGGCTCTGGCTATGTTAATTCTAAGAAACAGCTGCTAAGAAGTCTAAATGATATGTCCCAAAATCATGAAATTAGTGATCTGGAAAAGCAAACTCTTAAAGAAGTTAATATGCTAAATATTGGTCCAATGGGATTATCAGGAAAAACAACACTTTTGGGATTGAAAATTGGGGACTCGTCAAGGCTTCCTGCAAGCTATTTTGTAACCATATCAATGATGTGCTGGGCATGCAGACGTGCAGAAATATTGATTGAAACTAAAGAATGCAGTTAATGATACACATAAACACCCGGAATTGTGGGAAAAATTTGTAAAGTATACACATAGTCAAATCACTGAGCTGCTTTCCGACTATGGACATATCTATGTGTTATGGCTTGACGGTGGCCAGGTAAGACCTCCAGATCAGGATATACGCATGAATGAGATAGCTGAACTTGGTGGAGAACTGCAACCAGGACTAATTATTGCTGACAGAACAGTCGGAGGAAAGAATGAAAATTTCATAACTCCTGAACAAACAGTACCCGATGAAGCAATAGACTTTACATGGGAATCCTGCATAACAATGGGACCAGCATTTTCATATGACTTTGATGCGGAATATAAACCAACAAGATATTTAATTCACCTCTTGATTGACATAGTAGCTAAAGGTGGAAACCTGCTATTAAACATAGCGCCATCCCCAGAAGGTCTATTTGATGAAGTAGCTCTAGATAGACTGCGCGAAATTGGGGATTGGATGGCTGTTAATAAAGAAGCCATATATGGTTCAAGGCCAATAGCTCCATATAAAGAAGATAAAATTTGCTACACAAAGAAAGGTAAAACTGTATACGCTTTGATATTGGCAGATGAGTGCAAAGACCTTCCAGATGATTCGATTATATTAAAGAGTCTGCAACCAATAGAAGGAACAAGCGTTATGATGCTTGGCGAAGAAGAAGAACTCTCCTGGAAACAGCATAAAGACTATGTCGAAGTAAAACTGCCAAAACACAAACTGCCCTGCAATCATGCATGGGTCCTAAAATACAAGATAAAAGAAAGATAGACACTGTAAAAAAAGGAGGAGTTTTGGTGGACTAGGATGGATTTGTTATAAGGTAGAACGTCCAACATCGAACGTTCAATATTCAATTTTGAATAAAGAGAAAGAGTTGAGAATAACAGTGTATTGGGTCACCTCGGGGCTTGCCCCGTGGAGCCAAGATTGGCAACACCCTATTTAATAACAAAGAGCAAAGTTCTTTACCTACTCACGGTAGTGTCTTTGCTAATAACTAAAAACTAACATCTAATAACTATATTAAAGGTTAGGATATGAATATATTTCCGGTTCCGGCAAGTTTGAGAAGCAAAGCACAGGTGTATGACTATTCTGATTGTAGATGGATTAGAGTTTCTGATTGTTTTTCTGCAAATTTCAAGAATAGGGTGATTGATTTTAAGTATGAGGTTAGTAAATATATTTCAAATTCATTGGATGTTTGTGCAGGTGTTCCCGCCGTTGGTGAAATTCTTGTTTCTATTGAGTTAGATAAAAGCGAAAAATCTCAGTTTTATACCATTGATTGTCAGAGTGATGGTATATGGCTAACTGCATCTGATGAAGTTGGTGCATTCTATGGACTTAAGACTTTAGCACAAGTTTTTCAGACAGAAGGTGCCGTTTTTAAAGGTTTTAGAATTGAGGATAGTCCTGAGTTTGCGAATCGAGGAATTATGCTTGATGTGAGTCGAACTAAGGTTCCTACAATGGATACATTATATCAGTTGGTTGATTTGATGTCGGTTCTAAAATTAAATGAGCTTCAACTTTACACAGGGCGGCATAGCCGCAACCAAAAGAAGTTATCCACAGATAGGCCATTCGTTGCACTCATTGCTGTCGTAGACTCCAGCCTCTCTCCCGTTGGTCGGGGCTTCGCAGATTAACGCAGATTATTAAAAGAAAAAAAGAGAAGAGTTTTAGCAATTGTTTAGGGTAACGCAACGATCTTCGTTGCAGGTGTGTTTGAGGTAACGCACGCTTCCAGGTTAGGCTATTACGCTTCGCTTCATTTCTGTTGATCCACGACCTGGGAGTGAGGCTGGAGCCTGCGACAGCAATGAAACGCAGTGTAATGGCCTACCTCCAGCTGTACTCCCGCTGGTCGTATGCAAGTGAGAAACGCCTACAACCTTGAAGGTTGTGCTACCTTAAAATCTGCAAATCAGTATTGTATTGCAAAAATGGGAGCGATAATGTCCT
>JAQICX010000056.1 GCA_027858345.1 Kiritimatiellia bacterium | reverse complement strand
TCCTTGATTTTTTTGTTTTTAAATTTTAAATTTCTCGTTTATATATATATTTTTGGGAAGCCATTTTTGCCAAAACAAGTCACCTGCGTGACGGCATATCCGTCGGTCATCGCCCGACGCTACAGCCATTAATTTTGCAATTAACCTTTGAGCAGTACATTTCATACTGTAGCTGCGGTCGCCATTCTTGCAAAATCGACGCATGACTCATGACGCCCGACGCATGGTTTCGTCAAGGAGATTTGTGCTGTCTTAGTGTTCTTAAGGCAAAACTTATTCCCTGATTTTGTTGACTCAAACGATTCCTTTATTTTCAACCGAAAAATTAAAGTTCAGCACTCATAATTGTTTATGCTGTTGACTTGTTTCGGTTATTGTTGTATTCTACAAAATATTTTTAATAAATGATAGTGTTATTATGAAAAAGAAAGTAATTTGTGAAAAATGTGGCGAAGAGACTTTTCTAAGAACTGAGCCGATATATGAAGGTTTCAAAAAGATAGGCGATGCATATTTCTGCATGTTATGTGGTTTTGAATATCAGGAAGAAGCTCTGCAGGACGCTAAATCTGATGAAAAGAAGAACTCTTTTTTTACAGAAGATGATTTAGAAAAGGTACCTGATTTATTTGCTGAAGAGAAGGATGCTAATAGTTGCTGGAAGTGTAAGAATTATATAATTAATGCATTTCAACAAAAGTGCGGGCTGACACAACGGAATGTTTCAGCAATGGATGTGTGTTTTAGTTTTGAAAAAGAAGAAAAAGAGAGTGCTGTTGATGACAAAAAGTGAACATGAAAAACAAGAAGAAGCTCAATGGGAAAAACTGTTTGCTGTTGGCAACAGTGATGTATCAATGCTTATGATGTTTGTTCAAAAGCTTTGTGCCGTTTTTCATGTTTTTGATCCTGCGTCAGATCTTGGTGTTTTAAATGAATCAAAATGGAATGAATTGAAGCCTCTTTTATATGCCCGTATATTTCATGTTATTGACTGGGCAGAAAATGTTGAATTATCTCACTTGGAGGGTATCGGCAGGTTGGAGCATATTGCAAGCCGGTTGATGAAATCTGAAGTGTCTAGTCTTAAAGATATTACCGAAGAGATACATCAAGCAAATCATGCTATCAATGACCAGCTCGAAAGAGAGTATTTAAAATGATTTCAACTGATACCCTTATTGAAAAGTATGTTGCTTTGGAGGTAAAAGTACACAAATATGTGACTGAAGTTTCAGGTAAGTATTGTTGTGATTGCGACACACCTTGTTGTCATTCACGTCATTGTGTAGGAGTAACCCATCACACTTGGCTACGAAAAGTGGCTGAATATACAGGAGCAACAGTTCCTGCTGGTGAAGCAAAAGAGGGTGAACTCTGTTTTTTATGTGAGACTGGTTGTTTTCTTGATGCAGGGAGACCAATTGAGTGCACATGGTATATATGTGACATGCTTTCAATTAAGCTTGTTAATCCTTTAGAAAGATTTGCATATCAGATTCTTTGTACTTCCTTAGGATATGTTGTTCGAAAAGTTACAAAAGATAAAGATCTTCTTGATTTTGATGACTTGGAGAAATTGTCAGTTCGCCAACGTGAAAAAATTCTTGAACGTATTGAAAAGGCTGATCAATGCACTGATATTATTGTCGATCTTCTTAGACGGAAAGATGAGCAGGATAATGTCCTTGATGTTGCAGAGAAGATGCTTTATGTTTGTAGAACTTTTCAATATGCATCAAGTGTTGTACGCTTTGAGGGGGAGATTCCAAGTTTATCTAAGACAGGACGAGAAAAATTGATTTAACATCGACTGTGTCCTGTGCAGCTTGAAAAGCGACCGTGTGCAGCATAAGTTCAAAGAACGACGCTGTAAGCTGGATGGTTAAAACCTCTTTTCTTTGTGTCTTTTGTACTACAACCCTTCATTTCCTTGTTTTTTATGATCGATTTTTATTTAGAACTTTTCTATTCTGTTTATTACAAATTACTTACAAGTTAAAATCCAGTTAGCCAATTTTTTATATATTTTCTTCATTTCATTACGAAATACACTGCCGTGAGCAGGAAGTTTTTATATTTGTTTGTAAACCTAGGGTTGCACTCCCGTTGGTCGTTTACCCTAGGCTTCTCATGAAATGTACCGTTGGCACATCAGTCAAAACATTTGCCACCTACAACGCAATAATCAGAATTGCTAACATGCATTGTTCCATAAACTTTTGGCACTATTGCTTTTTCTATGAAAATAAGCAATAGAACAAAAGTTTTAATGGCAATGCATATCTTAGAGCAAAGCGATTTTCGTGTTTTTTCGTGCGTAGGCCATTCACTTCGTTCATTGCTCTTTTCTACTTTTCTTATTAGAGAAAAAAGCCTCTCTGTGACTTCGTCTTGAGTGCGTGGTAAGAAATCTTTTTGTCTTTATTCGTGAAAATCCGTGTTACTCAGTGGCTAAGGGAAAAAAAGAAACTCAACCGAAAAATCAAGAATAATACCAGTTTGAAAAACAATTCGTTGACAAAATTAAAAAAAACTGGTATTGTTTCGGCACTTTTTAACAATAAGATTTGAAAATAAATTGGGGGAAAGATTATGGCATTAAATGTAAAGCCAAGGGATAAAGTTATAAACTGGGTGAATGAGAAGTTGGCGGATTCAACTTTGAGATTAGGGGACAGATTACCATCTGAGCGAGTGTTGTCCACAGAGCTTGGAGTTTCTAGAACCGCAGTTCGAGGAGCATTAGATAATTTAGAAGAGAGTGGTATTCTTGCCGCAACAGGACAAGGAAAAACAAGAGAGATATCAAAAGGAAGAGTAAACAAGATGGCAAAGAAAGCAATTAAGAAGAACACAGAGCGTAAACTATTTGGAACAGATGGTATAAGAGGTACAGCAAATGAGTATCCGATTGTACCTGAAGTTGCTTTAAAAGTTGGCAAAGCAATTGCAGTTGAGTTTAGAGGAGTCAGCGGTAATCGCAATAACGTTGTTATTGGAAAAGATACAAGGTTGTCCGGGTATATGTTGGAATCAGCCCTGACAAGCGGTTTGGTTTCAATGGGGATGAATGTTCTGCTTGTTGGACCAATAACAACACCTGGTGTAGCACATTTGACAAGAAGCATGGGGGCTGCAGTTGGTATTATGTTGACGGCTTCTCATAACCCATATACAGATAATGGAATCAAAATTTTTGGTACAGACGGATACAAGTTGTCCGATGAACATGAATTAAGAATTGAAGATATGATTATTAACGGCGTTGATAGTGATGTTGTTGCAAGAGCAAAGATTGGCAAAGCTCTTCGAATTGAGGATGCTCGAGGTCGATATATTGAATTTGCAAAGACGGCACTTACAGATGTTTCACTTGATGGTCTTAGAATTGTTTTGGATTGTGCTAATGGCAGTGGTTATTTTTTGGCTCCATTAATTTTCAAAGAGCTTGGAGCAGAGGTCATTAAGATTGCAGTTGAGCCTGATGGAATAAATATCAATCACAAATGTGGTGCCACATATCCCGAGAAGATGTCTAAGGCTGTTATTGCAAATAATGCAGATGTGGGTATTGCTTTGGATGGTGATGCAGATAGGGTAATCTTCTGTGATTCAAATGGTAAAGTTGTTGATGGAGATAAGATTTTGGCAATGTGTGCAATTGATATGCACAACCATGGAAATCTTGAGGATGACACTTTAGTTGTGACAACAATGTCAAACATTGGTCTTCATATTGCAATGAAAGAGCATGGTATTAAAACCGTTACAACAGATGTTGGTGACAGGTATGTCATAGAATCAATGAGAGAGAATGGTTATAATCTGGGTGGAGAACAGAGTGGTCATATTATATTTGGTGACTTTGGCACAACCGGTGATGGTATTGTTTCAGCCCTAAATGTTCTAGCCTTAATGCATACTTCCGGTGAATCACTGGAAGAGCTTGCAACGTGTATGAAAAGATATCCACAACAGCTTGTCAGCTTGCCTGTTAAAGAAAAACGTCCATTAGAAGAGCTTACAAAGCTGAATAAGGAAATTTACAAATGTCATACAGAACTTGGCGATCAAGGTAGAACAGTTATTCGCTATTCAGGAACAGAAAACAAAATTCGTGTACTTGTTGAAAGTTATGATGAAGAGTTGACAGCTAAATGGATTAAACGTCTTACTGATGCTGTTCTGGAGGAGATTGGATAATATGATTAATTTTATTGAAGCAGACTCGTCTGTAATTCAGCATTGTGAACCAATAACTGCATCAATGGATATCTCAGATGTTCAAGTTGCTGGTTCAACTTTTCGAGAATTACAGCTTCTAAGTTATGAGCAAGCTCTAGAGCTTAGCGGAGTTTCAGAAGATATTGAAATCTTCTGTATGGAGAATGCACTTGTGTCTCCTGATTCATTGATTAAACTTTTTAAGTCAGAGCAATCAACAGCAATTTTAAAGAATGAAGAAGTTGTTGCATACAAAGGACACGGTGGTGCAGATGCCCAATGCAGTGTTATAGAAGCAACAGAAGCTGATTACCTGATTAAATACTCATGGGACTTTTTAAAAGTTAATGAAACATTGATTGCTGACATTGAGACAGAAATTAACGGAAAAATTCATGCTTCAGCGGTTGTTGATGGAAAGATTATTGTCGGAGAGGGGACCAGGATTCTTCCAGGTGTCTATATTGAAGGTAATGCGATTTTTGGTGATAATTGTAAGATTGGACCAAATTGTTACATTCGAGGCAACACATTTATTGGAGATAACTGTCATATTGGTCAGTCTGTTGAAATTAAGAACTGCATAATAATGAATGGTTCAAGTATTGGTCATCTAAGTTATTGCGGTGATTCTATTATCGCACAAAAAGTTAATTTTGGTGCAGGTACAACAACATCAAATCTGAGGCACGACGGCAAAAATCATCGTTCAATGATTGACGGTGAACTTGTTGATACTGGTAGAAGGAAAATGGGGATGATTATTGGTGCAAATGTGCATACTGGAATTAATACCAGCTTTTATCCAGGCAGAAAAATCTGGCCTGAAATGTCTACACGACCTGGGGATGTTGTTCAGAAAGACTTGAAAGAAGGTTAAGATAAAGGTTAAGGTTAAGAGCTGGCGGAGCCAGCTGTCCACAAAAAAAGCCGAAGCTAAATGCTTCGG
The DNA here is from genome assembly GCA_027858345.1 of Kiritimatiellia bacterium. Lineage (GTDB taxonomy): Bacteria > Verrucomicrobiota > Kiritimatiellia > JAQICX01 > JAQICX01 > JAQICX01. The sequence goes on along the minus strand of JAQICX010000056.1, from coordinate 1,039 downwards.
CTTTTTCATTTAAGGCCTAAGTAACCAATTGGGCTATCTTAACCTCAATCTTAATCTTTATCTTAAGCCATGAGTGGCTTGACAAATTTGATGCTGTCTGACATTGCAACCATCATATCTGTAGCACATCTGTCAAGTTCAACAACAAAGTTTTCAGCGTATGTTGCAGCTTTAATGATTTCAGCAACAGGCATTATTCCTGAGCCGACAGCAAGCATAGGATCTTCTTTAACGCCTGAACCATCCTTTAGATGAATAAGAGGAGCTCTTTCAGCCATATCTTTGATAGTTTCCATTGGATCAAGTCCGCCAACTTTTACCCAGTATGTATCAACTTCGAATACAACTTCTGGTTCGGTAAGATCTAGGAACCAACGGTATCCTGGTTTTCCATCAAATATAGCCATTTCCTGCCAATGATTGTGAAGACCAATCTTAAATCCAAATTCTCTAGCAACAAGAGCTGCTTCGTTATATCTCTCAGCAGTTGCTTTGATGTTATCAAGAGTTTCAAATGCATCAGGACCAGCACCGCCAGTAATCATATATTTTGCTCCAAGGCAGTCGGCTTCTTCTAAAATTCTCTGTTTGTCATCACCTAGAGGTAGACTTGTATGAGTGCTAATTGAAGCTAGACTAAGTTCTTTAAAAAGTTTTGCAGCTTCCTGAACTGTAGTTCCCGGGTATCCTGCTGGTTCCATACCATCGTATCCCATTGCAGCCAATTCTCTGATTGTTTTCTCATAGCCTTGTTTAGCTATGACATCTCTTACACTATATAGTTGTACTGATAGCATTTTTTGCTCCTTGTTATTGTTTGTACGTTCTTATATTTTTGAATATTATATCAACCGTTTGATTCTTTTGCAAATTGTTTTTCTATTATTATTTTATTTCTTTGATTTTTCGGTTGTAGATTTTTTTAGTTTCAGAGTTTGGAAAGCCATTCTTTCCCAAACAACACCTTGTGATATCAGCCCATCTTTCGCTTCGCAAGCAGAATAAGATGTACACTTGTACTATCTTACTGCTTTTAAAG
>JAQICX010000033.1 GCA_027858345.1 Kiritimatiellia bacterium | reverse complement strand
GCACCATATGCATCTTTGTTGGTCGAATCAATTGTAGATGTTTCGGCATGTACAAAGCATACTGAAAGCATGGTCAATGTTATTAATAAATGTTTTTTCATGTTTTTTCCTTAGTAACTGTAATTACCCCATGGACCACGAGGATTGCCAAAAAGAATTAATGTGCTATATTCGTAAATGGTTCCAATACTTTGGTATCCTGTGATACTATAATTCTCTGAAGAAGATCCTGAAGAACCGTTGCCCGAAGATGTATTACGAGTTATGAAGTTGCCTGCGGTTATAACTTTGATGCCTTTTGAATTACCCTGAAGGTTGTTTTCGTCAATGCAGTTGTCGGAGCCTGATGCATAAATTCCATCTATACCATTGCCGATTATCTGGTTTTTAACGATTCGGCATTTTGAGTATGCTCTTATGCCGTAACCTAAATTGTTATTTACGGTACATTTGTTGATAAAACATGTGTTGCCAGCGGCGTATATTCCTGTTCCACTTGTGCCGGTAGTGCTTGTGGTATTTGTGGTTTGATTTGCTGTACACTCAGCTATAAGAGAGTTTTCTCCAATAGAGATGCCAACAGCATCGGAATATGCCGAACTATTTTCCGAACTGCAACTGCCTGCAATAAGTGATCGTTGTTCTGCTTTAATTCCGTAGTCTCCGGAGTTTGCAGAAGATATGCAATCTGAAATATTTGCTCCATATTGAGTACTTATTCCTGAACCTGAATTGTCTTTTGAAACACATTTTTTTGCAATACAGAGATAACTGAGATTAAAACCATCACTAGAACTGTTGCTGTTATTGTCGGTAGCTACGCATTCATTTAAAATGGTTGAAGATCCGGTTACAAAACCTTTACCCGTATTTTCTGTTGCCATACAATTGTTAATTAGACAGTCTGAAGATGTTTTTATACCAAAACTTGTGTTGTAACGTACTGTGCAGTCTGCAATAGAAGAACCGGCACCTGTTTCTATGCCACCAGCATTGTTGTTGACTGACATGCATTTTGTTAGTATGCAGTCATCGCCGGTTTTGATTCCAACTAGACTGTTGTAATCTGCTGTGCAACCATCTAAAACAGATCCGTTACCTGCAAGAATTCCATTTCCTGTGTTGTAGTAAATTCGGCAGTTAACTAACTGAGAGTTTTCTCCGCTTGAAATTGCTGTTACGCATACAGAACTGGAAATAGTTTTAAACAGACAGTTGGTTGCTGTCGACAAAATGCCATAATTAAATCCAATTATTGAACCATTTATGATACGGCATCCATTGACTGATGAGGAAATCTGAATTCCAGTACCAACTCTATCATAGGTTTCATCTGTAAAGCCGTTAATCTTGAAACCATTAAGATCTAGGGTTACGTTTGATGCCTGAATGTCAATACCAGTATCTTTTGTAACATCTAGATTTTTAGTCAAGACGTATGAACCAGACTCTGAGACTATATGATGGGATGTTGTATCGCCTGCTAAAGAAGATACGTCTATTCTTGAGTTTGCTTGTGATACTATTGTTGCAACACTTGAGAGGGATGCATCAATTTCGCTTAAGCTTTTCATTGTAGGGGCGGGAGAGCCCGGTGGGGTAAGAGACCCTTGGCCAAAAGCTAGTCCTGCTAACCAGCATAGTGATATGATAATATTTACTTTTTTCATTTTATATATTTCCTTGTAATCTTCTTAAAATTCAAAATTTGCCCATGAATCCAAAGTGTTTATTGTTGTTAGATTAGTAATGGTAGAGCCTTTAAAGACCTGTTGTGGATATAAGAAAAAATATTCTTCTGTAGAGTTTCCTGAGGCAATGTTTTTAACAATTACGTTGTTTGTATAGTATGTTGCTATTCCATAGTCATTTCCCGTTAATTGATTGTTTTCAACTCTGCTGCCGTTATGAAATACATTTATACCGGCTCCAGTAGAAGAATAAAGACCATTGTTGTCGCATAAGTTTCCAGCAGCAGTGCAATTATAATTTAAGAGGATTCCGTGCCCCTTATTCTGTGCGGATAGACAATCTTTAACAGTTACTCCTTCTCCGGTTTTGATTCCGGAGCCTTGAGATGCGACTTCGGTTGCATATGTGCTTTCGTTTGCCATTGAAATTGAGTCCTGTACAATAGAACCTTCTCCAACATTAATACCAGAACTAAGGTATTGGTTGAATACATTAGCTGTAGATGAACATTTTTTTATAATAGAATTTTTGCCGACATCTATTCCATAGCCTCCATTGTTTCCTGTTGCTATGCAGTTTTCAAGAATTGCGTTGTCTCCAAGAACAATTCCACCAGCAGCGTTCTCTTTAGCTATGCAGGCAGTTAACTGATAGTTTGTTCCTGTGCCCAAAAATCCTTCTGCCAGATTGTCAATGGCTGAGCAGTTGTTTACAGTGCAGTCACCATTAAGTAAGTATCCATTACTATTATCTTTGGAAATACATTCTCTTATTAAACAGCTTTCATTTGCAAAAATTCCACTTGTGCCATTGTTTCTTGCTATGCATTGCGATATGGTTGAGCCATTCCCTGTATAAAATCCATCACCGGCATTATCTGTAGCAACACACTTGCTGATAATTGATCCGTTATTTCCCTTTATGCCAAATTCGCCCTGATTCTTAGAAGCAATACATCCGATAATAGATGACTTTTCATATGCATTAATTCCGTTACCTGAATTGTTATATGCCTGGCAATTAATAATTGTGGATACATTTTGTGCATATATTCCACTTTCTGAACACTCGGAGAGTGTAATATCCTCAAGTCTTAATTGTGAACCTAATGAATGAATTCCATATTCAAAGTTTCGTATTGATCCATTTTTGACATAAGTTCTTACACCGCCACCCTCAATTGCTATGCCATAGCCTCCTTCGGTACTTCTAGTTATTTCAAAGCCATTGAGGTCTATTGTTACATCTGCAACCTGCACATTTATTCCTGCACTCTTGTCGGTCAGATTTAGGTTACTGCTTAAATAGTAAGATCCTGATTCTGTAATAACGTGTGCATAAGCGAAATCACCGGCAACTGTTGATAAATCAATTCGGCTTTCAACCTGTGTAATATCATTACTTATCGCCGTAATTGACGAGTTAAGTTCTGTCAGAGTTTTCATTGTAGCACCAGGCACTCCAGAAGGATTCAAAGCTCCTTGAGAGAAAGCCATGCCGGCGACTATACTCACCATCATAATAATTAGCATTTTTCTTTTCATATGTTTCTTTCTTAATGTTTTTAATTCAAAAGTTGATAATAAGCATGAATACTTTATATGCGCCCACTAACACCAGCTCTACATAATTATTGTTTTCTGAATAGTATCTTAGAATTGTTAGTATTCTGTTAAAAATCGTTTTTTATGACAAACAAGTGCAAACATTATCATTATTGTGGTGCTTTGTCAAACAGAAAGTGTAGGATAGTGAAATATTTTGTCGAATATTGATGTTTTTTGAGCTTTTAAAATATTAAAGCAAGAGCTTTGAACAGTTAGGATCTGAGGTGATTTGTAAAGTTTTTTTTGATAGGCGGGAGAGAGTGAGTCGCTCTTGGTCCTAATCTTGGTTAGATTGTATGTAGGATGCTTTTTTCTGATGTGGTGTTTATGGGTAAAATAGTTTTGTAACCCTCAGCATAGTCAACACAGCTTTCCATGCCTCTGGCACCGCTCTGTCTTATTGCCCATTTGGCCATATTATCATCAGTATTCTGGCATTCATGACATCGTATCATTTTCAGTTTTTTATCCATGACGGAACTGATGTTCACATATATATCAGGCTGAAATTGGCTTGTCTGACTGTTCATGCGTTCTTCGCAGAAAATAAGTTCACAATCTAACTCAGATAGAAAAATTGCTTTTTTAGTAAGTTCTGATACAGCGGAGTGATCCGGATGTGCATCAACGGGCCAGATTGTAAATACAGCAGCGGGGTTAAGTTCTGTTAAGATTGATGCAATCTTTCTTGAAGTTGTCTTATCGGCAAAAACCTCCCTGTCCATTCTGTCAAGAAAAGTAATTTTGGCTCCAAGTAAATTGCCTGATGCTTTTTTTTCTTCGTTTTGACGGATAACAGCAGTTTCTGATTCTGTACATATTCCAGGCAATCCTCTTTCACCACGAGTTGCGCACAAAACATGCAGATTGTATTTGTCTTTTAGTAACCATGCTGTTCCGCCCATTCCGTATGCCATATCATCTGGATGAGCCACAACAAATACTATGTTTTTCATGATTTAATTCCTATCTATTAATAAATTTATTTTTTTAACACGAGGCAATCATATATCCTCACAGGCAATTATGCAAGCTCACAATTAAAATATTTTTCAGAATAACTGTAAGATAATAATTAACCATAATGTTTTTTTAAATATATATTGGTGAAAACATTGGTTTTTCTTGGTAATCTTAAAAAAAAGTGAAATTATATTTTAAATCGGTTGACAGAATAGTGCTGTTGCATAGAGTAAGGCTATTGTTTAAAAATATATAGCTGGCATCGTCAGCAGATTAAGATAAAGATAAGGATTGCGAAGTAACACCATTGTTTACCGTTTAAAGTTTACTATTTACCGTTTGACGTGTTGTCAATAAGCTCTATACCTTTGTCTGTAATGAGTATTTTGTGTTGCTTGTATAGTTTGCCTATTGCCTGCTTAAATACTTTTTTGCTGACTTTAAATTCTCTTTTTATATCGGTAGGTGAACTTTTATCATTAAAACTTGATTTTCCACCATGGAGCTTAAGGTGTTCCAGAATTTTGTCTCTCGTTGACCCTACATGAGCGCCCTTGGCAGGTTGCAGGGAAACATCAATTTTTCCATCTTCCCTAACAAGTTTTATATAACCTTTGAGTTTTTGGAATGGTTGGTAATTTTCATAAATCTGATCTTGATAAACCAGTCCTATATATTCATCATTAATTATTACATTCATTCCCAAGTCAGTAAAGTCATAGACCTCGAGCTCCACTTCCTGCCATTGAGTAAAAACTCCAGGCTCAACCGTCTCTTTTAAATAGTCATCATCCAAATATTCATCGTCTAAATGTTCATCATCATTTCTCATTATTCACCTTAAAATATATTCAAAAAAAATCAATTTGCTAGTTGATAAATAGGGCTTACTGTTTAATGTGAGATTGTGTGAAATTTTGCTTTAAAGCATTTTCGCCTTTAGCCCGCTAAAGGTAACATGCTGCAAAACAAGAGTTTGCACGATATCGCATTACAAAGTCATAAGCTGCATAACTTTATATAAAAGTTCATCTGCAAGCTTTTTAGGCCAAATGTACTAAAAACCTTGCACTTCAAGTGTCGTTAGTATAGCATAATACCTTGTTAAAACAAAGGTTATGAATTGAACAGGATGCCCTAAATAACAATTGTGTCTAATTAAATCAAAAACCGCAAAAAGATGCAACCAAATAAGAAAATGGAGACGTTGTTTTTTATATAGTTTCTTAGGGCATTTCGAGATGCTCGATCTACTAAAGAAAATATTTTGTCAAGATGGTCTTTATTACTGGATGGCTTATGCCCATTTATAAAATTGAACTTAATTTCAAATTTCTCAATAGATTCAAAAAAATCTTTATAGAGTTCATGATTTTTTAGCAACTTTCCATTTTTTGAATAATAGTTGTTCTTAACCAGCTTTTCTTTCCTGGAAAGTAACCCAACTATATTCTGGGAATCAGTATAAGAAACGACCTTCTTATCTGAGATTTCCGACAAAGCCCAAAGTAATGTCTGTAACTCAAGTTTTGTAGATGATGTGTTATCGAATTGCTTAACTTTAATCAAGCCTTTCAATGATGACAAATCTTCAGAGAGCTCTGAAAATGCTAAATATACACCAAAGCCAATTCCACTTTTGGGATCCGCACTACCGTCAGTTAATAAATACATCATATCCTTTCTTTTCCTGTTGATAATAGAGAACACGGATGACACGGATTTGGCAGATTTTCACAGATGTTTTTTTACATATCTGCGTAAACTCCGCTTAATCAGTGTCATTAGCGTTCCCAAGGTAGCACATGCTTCCAGGTAGGCCATTACACTACGTTTCATTGCTGTCGCAAACTCCAGCCTCACTCCCGCTGGTCGTGTGTTGGCGTGTCACCTGCGTGACGGCAATATAACACCACCTGCAACGAAGATCGTTAAATCACTCTAACAACTTTTTATGAGAACGAGGACGTTCTCGCTCCCAAACTTGCAAACTAATATTGTCTTGGAGAAACGGGATCATCCTTCGCTCTTCGAGTCTACGGCTCGACAAGGCGACGATGTCCTCATCGTCAAACACCACCTGCATGCTGCTGGCTATGCTAGTCCCGCAAGGCGGGAAAGATCGTTGCGTTACCTTAGCGCTTCTTACACTGCAAGTTCTTTACAAACTGTTATTATTTGAAATGATATATGAAAACTCTCAAATCTTCAAGCAGAAACTCTAATATTTTGATTTTCCTTGATTTTTCGGTTGAATGCCCTTTTTGGCGGGGTGAAGCACCCCGGCCCTACAGTTACGGATGCTGCAACCAAAGCTAAATCCTTGATTTGCAAGTATTTTGTAGGGTCGGGGTCCGTGACCCCGCCTTTGAATTTTTTTTCAAAAGTATCACCAAAAAACGAAAAAAACAAAAACTCACACCCTGATTTTATTGCCCAAAACGAACGTTTATCCTTTCAACCGAAAAATCAAGGTAATTTTATGGTTAAACGCTTTTTTGGTCGGCGGGGACGCCAACCCTCCCGATTTTCCATTTTAGCGGTGATTTGCAAGCCGGGAGGGACAGCGGGGACGCTGTCCAAAAAACAAATTTTTAACATCATTAGCAAACTGATTCAGGAAATTTATATTAATTTTATTTTTTAGCATATAATCGGATATTACTCATTTTTTTTCAGATGCAAGTATTTTTTAAGATTTCTGAGGTGTTTCAATGGATGTCGATTTTTTACTCCTTGAAAATTAAATAATTTTGTGATAGTTTCACAACTACTGTAGGGTCGGGTGATCACCGCTTTGACAGCATATTCGTCGGTCACCGACCGCCGCTACAGCCGTTGATTTAACAATAAACCATTAAACTGCACATTTCATACTGTAGTGGCGGTCGTTGACCGCTTAAAAAAAATCACTCAACGTAAGTTCCCTCGATTCTTCGTTTGATTTTAGAGTTGATATTTTGTAGAATTAGCTCTGAAAAAAACGCCCAGTAAGGGCAGGTTAATAAAAGGAGAAATATGACTGAGAAAGTAAAAGTGGTACAATGCTGGGATGATGGAATTAGTGCGGATATACGTTTGACTGATATTCTTCGTCGTCATAGTGCAAAGGCAACCTTTAATATTAATGCAGGCTTGCATGGAGATGATCGAATGGGGGAATGGGAACACAAGGGAACAAAAGTTATTCGTATGGGATGGCAGGAGATGAAAGAAGCATTAGATGGTTTTGTAATTGCAAACCACAGTTTGTCACATCCTCACCTTGAACAGCTGTCATATGACAAAATAATTATTGAACTTGCAGAGGGACGTGAACGTCTGCAGCAGTTTTTTCAGCAGGATGTGCGTGGCTTTGCGTATCCTTTCGGCTCGTATAATGAAGAAGTTATAGAAGCTTTGCGTGAAACTGGTCACATTTATGCTCGGACATGTAAGAATGTTGAAAATGTTTTTCCTCCGGAAAATCCAATGGAGTTTCATTCAAATTGCCACTTCTTAGCTTCAGACTTTCTGGAAAGATATGAAAAGGCCAAGGAGTTTGGTGTATTCTACTTTTGGGGACATTCCTATGAGATGATATCTGAAAATATGTGGGTCGATTTTGAAAATAATATAAAGCACATAAGTGATGATCCTGAATCATCCTGGGCAGATGTTCAGGATTTGTTTTAGGGTGCTTGCAGAGTAATTAATAATAACTCGCACAGTTGCTCTGTGCGAGTTTTTTTTAACCTTTGATCGGAGTGCCAAAGCATCCAGCGTTTGGATCAGGGTTATTATATTCGTCTGGGAATTTGCCTTCAGCTATACCGCCTGTTTCATCTTCTGATGGAGGAGCTAAAACCCAGTCTTCCCGTTCAAATACTTTTGTCTTGAAGTTACACTGTTCAATATTCTTGGCACGTTCCTGAAAGTCCATACAAGTTCGAACACAACCTTTTGCACCACAGACGGCAAAGTAACCTGTATGGTCCATGATTTGTTTGTAAAAAGGTACAACTGTGTTAGTTGGTAGTTCTTCGTTGGGAGTCCAGTTTCCACCAGCGATTGTGTATGCAGCACGATATGCAACTTCCTCAGATATGTTGCTGTTGCGCACATTGATATCCAGACCGGGCAGTGACTTCTTCAAGAATGGAGATACTTCGTAGTTCAATCCGTGATGGGTCATTGTGCAACGTCCCATTAAAACATCACCCCATTCAATATCAATGTCATCAATTTTTATTCTGATTGGTTCACGTTCTCCCGGTCTTGGAATAGCTCCGCCTGGACACATTTTGACACATTTCATGCATCTTTTGCATAGAGTGCCAGGTTTGATAATTGGATCTGGTTCCATTTCAATATCAGTCAAGATCGTTCCAAGTCGCACTCTTGGACCCCATTTGGGATGGATAAAGACTTTTGACCATCCAATTTCGCCCAGACCACAGGCAACTCCAGCAATACGAACATTTATGTTTATATCTGGGGATGGTCTATCAGGTGCAACAGGTGGGTTTATACCGGCTCTTTCCGGAACACCTGGATAAATAGGTACAGCTTCGGCACCATGATCTTCCAGCATGCATGCCACATCATATGTAATCATAGGACGAAAGATCGTGTTAAGCTTGTTATATGAATAATATGTATAATTTGCCCAGTGTGTACCTTCTGTTATGCCCCGATAAGCTCCTCGTGGAAAAGGTGCCAAAATAGAAATAACAGATTTACATTCCGGAAAAATATTTTTTGGATGCATTCTTGCCGTGGCGTTATCAAAGCGTTCAATATTTGCAACACCGAGGTCGCCACCTAAATCTCTTGCAAGTTTTCTTAATTTTTCTTTTAAATTTGTCATGATATCAAATCTTTCTTTTTATTTTTTGCAGATAATTGGACGATTATACATATCACGTGCCCATGGTTCTCTCTTACGGAAAGAGTTTTTGAATTTGTTTGAGAGTTTATTGCGTTCTTCCAGACTGATCATGCATGCTCTGCCACATGAAGCTGCAAAACGATCTTTTATTCCACCCTTTCCGCTTGTATTGAAAGCCCCATTGTTGCAAGATTTGCAGACGACTTTATCAATGCTGCCATCAGTTTTATATGCTCCTAATGGACAGCTGTCAATGCAGGCGTTGCAGTCATCACAAAAATCAAGGTCTTGCACTGAATCAGCTTCTAGGTCAAAATCAACAAGAATCATAGCTAAACGTTGGCGTGGTCCAAACTCTGGAGTTAAAAAGAAACCACCTTTGCCTATCGTTCCAAGTCCAGCCTGATATGCTGCATTTTCGATTGCAAGGATTACATTTGGTGCAGGTTTGCCTGGTGCAACAGGAATTCCATAATCCATATCAGCTTCCTGACTATAGCCAAAAAGAGGGACAGCTTCAATGCCGTCACACTCTAATGCACAAGTTACATCATAAGTTGTCTTTGATAGAAACGTGTCTTCCAGCCAGTTAAAACCAAATGCTCCATATGTATTACCAAAGCTGGTGCCTTCCTCAACGCCTCGAAGTGATCCTCGTAAAATTCTTCGTCCGACAACTATTACGGATTTGCATTCCGGAAAAATTGAGAGTGGATTTTTTCCCGCAGGAAGTTCTTTGAAGCGATCTATTGAGGCAATCCCAATTAGGTCTGCACCAGCTTTTTTTGCAATATTCTTTAATTCTTGTGAGTTCATTTTGTTTTCCTTATTTTCCTCGGCTCACAGATTCGACTCTACACTCTTTTCGCCAACATTGTTCGCAGGTTATGTAGTGTCCGAACTGTGTTCGGAGTTGTGTTTTATATAATCTATATTTATTAACCTTGCTATCAGGGGGTTCACACTTTTTCTCCCCATGGAGCGCTCAACCTAACAGTCTAACTAATTTCGGCTCACAGAGCCGACTCTACAACTGTCTAACAGACTTTCTTATCTTTACCTGCTGGTTTTGCCAGCTCTTCCGCTCCTGTCTAACTATCTAACAGACTAACGGTCTAACTAATCCTTAAACATCATATTCGGCATATCCTAGAGCAAAGGATGCAGCAGCAGCTGTTGCCCGAATTTGTTTGCCATATTCTTGTAGTTTTGCTTTATCACTAATTTTAGAGCCAAAATTTCCACCTATGATTCCTACCATTTCCCCTTCACTATTGAAAATGGGAGAGGCACAAGCAACTGAATCTGGATCTCTTTCCATCTCTGTCCATGCAATTCTACTTTTTAGAATCTCCTTTAACTGTTGTCTAAACTTGTTTTTTGATGTAATTGTATGCTCTGTATGTTTTACTAGAGTATTGCTTTTGAAAAAATCTTTCAATTCGTTCTCTGAATAATATGCAGCACAAACTTTTCCGCTTGCAGAGCAGTGAATAGGGTTAAAGCTGCCAGCTGTTAAAGATGCATTTTGATTTGCTCGATAGTAGGCTGCTTCAACAATCATAGGTTTGAGTTCAACCGGCATGCTGAAATATGCATCAAGCTTTAGATCTTTTGATAATTTAAGAATGAAAGGATGTACCTTCTGACGAATCTGATTCTTCGAAAGACACATGTTCGCCAATGACAATACTTTCATTGAAATTTTGTACTGGCGGGAACTGTTTTGTTTTACATAACCGGCTTCTGTTAATGTTTTTAATAGTCTGCATGCATGGCTGTTCGGAACATCCATGGTATTGGCAATCTCTTTTACGGAAAAACTCTCACCTGTTGAGGAAAGTAATTCTAAAACTCGAAATCCATTTTGTAATGTATTATTCATATTTCCCTTTCAAATTCTATATATTAGAATTTAGGGTGAATAATATCATATAATAGAATCTTGTCAAGCGACTTTCTACATTTTTTTTGAAAAATCTTATTAAAAAGGCGGGACAACCAAAAAAGTAAGGGTACAAACGAATATTAAACTTTTAGTATTGAACAAATAGATGTTTATTAGTAGAATTACAAAAATAATCCTATTCATAGTAGAAATTAAAAAAAGAAAAGCTTTTATTTTATGTTTAACATACCGACACTTACTTCTGACAATCCAACTCTTGACCAGGCATTTCGTATTGCTGTTGGTGACTTCACAGGCAATATAATTCTTTGGCAGGATGGACTGCTTAAAAATCGTGCTCCAGCAATTATGGCAGGCCTTGATTACATAAAACCTTGGACTCGTGATGCTTCTTTTAACACTTGGTATGCCGGGGCAAATCTGGCTCCTGATTGTGCAAAAAACACATTGCTTAGTGTCTTGACTGAAAACAAAACCAACGGTTTGAGAATTGGCGGACAGTATTGGGATGCAACGGGGTTTGTTAATATGCTTTACAAGGGATTGCTTGGAATGAAATTTACTCCAGAGGGATTAGTAATCAAACCAAAGCTTCCACAGGGAATGAAAGCTCTAAGACTTAGCAACTTTACTTATCGTAATGCTGTTCTTGATATCAAGATTACAGAAAAATCAACGGAGCATTTTATACCATTTGATACCAGCGGAGAAATAATAGTTTAGAGCTGGAGGCCTGTCGCTAAGGCCAGTCCGCCATAGCCAGGAACGGCGAAGGCTGGAAGGAACGAAGGCGGAAACCAACAGATTAAGATTGAGGTAAAGATTGAGAACAACCCCTCCGTCTCTCCAGCTACTACTTTGCTTTTGACTGAAAGCAAAGTGGTAGCGGGATCGCCACCTCCTCCCGCTTTGCGGGACTAGCGAGCTAGCCGGGGAGGAGTTTGGGCGGACTAAGGTTTGTTTGAGTCCAGAGTCGTGAGTCGTGAGTCAAAAGTCGTACAACGATAAACGCAATACTATAAGCTAAGAACTAATAACCGTTATATGTAAAAAATAAATAGAAAATGTGAGATATAATAGATGTTGTTAAATAAAACAAACCGGAGTTGTTTTCGCCTTATAAGTAGTCGGGTAACTTTAATTGGTATTACTCTTTTTGTGGTAGCATGTTCAACTCTTCCAAAAAATCCAGAAAAGCCTGTTAGTTATAATCATGGTCAGGCAAAAAAGGCACACTTGTTGAATCAAGCAACGCTGTATTGAAAAATGCTGAAGAGGAACAGTCTGCCTTCATGCTTATTCAAAAAAATACTGATGCATTGCTTTGGCGCTTGGCATTGATTGATCAAGCACAAAAGAGCATTGATCTGCAAGTCTATATTTGGTCAGATGACACAAGTGGACGATTAATATTAGAACGCATAATTTTAGCATCCAAGAGGGGCGTACAAGTCAGGTTGCTTGTGGATGATATGCATAAGGGTTGGACAGATGAGGTGTCGGCTCTTATAGATCGAATACCAAACATTCAGTTTCGTCGTTTTAATCCTGGACTTATACGAGATGGAATAGTTCGTCGTACATTCCAAATGAGTACACAATTTCGTCAGCTTAACCGTCGTATGCACAACAAACAGTTGATTGTTGATGGAACTTGGGGAATTGTCGGTGGAAGAAATCTTGGTGATCCTTATTTTGGGCTTAGTAGCAAATATAATAATGCTGATTTAGACTTACTGACTACTGGCGCTGTGATTATGGATCTTGCGAGTGACTTTGATGAATATTGGAATGCAGATGCAACTTATCCTGGAAATGCAATGGCGGGGGAATTCTCTGATAGAAAGATTGATAAGCTTTTGGAAAAATATACCAAATCATTGGCTGATGATTATGTATTACTGAAAAAGGCAAATATTCCAGTAGATTATCAGGATTGGAGTCAAGCATTTGAAATGCTTCCAGATATGATGGTTATTGGAAATGCTCAGAGTATAAAGGATTCGCCGGAAGTCAGGGGGGATCGCGGAATTCGTCTAGTAGAACAAATAAGTCAGTTTAATATTAATGCATCTCATACGGCTAGTGTCATTACTCCTTATATGATTCCTTCAAAAGAAATGCTGGAAAAACTCCAAAAGAACGTGGATGATGGTAATAGTGGGTATAAGGTTCGCTTGTTGGTTCCTTCAATGGAGTCTAATAACCACACAATGGTTCATAGTCACTATAAGAAATACCGAAAGAAACTACTCTCTGCAGGCGTTGAACTATATGAATTTAAAGGTTGGCCATCTGAGAAACAGAGAGACATCAGCAATACTTCACCAATTGAAGCTGAGTTCATTTCCCTTCACACCAAGGCATTTGTTGTTGATGATCGGTGGGTGTTGCTGGGGTCACTCAATCTTGATCCTCGTTCTATTCATATTAACACAGAGCACATGTTGATTATTGAATGTCCGGCACTGGCAAAACAAGTGACAACAGATTTCAACACTATGATTGCGCCAGAAAACTCATATTCTGTGACGTTGAATAAAAACAATAGACTTCGCTGGAATTCTATTGATGGGGAACGTAAAACTCAGCCTGCCAGTGGATTTTGTCAACGTTGGACCAACTTCTTCTGGCGCTGGGTGCCGCTGGAAAATCAATTGTAGCTGGCTTTGCCTGCAGTAATAAGTGATAAGTAGGAAGTGCTAAGTGTTTCGTCCTTAATTTTCGGCTGGAGTCTGAAACATGTATTTCGAGCAATAAAACCAGTGATTGACATCTTGTTTTTGTCTGTTTTTGGTGATGATCCCAGGGAATACTCATAAATCATTTATAAACAAACAGTTAAGTTGATGTTACAAGAACAAGGTGAAGCAACGCTTTGCGAATTGCATCCCGTTTTGCGGAACCAGCGAAGCTGGCACAAATCATAATATAGCGAAGCGACTTCCCAACCTCGTAGAGAACCATTTACTATTTACTATCAACTATAAACTATTTGAAAAAATGGCTTTCCAAACTTAACCGAAAAAAATGAATCAACCGAAAAATTGAGGATTGATAATTAAACGATATATATTGACAGCTCTGCTATTTAGATATACAATCAATACAAATAATAATTCACACCTCTGAGAAAAATAATAAATATAAGGAGCTACGAATGACCAAAGATATACTTATGTCTGTAACAAAAGCCATTGTTGCAAAACAGAAGGGCTTGCTGGCAGCAGATGAAAGCAATCCTACTATTAAAAAGCGTTTTGATTCAATAAAGCTTGAGAGCACCGAAGAAAATCGTCGGCGCTACCGGGAAATTCTTTTTACAGCCGAAGGTATTGAACACTATATCGGTGGTGTAATTCTCTTCGATGAAACATTGCGCCAAAGCACTCAAGATGGTATTCCATTTGCTGATTTACTATCAAGCAGGGGAATCATACCGGGGATTAAGGTGGACAAAGGCGCTAAGCCGTTGGCTTTGTTCCCTGACGAAAAAATTACAGAAGGGCTTGATGGTTTACGTGAGCGGCTCATAGAGTACAAGCAGCTGGGTGCCAGGTTCGCGAAGTGGCGTGCGGTTATTAATATAAATGAGCACGATATTCCTACATCGTTTTGTATTCGAGAGAATGCACAAGTGTTGGCACGCTATGCAGCAATTTGTCAGGAATTGGATATTGTGCCTATTGTGGAACCGGAAATACTTATGGATGGCGCTCACGATATTGAATGTTGCGAAGTTGTCACATCCATGGTTCTCGAAATGGTATTCACTGAACTTGATGCTCACAGAGTGCTGTTAGAGGGTATGTTGTTAAAACCTAATATGGTTGTTCCTGGAATGAAATGTGCTCGTCAGGAAAGCGTTCAGCGTATTGCCGAATCCACAATTCGCTGTTTGACTCGCTACGTGCCGGCGGCTGTTCCTGGAATTGTATTTCTGTCAGGTGGACAGAGTGCAGAAGATGCCACTCAACATCTGAATGCAATCAATAAGCTGGGACCATTTCCTTGGCCTGTCAGTTTTTCTTATGGACGTGCGTTGCAGGCACCGGTTATTGCAACTTGGAACGGTCAGGAAATAAATGTGCCTAATGCTCAGAAGATGCTATTGAAAAGATCCAAATTAAATGGTCTGGCCTGCTCTGGAAAGTATGACCCGACAATGGAAGCATAGATAGCTGGCGACCTGTCGCGCCGTCTTGTCGCGCCGTAGACAGGAACCGAAGGCTGAAGGAACGGAGTCGGAAGCCAGCAGATTAAGATTAAGGTAAAGGTTGAGAAGCAAGCTGTCAGCTTGCAATTTTAGGGTAACGTAACGATCTTCGTTGCAAGTGTGAAAAACGCTACAAGCTGGAAGCATGTGCTACCTAAAAACGCCTACAACGAGGATCGTTGTGCTACCTTAGGGTAACGCGCGTTTGCAGGTGTTTTGGGGTAACGCAACGATCTTCGTTGCAAGTGTTAAAACGGCTTCAGCCGTTGTTCTTCGAGGTCTGCGGACTTCAGCTACAGTGTAACGCTGCAAATTAACATTGCTTGCAAGTTCACCACCTGTAGCGTCGGGCGTTGACCGACGAAAATAGAGGGCTGAAAGCCCGTAATATCACAGCCTAGGGCAACGCCCTAGTAAAACAATAAAAACAAGGTTTTTACCTGCCCACGGAGTGTCTTACCTTGGATGTTGGATTTGAGTGTTGGGTGTTGGATATTGGATGTTGAAAAAAGGGGGGATAAGACTAAATTATCTGTATCCCGACCTGTCTGGCGTAGCTTGTAAAGCGAAGACTGATTGATTTATAACACAATAGGCTGAAAAGAATGTTGAACTTTAATAGAACCTAATAAAATAAAAGGATGTTTTATGTATAAACTTGTTTTACTTCGTCATGGTCTCAGTGAATGGAACCTACAGAATCGTTTTACCGGTTGGTAGGATGTTGATCTTGCAGATGCCGGCATTGCCGAATCTCACAAGGCAGGAAAAGCACTGCGTGAAGAAGGTTTTAAATTTGATATTGCTTATACTTCGTTTCTCAAACGAGCTATACGCACGCTTTGGGTAGTTCTTGACGAACTTGACCAAATGTGGATTCCAGTTGTTAACGATTGGAGGTTGAATGAGAGGTTTTATGGTGCATTGCAGGGACTTAACAAATCTGAAACAGCCGCTAAACATGGCGAAGAGCAGTTTCTGATTTGGAGAAGAAGCTATGATACTCCACCACCGGCAGTTTCGGAAGAGGATGATCGCTTTCCTGGTAATGATCCAAAATACAGTGACATTGAAAAGAGCAGGCTTCCCAAAACAGAGTGTCTGAAAGATACCGTTGAAAGGGTAGTCGAGTGCTGGAATGAAACACTATCCAAAGATATAAAATCAGGCAAAAAACTTATTGTCGTTGCACATGGAAACAGCCTTCGGGCACTCATCAAGTATCTGGATAAAATTTCAGACAAGGATATTGTGGAACTGAATATTCCAACTGGCATTCCTTTGGTTTACGAGCTTGGTTCTGACCTGAAAGTTTTACGTCACTACTATCTGGCAGATGATGATGCTCTAAAAGATGCAATGGAATCTGTTGCAAAACAGGGACAGGCAAAATGATTTTATGTTGTCGATAAAACAAAATCTCATACGTTTACCTTTTACTATTTACCATTTACCGTTTTTCAAAAATAGATTTGATGCGATCTATGTCAAATTTAGCTTTTCTGTCATATGTGTATATGCCATTTTGTTCCTGTTCAACATCGGTCAATTGAGTGTAGCACCAGCCGGTCATTTCAGGGTATTTATTAATTACATCAATTTCAGCTTCTAGAGTGTTATAAAAATCTTCAAGAGATCTGACGTCGTTACCATATCCCCATGTATTATCAGCAAAAGCCTCTTCATCCTGATGTATCCACTTGATTCCACCAAATTCATCCAAGATGTATGGTTGCCCCTGATATCTAACTTCTTTATCTTTATGTTCATCAATACAGTGTGCAGCCCCTTCTTCTTTCTGGGCTTGCTCTAACTTCTGGTCAAGTTCTTTTGCTCTTTCATACAAATGAATTGTCCAGATGTCCGTTTTGTAATGAATGTAGCCACTTGCGTCATTAACGGGTCTGGTCGGATCCAATGATTTCGTAAGATTGTATATCTCAATATGAGCTCGTTTGTGCAATTTGGCACTTTTGATGGTTCTTGTCTCATTGAATGGTGTCCAGGCAATAATTGATGGTTTATTTCTGTCTCTAACAATTATTTCATTCCATTCAGATGCAAAGTTTCTATAGCCCTTGATGCTGTCTGGTTCTATTCCCCAGCTTGATGATTCTCCCCACGTCAGGTAACCAAGTTTGTCAGCCCAGTAATGAAAGCGTTCTTCAAAGACTTTTTGATGCAGTCTTGCACCATTGAAGCCGGCGGCCATTGAAAGTTCTATATCTTTTTTTAGGTCTTCATCTGTTGGAGCTGTCCATATTCCATCAGGATAAAATCCTTGATCAAGAACAAGTCTTTGATAGATTGGTTTGTTGTTCAGGAATGTCTGATTTCCTTCGATGTGAACCTTTCGCATTCCGGCATAGCTGTTGACGATATCTACTGTCTCACCATCTGTATCAAACACTTCGAAAACAATATCATATAAAAAAGGTGATTCAGGAGACCAGTTTTTGGCATTCTCGACTGGTATGCTGATTGGTATTCCATCAGCGGCTGCCCTGGTTTTTGTTGCAACAGTATATTCATCTTCGTTAATCATAATCTGCAGTCTTTGACCAGCTTTAATCCCGTAGAACAGGGGGATAAATGTGAATTGTGCTCCATCAAAATCAGATATAATCTGACAATCTTTCAGACCTGTTATTCCAACAGCTTCCAGCCATACTGTCTGCCATATACCAGTCGTCCTTGTATAACTGCAACATTGTGATTTGTATTGTGTGCTTTGCTTGCCAAGAGGCTGATCGCCTGTTTTTGTCTCATCTAGAACTCTTACAACCAAATTTGATGTTTTTCCTGGAGTTACAAAGTCTGTGACATCAATAGAAAATGAAACTGTTCCTCCAAAGTGAATGCCAGCTAATTTACCATCAATAAAGATTTCAGCTTCATAATCAACAGCACCAAAGTTCAACATAATACGTTTTGTTGTCCATTCAGAAGGTATATCAATTTTTCTGTGATACCACATTGCTTCTATGAAATCAGTATGTGCGACTCCTGACATTTTGCTTTCAGGACAGAATGGAACTGTTATGTTGTTTCCAAAACCAGTACTTTTAAAAAGTTCTTTTCCTTCATGCATTCCTGATCTTCCATGGTCAAACTCGTATGTCCATGTTCCATTAAGGTTGATCCATTCATCTCTTTGAAATTGTGGTTTTGGGTATTCAGCTCTTGGTATTGTCATTTTGTTTTTCCTTTGTTAAATAAGTACATAGTTCACAGTGTACAGTACACAGTTTTTTTTGGTTCTCGTTAAGCGTTGTTTGTCTTCTGTAGCCGCGTCGCCTCGGCGCGGAAATATTCATAGGGCTTTGCTCACCGCTAGTATCTTTCGCCCTTTCCATGCGTCGTCTGCGACTATGCAGGACATAGGCAGGGCTGATAGGTTGTTTATATATAATATTTCTCGCCTGCTTTCCCTGCTCTCAAATCTTAATTCTTTTATTTCTTGCAATACTATAGCAGAAATATTAACATTGTAAAATATACAGAATAAACAAAAGCATGAACATTATGATCAAAAAGGTGGTTTAAATGCAAGAAAACATAATAATACCTATAAATAAAAACAAAAAACCGCATGTGCAAATTCAGCTTGCGGGGGAATCTTATTGCGATGGATCATATGAAATTGTAAGAGGAGTTGGTAATAATACATATGTTTTTGAATATATTGACTCAGGCGAAGGAATATTAAAAGTTGGCACCAAACAATACCATCCGCATGCTGGAGATGTTTATATTGCTCCTGCACATACAAATCATATGTACCGTTCTGATGCAAAAAATCCATGGATAAAATATTGGCTAAATGTAAAAGGGAGTTTGATTTCGTCTTTGTTGGAAGTATATTGTTTAAATGGTGTTCACTATTTTACTAAATGTACCGAAATAAAACCTCTTTTTATTAAGTGTCTGGAAATACTTAAGAAAGATCCCAGTGCAGATCTTTCCATACACATTCATGAAATAATTATAGAACTACATAAAAATCATTCACAGAATCTGCCAGATATAATTCATATATCTCCAGAAAGTGCAATTGTTCAAAAATATATTGAGAGTCATATCACAGAATCTGTAATATCATTGGAGAAGTTAGCGAGTCTTATAAACAAATCTAAGCCGCAGTTAATAAGAATCTTTAAAAAGGATCTTTTAATATCTCCATATCAATATTTTCTTAAGCGAAAAATTGAACGCTCTTGTGAACTGCTTGTGCATTCTAGAAAATCTATTAAAGAAATTGCATATTTTATGGGTTTTACTGATGAATTTTATTTTTCAAATATATTCAAGAAAAGAAAAGGTGTCTCTCCTTCTGTGTATAGAAAGGAGAGAAATCATTAATACTCATCTCGTCAATTCGCAATGTTCTTTACTGCCTCAAACTGATTGGATATATCGTTGATTCATATGTTAACCAAAGTATTGTTGTTTTTTCTGTTTTTTTAAATAAAACAAGTTGCATTAAATTGTCAGTTTTCATAGAATTCATGCGCATGGTATCATCGATTTATAGTGCCGATGGCACAAATTGAATGAAATGATTCTTACTTATATTTCTGATATTGAAAAACATTAGAAATATACTTTAGGTTACATAAAATGAAGGGTGTCCGAAATATGGATGCATTAGCTTTTAAGCAAAAGAAAAAAAGTGGTTGGAGCATAGAAGAAAGTAAAGAGCTTTATGGCATCCAGAACTGGGGTGCTGAATATTTTGATATTTCTGATGAAGGAAATATTGTGATTAAAGCTCCATTTGAATCATCAAAGGTTGCTGTTCCAATTCTTGATATAGTTGAGGGAATGCAGGAACGCGGCATGGAAATGCCTACTGTTCTTCGAGTAGCAAACCTTCTGGACGATCGAATCAAATCTCTTAATGAGTCTTTTCATAGAGCAATTGAAGAATATGATTATCAGAATGTTTACAGAGGTGTATTTCCTATTAAGGTAAATCAGCAGTGTCATGTTATTGAAGAAGTTGCTGATTTTGGAGTTGCATATAATCATGGTTTTGAGGCTGGTAGCAAGGCTGAACTTATTATTGCTATCACAAAGTTAAAAGATGAGAAGAGTCTGATTATATGTAATGGAAATAAAGATTCTGAGTTTATTGAGCTTGGACTATATGCCAAAGAGATGGGCATTAAATGTTTTTTTGTTATTGAAACACTCACAGAGCTACCTACTATTTTAGAATGTAGTCGCAGACTTGGAATAGAACCGCTGCTTGGCGTCAGAGTAAGATCAACTGTAAAAGTCGATGGACATTGGAATAACAACAGTGGTGACCGGTCAATCTTCGGACTTTCAACAACTTTTTTAATTCAGATGGTAGAAGATCTTAAACAGGCAGGTATGCTTCATTGTCTTCAGCTTCTTCATTGTCATCTTGGATCTCAGATTCCAAATATCAGAAGTATTCGAAGCGGAGTGCTTGAAACTTGTCGTTTTTATATAGGACTTGTTGAAGAGGGGGCACCAATGGGATATCTTGATCTTGGTGGTGGACTGGCAATTGATTATGAAGGTCTTCGAGAAAATAGAACACACAGTATGAACTATGAAATGGATGAATATTGTGTCAATATTGTTGAGACCATTACAGAGAGTTTGGATCCGTTAAATATAAAACATCCTGTCATTGTTACAGAATCAGGTCGTTCAATTGTTGCATCTTCTTCTCTACTTATATTCAATATTCTGGATGTTCGAGATCATAGACCAGTTCCGCTACCAGCTAAGTTACCGGAAGATCATCATGAATTGCTTGCTAATCTATGGGAAGTAAATGAAATTATAAATGATAAAAACTTTCATACTTGTTATAATGATGCGCTGCATTATCGAGATGAACTTCGCCATCAGTTTTATCTGGGGCAGATATCTTTGAGCAATGTGGCAATTGGTGATAACCTTACATTATCTGTGCTTGATAAGGTAGCCGGATTTGCAAGTAAGAGGGAAAGAGTGCCTGAAGAACTTGAAAATCTTTCGGAATTGCTTTCAGATGTATATTATGGAAATTTCAGTCTCTTTCAATCTTTGCCTGATGTATGGGCTATTGATCAGGTATTGCCTGTTATGCCTATTCATCGTCTTAATGAAGAACCGACGAGAGAGGCGATAATTGCAGATATTACATGTGACTGCGACGGGAAAATAGATTTATTTACAACACCAGATGGAATCAAGAGTGCTATTCCTCTGCACACACTCAAAGATGATGAAGAGTATTATCTTGCAGTTTTTCTTGTAGGAGCATACCAGGAAACCCTTGGTGATCTTCACAATCTTTTTGGTGACACGAATGTGGTTAGTGTTAAAATTCATGAAGATGGAACTTTTTCATTTGAGAAAGAGTTTCATGGTGATAGCATTGCAGATGTGTTATCATATGTTGAATATGACACAAAAATCATGACCGAAGAGTTTAGAAAAAGTTGTGAAAATGCAGTGCGTGAAGGCAGGATAACTGCACCTAGAAGAAAACAGATGATGAAGGCATTTAAAGAAAGCCTTGATGGCTATACATACTTTGAAAAAGAGGAGTACTAATGACAAAAATAATGATTATTGGCGCCGGTGGCGTGGGAAATGTTGTTGTTCAAAAATGTGCACAACAGAGCAGTGTGTTTTCTGATATTATTCTCGCGAGTAGAACAGAAGAAAAATGTAAAAAAATTGCGGAAAGTGTAAAAGAAAAAACTGGTGTAGAAATTCGTACTGCACAAGTAAATGCGGATAATGTTGCAGAACTTGCTGCACTGCTGAAAAAGGAAAATCCTTTTATGGTGATTAATGTGGCTCTTCCATATCAGGATTTGACTATTATGGATGCATGTCTTGAAGCCGGTGTGCATTATATGGATACTGCAAATTATGAACCTTTAGACACAGCAAAATTTGAGTACAAGTGGCAATGGGAATATCAGGATAAGTTTGAGAAAGCTGGACTTACAGCTCTTCTTGGCAGTGGTTTTGATCCAGGAGCAACTAATGTTTTTACAGCTTATCTAAAGAAACACTATTTTGATGAGATTCACGAACTTGATATTATTGATGTCAACGGAGGTAATCATGGTTATCCGTTTGCAACCAATTTTAATCCTGAGATTAACATTCGTGAAGTAACCGCTGAGTGCCGTCACTGGGAAGACGGGAAATTTGTTACAACACCTGCAATGAGCAAGAAGGCTGATTTTACATGTCCAGACGGAGTTGGAACATTTTCTATATACCGTATGTATCATGAGGAACTGGAGTCTCTTGCTGTACATTTCCCAAACTTGAAAAGAGCACAATTCTGGATGAGTTTTTCTGAAAACTATCTGAAGCATCTTGAAGTTCTTGGTAATGTAGGTATGACGGGAATCGAACCCGTTTTATATAATGGACAAGAAATTGTGCCTATTCAATTTCTTGCTAAATTACTTCCAGACCCTTCAACTCTTGGACCTCGTACCAAAGGTAAAACTTGTATTGGTTCTGTTGTACGCGGATTAAAAGATGGAAAAGAAAAGATTATGTATTGCTATCAGATCTGCGACCATGAAGCTTGCTATGCAGAAGTTAAATCTCAGGCCATTTCATATACAACAGGTGTACCTGCTATGATAGGAGCAAAAATGATGGTTGAAGGTAAATGGCTTAAACCAGGAGTTTTTAACATCGAACAGTTTGATCCGGATCCTTTTATGGATGACATGAACAGTTATGGTCTTCCATGGAAAATTGTTGAATTGGAAGAGTTTGATTTGGATTAATCTTTGTTGTTTTCCGAGGTCTGCGGACTTCAGCTACAGTGTGAAACTGCAAATTAACATTGCTTGCAAGTTCACCTCCTGCCTGTCACGCAGTAGGAACGAAGGCGGATAGCGTCGGGCGTTGACCGATGGATGGTAACGTAAGTTTCCAGCGCACAAGTGTCCAAAGTCGCAATGAAGAAAATTTAGCCACAAAAAGGCTTAGGGCGGCATAGCCGCCTGTCTGCGTGAGTACACGAACAGGCAGGCAACCAAAAGAGATTCTCGCACGAAGGCACGAAGAGCACAAAGAAGAAAAAATAAGAAAATGTAGCCACAAAAAGGC
>JAQICX010000210.1 GCA_027858345.1 Kiritimatiellia bacterium | reverse complement strand
ATGAAACGCAGTAAATCTTTGTCCTGCGGCTTCCGTTGAATCTTTCAAAAAAATACGCAATAGGCCTGCTATTACTTGATTTTTTTTTTAAGCCCAACGTCGTCCTCGAATAAAATCTTTACAGCGTTTCATTTGTTCAATGCACTAAGATGATTTTGCCTTTAGCAAAATATATTGTTTTGTACTATAGGAAAGACTTGACTTCGGTAATTACATCTGCCACATTCTTTAATTCAACATACTTGACAAACTTGCTCTCGTCAAAACTTGAAGAAAGTTTTTTCTTCTTATTGTATATAACAACAGGAAGATTCTTTGTTTTAGGCATCATATGCAATGTAGCAACATTATTATCAATATCATTCTCAAGCCCCGATGCAACAACAACATCCGGCTCCCAAAGAATTGCCCTTTCAAGCATTTCCGGACCATCTTTAACTGTTGCAACAATAGCACCATCCACATCAAGCCCAACAGAAATTTTATCAATAAAACATGAATCAGAATCTACAACCAAAATTTTCTTGTCCTGCAAATTCTTCTGTTCCAATAACTCCTCTAACCCTGTAGCAGTATCACCACTTCTTAAAAACACAATTCTTCCAACTTCCATCAGAAGATCCTCAGGAGTGCATGGTTTTGCGATGAAACCATCAACCTCTACATTTGCAAAATATGCTGCCATGTTTGCCTTTGCAGTCAACACTAGCACAGGATACTTTGGTTTACCAGCTTTGTTTGAAATCTCATCCAGAAAACCAATGCCCCCCATTCCAGGCATACTCATGTCTAAAATAATTATATCAGGTATATATGATTTTAATTTTTCCAGCCCCTGCTCACCACTGTTTGCGGTAACAACATTGTAACCTTCAAATGATAAAAAATCTCCCAAAGTAATCAACAAACTCATATCATCGTCAACTAATAATATATTTTTCTTTTCCATATTTTTTCCTATCTTTATAATTGTTCTACAAAAAGTGCACAGTTAATAGTGTACAGTACACAGTAACTCATAATTCTTTTATCGCCTACTGGGAACGCCAAGATTAAAGGAAACGTTTAGCCTAATAATAACATGAGCGTAGCTCATTCCCAAATTTTTAATTGTTAATTTTTAATTCTTAATTGAATGCCTTTTTAGGCATGTTTAACTTGTAAATTTCAGTCCTTTGGTGAGTATTGTACTCTCCAATTTTTTTATAAATATCTGTTCATCATTTGCATCGGCAATCCAAGGTATTGAAAATGACTTAATCAAATCAATCACATTATGTTCCCCCTCTGCATGCAATCGACCAACCACAATAATAGGTACTTTTGACTTAGTTCTCTCTCTTTTCATAAAATCAATCAAAGCATCTTGAGTGTTTGTCAAAACAGCAAGATCAATAAGAACAGTATCATAATCAGACAAATCATTATTCGTTATTTTTTCTTCATCTTTACATTCAAACCTATAACCATATTTTGTTAAAACATATTCAAGACGTGACCTTAACTCTTCATCCTTTCCTATAAACAAAATTTTTATATTTTCACATATTGGAATCTCAACCGTTGCTGATGTGCCACTTTTAGAATCATGTGGCGGACTCTGCAGAATTATACGTCCGCCATGCAATTCAACAATCTCTCTTGAAATTGCCAAACCAAGCCCCGACCCCACTGACTGCTCTCCAACTCGAACATATCGTTCTAAAACCTTATCAATATATTCAGGAGGAATCCCAATTCCAGTATCTGTGACATTCAATCTAGCATATTTAACACCATCTCTTTCAACCTCATCAATGGTTGTAACGATTTTACCATAGTCCGGAGTAAACTTCACAGCATTATTAATCAAATTAATTATAACACGTTCCACCTTAGATATATCAGCATCAACAAAAGAACTGTCAGAGTATTCATGGTACTTCAATTCAATATGCTTCTGTTCTGCTTGAACACGAAGTGATGTGACAGATGATTCAACCAAAGAATTTAGCGTAATTTTTGTTCTATTCAAGCTCAAGGAATCAACTTCCATTTTTCTCAAATCCAAAATATCATCAACAGTACTCTTCAGTCTCAAAGAGTCACTCTTTAGCATTGTCAAATACTTTGCAACTGGTTCTGGCAAAGGACCTGTAACCCCGCGCAACATATTCTCCACCGCATATATCATAGATGTCAAAGGTGTTCTCAATTCATGTGAAACATTTGATATAAACTCAGTCTTTGCTTCAGCATGGTTTTCCAGCCTTTTAACAGCATTTTCCAATGCGGTCTGTGCACTTTTTCTAACAGTAATGTCACGAATAAAGAAACAAAGACATTCATCGCCTTGCAGCTTAATCGCGTTAACAGCAATCTCTGCGGGGAAAGCCGAAAGATCTTTTCTTACACAGTATCCTTCAATCAAAGTAAACTTTTCACTATCAAGGTTATGACGAATATTAGCCAGCAGATTTTCACTTGCACCGGCAATCAGCTTAAGCACTCGCTTCCCCTTGATTTCCTCAGCATCATACTGAAGAAAGTCCAACGCCCTTTCATTACACTCCTCGATTCGACCTGTGCGATAATCTGTAATAATTACGGCATCATAAATAGCCCTAAGCAAACTATCATAATCACATACACAGCAATTTTCCACCCTTGCACCGGGCATTCTCTTTTTAACGGCACTTTTTTTTGTAGTGTCATTGATATTGCTTGCAATGCTTGGATCCACATCAATTCGCATTGTCTTTGAAGAAATATTCTTTACATTCATTTAAAACCCATATAAAATTGCTCATCATTTAAATTAACTACATATTATGCACAAATCTATAAAAAATAACAACAAAAAACGTGGACGTTTTGCTCCCAGTCCAACAGGTGCTCTACATCTTGGCAACGCAAGAACATTTCTCTTAACATGGCTTTCAATAAAAATACAGTCCGGAGAACTAATATTACGCATTGAAGACCTTGACCACCCAAAAGTAAAACCCGGCACAATAAAGGAAGCCGTAGATGATCTAATCTGGCTCGGGCTGACATGGAACGAGGGCTACGGAATAGAACAAAAACAACTAAACCCACCATATATACAAAGCCAACGAACTGATATATATGCAAAACACCTTAGCAATCTAATAGAAAAAAAACTCGTTTATCCATGCACCTGTAGCCGAAAAGAAATTGAGGCAACGCAAAGTGCTCCTCACGCTGGAGAATCCCCGAAATATCCCGGTACATGCAAAAACAAATTTCAATCATGGGAAGAAGCTTACAACGCCCTTCCAGATAGCAGAATTCCAATTTGGAGATTCAAAAGTTCAAACGAATCAATCAGCTTTGTCGATGGTTTCATGGGCGAACAATCGTTCAACAATTCAGAACTCTTTGGCGACTTTGCAATTGCAAGACACCAGCAGGGAGCTGGATACATGCTCGCAGTCGTAGTAGATGATGCCTTAATGAATATATCCGAAGTGGTACGAGGCAGTGACCTGCTCGACTCAACCCCTAGACAACTGGAAATTTACAAAGCACTACAACTCCATCCCCCCGAATTTATTCATGTTCCCCTTGTGGTAGCTCCCGATGGAAGACGACTGGCAAAACGACATGGCGACACAAGAATTTCAACACTTCGAAAAATTGGCAACTCACCTGAAAAAATTATAGGCCTACTGGCATACTGGTGCGGATGGGCTGAATTTGGTGAAGAAATGCCCGCAAATGAACTGTTAAAAAGATTTTCATGGAATACCTTAAACCCGGAAAACGTCATATTGACCAACGAAATCAAAAAATATCTCAACATCCAAGATTAATGAACCCAAAAAAAAATGTTAAATACCCTTGCATTAAAAATCAAAAAAAACTATAATACTTGCTCAATTTATTAAAATTGGTTTTTATAAACAACACAGCCATTTAAATGAATGTTTGTGTGGAAAAATACAATCATATATAGATATTTTATCTATATAAAAAGTAATAACAATCCTAAAATAAAAGGAAAAAAAACATGGCAATTAAAATTGGTATTAATGGTTTTGGCCGTATCGGACGTATGGTTTTCCGTGCAGCTTCTACTCGTAGCGATATCGAAGTAGTTGGTATCAACGACCTTCTAGACGTAGATTATCTTGCATATATGCTTAAATATGACTCAGTACATGGTCGCTTCAACGGAACAGTTGAAGTTGTTAACGGTGCACTAGTTGTTAACGGCAAAAGCATTCGTATAACAGCAGAACGTGATCCAGCTGACCTAGCATGGGGTGACGTTGAAGCTGAAGTTGTTGTTGAATCAACAGGTTTCTTCCTAACTGATGAAACAGCTCGTAAGCATATTACAGCTGGTGCAAAGAAAGTTGTTCTTTCTGCTCCATCAAAAGATGCTACACCAATGTTCGTTTGCGGTGTTAACACAGATTCATATGCTGGTCAAGATATCGTTTCAAACGCTTCTTGTACTACAAACTGCCTAGCTCCAATCGCTAAAGTTCTTAACGACAAGTACGGAATTGAAAAAGGTCTCATGACTACAATTCATGCTGCAACAGCTACACAAAAAACTGTTGACGGTCCTTCAATGAAAGACTGGCGTGGCGGTCGTGGTATTCTTGAAAATATCATTCCTTCGTCAACGGGTGCGGCTAAAGCTGTAGGCAAAGTTATTCCAGAACTTAATGGTGCTCTAACAGGTATGGCTTTCCGTGTTCCTACATCAGATGTTTCGGTTGTTGACCTTACAGTCAGTTTGAAAAAAGGCACAAGCTATGAAGATATCTGTGCTACAATGAAAGAAGCTTCAGAAGGCGAACTAAAAGGTATTCTAGGATACTGTGATGAACAATTAGTTGCTACAGATTTCCGTGATGAATCTAACACTTCTACTTTTGATGCTCTTGCAGGTATCGCTCTTGATGACACATTTGTTAAAGTTGTATCATGGTACGACAACGAATGGGGTTACTCATGTAAAGTTCTTGACCTAGTGAAAGTTATCACTGCTTAAGAATCGTTCTTGATTAACATCAAAAAAAATCCTCAGATCTGATCTGAGGATTTTTTTTGCTCTTTTAAAACTATCAACTATAAACCATTCCTCCTACCCACGGAGTGAACCATTTACCATTTACTATCAACCATTTACCATTAAATTTTGTTCACCAAAATCAAACCAAATCCTGAACATCAAGTAAACCGCAAACCCTACCATTTTCATCCACAACAGGTAATGCATTAATCTTATATTCGTGCATAATTGCCAGCGCATCGCCAACCACGGCATCACCTTCAATATACTTGCAGTTACTGCGCATTAAATCCTTTAAACTAGTATGCTCCATTAACTTCCCGCTTGACCAGTCTCGTCTGAAGTCACCATCAGAATATACTGCCAAAAGTTTTTCATCAGCATCAACAACAATGCAAAGCCCACAACGAGCTCTTGTTATATTTGCCAAAACTTCAGAAATCAATTCATCGCCTCTGGAAACAACAATGTTCTCACCTGTACGCATAAGAGCCGAGACCGGCATCAAACGACGACCCAAAGCACCAGCAGGATGAAACTTGGCATAATCAAATTCCGTAAAGTTTTTCAGCTGTTGCAGAGTCAACGCCAATGCATCGCCCATTGCCAACATAGCTGTGGTCGAAGTACTAGGTGCCAATTTCAAAGGTCCAGCCTCTTCATGTTCACCCAAAGGTAAAGTTAAATCACAAATTTGAGCTAGAGGTGTTTTAATGTTTTTGGTTAGTGCGACGCACTTAACATCAAGATTTTTAAGAGCTTGTGTAGCCAGCAAAATTTCAGCACTTGAACCACTATTGCTAATCAACAAAGCAATATCATCCTTGCAAACCATACCAAGATCCCCATGCAAAGCATTGACAGGATCAAGCCAGATACTTTTTGTACCGGTACTTGCAAGAGTTGCACTAATCTTCTTGCCGATGATTCCAGCCTTACCAACACCGGTGATAATAAAAGAACCCTTAATTTTAAGAACCTCTTCAACCACGGCTACAAAATGTTCATCTAAAGAACTTTCCAAATCAGTCAAGGCACTGATTTCACTCTTTAGCACCTGTTTCGCCAACTTCAATACATCATACATTTACATACCCCTAACAATATTTAATCAACAAACGGCGACATCTCGCGCAACCTCTCAACAATAGCAGGCATATTGGCAATAACATGTTCAACATCCTCACTCTCATTATATCTACTCAAACTAAAACGAATAGAACCATGAGCTGATGTAAAAGGAATCCCCATCGCTCTGATAACATGAGATGTTTCCAGAGAACCGGATGTACAAGCTGAACCTGATGATGCAGCAATACCCAAGTCACTAAGATTATACAAAATAGATTCGCCTTCAATATACTTAAAACTGATATTTGTCGTATTTGGCAACCTATTATTAACATCACCATTAACTGTTGTATCTGGACAAGATGCCAAAATACCTGCTTCCAAGCGATCTCTTAAAGCAGCAACTCTAGTTCTCTCATCCTCAATACCAGCTTTGGCAAGTTCACACGCTTTACCCAAACCAACAATATACGGAACATTTTCAGTTCCACCACGACGATTTTTTTCCTGATGACCACCAATCAGTAAGCTATTTAGTTTTGTTCCCTTACGAACATACATCGCACCAATTCCCTTAGGTGCATGCAGCTTGTGTCCGGACAAAGCAAGCAAATCAACTGGTGTTTTCTGAACATCAACTTCAATTTTACCAATTGCCTGAACAGCATCAGTATGCATGATTGACCCAGCTTCCTTAACCATCTCTGCAATCTTCTGAATTGGGAAAAAAACACCTGTTTCATTGTTTGCCCACATAAGACTAACAACCGCGGGGCCTTTTGCAAGCTCTCTCTTGAATTCATCTAAATTCAAATTGCCCTTGCCGTCAACTGCAATTTCTGCCAAACTGATTTTCTCCTTGGCAGATAGATATCTGCAAAGACTCAAAACAGCCAGATGCTCAACACACGAAGTAATCAAATTGACATTGCAGTTAGCAGCTTCAACAGCACCTCGAATTGCAGCATTATCACTCTCGGTTCCACAACTTGTAAAAACAATTTCAGATGGATCCGCATTAATCAGATCAGCCACCTGTGCACGAGCATTTCGAACATACTTGCCAACCTGACCACCAAATTCATGAATGCTTGAAGGATTTCCCCAGTATTTAGTAAAGAACGGAAGCATAACTTCTGTTACTTCCGGAGCAACCGCAGAGGTAGCATTATTATCAAAATAGTAATTCTTCATTACTTCTTCTCCTCAACAACTACAAGATCCTCCTGAACAAATTTACGAAGCTTAGCCTGAACAACACCTTCCATTGTGAAATGAGCAACATTGCAGCCAGAGCACATACCTGTAAATGAAATAACAACCTTATTACCATCAACATCAATCAAATCAATTCCACCATTATCTTTGGCAAGAATTGGTCTGATCTCTTCATCAATAGTCTTTTCAATTAATCTAATTTTCTCAACAATTGTCATTTTTTTAGCTGGTTTTTCATATTCAGGAGATTCTTCAACTTTCACCTCAGCCATAACCCTGTCAATAACCCCCTGAATGTCATCCTTGCATATACCGCAAGCACCACCAGCCTTACAAAAATGGGTTACATCTTCAACAGTCTTCAAATTATTCTCTCTAGTAACACGCTCAATTTCCTCTTCTGTAACACCAAAGCAATGGCAGATAATAGTACCCGCAAGAATCTTATCACCACTGGTACCAGTTCGATAATTATAAACAGCGGCTTCTAAAGCCTCACGTCCCATAACAGAACAATGCATCTTCTCATCAGGCAATCCACCTAAATAATCTGCAATATCCTTATTTGTAACCTTCAAAGCTTCCTCAATTGTCAGACCGACAATCATCTCTGTCAATGCAGAAGAAGATGCAATTGCACTTGCACAACCAAAAGTTTGAAACTTAACCTCGGAGATTCGATCATCTTCATCAACATTAAACATCAACTTCAAAGCATCTCCACAAGCCAACGAACCAACCTGCCCTACACCATCAGCATCTTCAATCTTTCCAACGTTCCTTGGATTCCTAAAATGATCCATAACCTGCTCTGTATAATCCCACATAATTTACCCCTTTCAATAACGATAAAATCACTCACACAATTTATATTCTTAATAATCCAATACTATTTTAACGAATTTCACATAAAAAAACTATAACCAATTTAACAAATCACCAACTTTTTAATTTAGATCTATATTTTTTCTGTTAAAACTACAATCGCACAAAAATAATATATTCGGGTTGCCTTTTTATTTTTAAGATTATATAATGTGCAAAATATAGAAAGGTGAAGTATGAAATACTTATTTTTTGACACAGAAACAACAGGGCTACCAAGAAATTGGAAAGCCCCAATAACAGATTTTAACAACTGGCCAAGAGTTGTTCAGCTTGCATATCTTATATATGATGAAGATGGCAATGAACTTGCAGCACAGGACTTTATAATCAAACCTGATGGTTTTATAATACCAAGGGATGCTTCCAATGTTCACGGCATAACAACAGAACGTGCTATTGCCGAAGGACTGGATCTTTGCGAGGTGTTGGAAAATTTTGCCAATGACATCAATGAAGTCGATTTTTTGGTTGCGCACAATATGAGCTTTGATGAAGCAATTGTTGGTTGTGAATTTTTGAGAAATGGTTTAAACAATACTGTTGATAATAAAAACAAGATTTGCACAATGAAATCAACAACAAAATTTTGCAGACTTCCCGGCAAATTTGGATACAAGTGGCCGAGCCTTGCAGATTTGCATATTAAATTATTTGGCAGAAACTTTGATGAAGCACATAATGCATTGGCTGACATTCGGGCAACTGCTGACTGCTTCTGGGAATTAAGAAGACGAAAAATCATTTAAGCTGACTTCGTCAGCAGGTTAAGGTTAAGACAGGGTACCCCTCCGTCTCTCCCGCCGCCACTTTGCTTTTAAAAAAGCAAAGTGGTAGCGGGATCGCCACCTCCTCCCGCAGAGCGGGACTAGCGAGCTAGCCGGGGAGGAGCTTTGGCGAACTAGCGGTTGACTTGCAGATTCACAACTGTAGCTGAGGTCAGCAGACCTCGGGAAATTAAGACAAAAGAAAAGAAATTTTACGTAACACGGAGTGAAGGCATGATGATGCCAGAATCAGCTTTGCGGGTTTAAGTCCTGAGTCGAGAGTCCTGAGTCCTATAAAAAAAAAGAATAAAAAGGAAAAAATGAACAATCCATCACACAAAAGACCAACTGGTTTAAACGAATTTTATTTTGGAGCCCCCTACTACCCAGAGCATTGGGATAAAAGTTTTGTAGAGAAAGATGCAAAGCTTATGAAAGAGGCATCTTTTAATCTTGTGCGACTTGCAGAATTTGCATGGGATTTAATGGAACCGTCAGAAGGCAACTTTGACTTTTCTGTATTTGATAATGCAATTGCAACCTTAGGCAAAGAAGGTGTACAGTCAATGCTGTGCACACCAACAGCAACACCTCCAAGATGGCTGACAATTAAGCACCCGGAGATGCTACGCATTGATAAGGATGGCATTGTTCAGCAGCATGGTTCTCGTCAACATGCATGTCATAGCTCAAAAATTTTCCGTGAATACAGCAAAAAAATCACCAAAGCAATGGCTGAACACTATGCAACCAATCCAAATGTTGTTGGCTGGCAGACTGACAATGAATTTTTCTGTCATTTTTCAGAGTGTCATTGTCCAAACTGCCAAGTTTCTTTCAGAAAGTTTTTAAAAAATAAATATGGAACAATTGAAGAATTAAATCAGCGTTGGGGTACAGCTTTCTGGGCATTAACATATTCTAATTTTGATGAGATTGAAACACCAAAGGAATTCAAGCCAACGTATCCAAATCCGGCAGCAATGCTTGACTATCAGCGATTTTTATCGCACGACCTTGTAAAATTTCAACATGATCAAACTGAGATTCTTCGAGAAGCAAACAGCAATTGGTGGATAACACATAATGGATTATTTGGCTGTATAGATTACAGAGACCTTTGCAAAGATCTTGATTTTTTAAGTTACGATGTTTACCCTTTCTTTGCTAAAACAAGAGTTAGAATGCAGACAAATTCTTTTAATCTTGATAGAACCAGAGCCTGGACAGGCAACTTTATGATTCCTGAGCACCAATCAGGTCCAGGAGGACAGCCACCATATTTTCATGATAATCCTGAGCCTGGAGAAGTTAGGTTATATTCTTATAATGCAGTTGCACGTGGTGCAGACTCGATTCTATACTTCCGTTGGCGAACTGCATTGTTTGGTTCAGAACAATATTGGTGCGGCATTTTAGATCATGATAATATTCCAAGAAGACGCTATGACGAAATCAAACAGATTGGCAAAGAATTGAGAATTGTCGGCAAAGAACTTCTTGGCACATCGGTTAAATTTGATGTAGCAATTGCTTATGCAGATACGGATGTAACCAGCAGTCACAATATATACTCACTTGGACTACCTTCTCCATATGGTGTGGCAGAAAGCATTCATAATGTTCTATATAACAAAAATTTTGAAGTTGGCTGCATACACCCAAGTGATGATTTGTCAGACCTAAAAGTAATATTCATCCCCCACTGGACTGTTTTCAAACAAGAGTGGATTGAAAATTTAAAAGAGTTTGCAGACAATGGCGGAATTGTTGTTGTTGGTGCAAGAACAGCAACACGCAACACAGACAATAATATTATTCCAGAAACAATTCCTGGAATATTTTCAGAACTATGCGGAATAACAATTAATGAATATGGTCGTCAAAATGACAATGAAAACAGACCTCTTTGCCTAGATATTAACCTAGTGAATGTTCGCACAGACTTATGGTATGAAGAGATGGTATGCAACGATGACAAAACTGAAGTTATTGCATCATGGAAGAACAGGCATTTGAAAAACAAATCAGGAATAACTTTTAGAAAAGCTGATTCGGGTAACGGTGGCTTCATGTATGTTGGCACATATCTAACACCACCAATCATTACTGCTCTTCTTCCTAAAATACAGGCTCTTTCAGGACTTACAAACAAAGACTTGCCAAAAGGAGTCAGCCAGATTATTAGAGAAAACAGTGACACTCAATATCGTTTTGTGCTTAACAGCAATTACGACGCTGTAAATATGAACGAAGTCACAGGTGGTCTCGATTTACTTTCTGGTGAAACAAAAGATGGCGCGTGGATGCTTGAAGGTAATGGTGTCTGTATCTTTAAAGAAGGCAAATAAACACGATAAATATGGTAAACTAATTGCGCAAATTAACACTAATTTTAAATGCTGAAAAGAAGGACTCAATGACTCAGGACTCTCGACTCAAACCAACAAAGCTGACTTTGCCATCGCAAGCCTATTCGCTCCGTGTTACGTAGGGCATCCTGTTCAATTCATAAAATGCATATGGTGAATACTTTATACGATATAGGCAAGGGTTATCTGCAAGGTCTTTAGCCTTTTTAGTCCAAAAAGCGTGCAGACAGAATAATATTAAAATGCTATTCATTTTATAAATCTATAATGCAATATCACACATCTTATAGGCCATTTCGCTTCGCTACATTGCTCTTGCAATTTTATTTTTAGTTGCAAAAGCCTCTCTGCAGCTTCGCCTTGAGTGTCACTGCAAGTTATCCCGCGAAGCGGGATCCCGCAAGGCGGGACTGCGAGCTAAAGGAAAAATCATCTTATGTACCTGCGAAGCGAGGCTTTAGGTAGGACATTACGCTACGCTCCATTGCTGTCGTAAACTCCAGCCTCACTCCCATAGGTCGTGTGCCTAAAGCAACGAAACGCAGTGAATACATAATATAGGAACTGGCTTGCCGAGACTGGAGCCTGCGACAGTAGCGAAGCGTCCTATCTTGCAGTAAACAGTAAGCCTTATTTATAAAAACTGTCTATGGGATAACTGTATTCTTAATTTTTAATTGAACTGCCTTCAGATGGGTGGTCAAAGATTTGCTTGGTTTCAGGCATTGATTTTGAGAAGAAACCAATTAGGAATCTGAAACCATAATAATAGTGGGACAAAACAATTCCTATCCAGCAGATGACCCAATCCTTGAAATTGTGAGAGAATGCCCCTAAAAATGTAACAACAAGATAAAAGGCAATTACAGCAACATAAATATAGATCAGGATTGGTGATATAAAGAATGATATTGGTCCAAGCACAGTACCGAGCATAAGAAGCGTTGGCATAAGGTATGATATTTTTCTTGAAGTTGATGGGAATTTTCGTGCAAAATATCCACGATGCAGAGCATATCTGCCCATTTGGCGTAGATGCGGCAGAAACAATTTTCTTCTGTGATGAAACACCTCTGCATATGGATCATAAATAATCTTATAACCCTTCTCTTTCACAACCTGCCGGCATAGATAAGTATCTTCTCCAGGCCAGAAATCAGTTCTATAGCCACCAAGTTCTTTGAGGATATCGGTTCTTATAAGCAAGTTGCAAGTTGGATAGTCATCAACCTCCTGAACACTAGTTGGAAAATATCTATAAATATATCCACCAGAGAGAAGATAATTTGCATATATCCTACCCCCCATTTTTGCCATGTATGGATCATTTGGAGGTGTTGTTGCAGGTCCGCAGGACCCACCTACATTTGGGTCTGAAAAGTATTGAACAGCCTGATGAAGCCAGTGCATTGTTGGCGTTGCATCATCATCAATGAATGCTGTAATTTCTCCTTTAACATTGTCAATGCCAATATTACGTTTTTCTGCCGGACGAATGGCACCAGTAACAATTTCTCGAACGTAAGCAGGCCATTCACGTCCCGACGGAACATCAGGAAGAAGTATAACTTCAAAGTTTTTATATGTCTGTTTTGCAATTCCATCCAAACACTCATCAACATATTCAGTGACACTTGGCATGGCAATGACAATTGAAACCATTGGCAGAGGATCAGGCATACTCACAATTCTCACTGACTTGTAATACTTGATAACCTTGATTCTATAAAAAATTGCCAATGTATCCAAAATGATTTTTTTGATACTGAAATAGCCAACAGGACCAAACGCTTCATTTCCACCTTTGAAGACCAGTTGAATTGGAGCCTCTGACACCTTAAAACCTTTTTCATGTGCAATGGATAAAACCTCCAAATCAAATGCATAATGCTTCACAAGCATTCGAGGAATAACATATTCAAGAACTTCTCTCTTGAAAAGTTTGATACCTGTTTGCGTGTCTTTAACAGGCAGTCCAATCATTAACTTTACAAAACTATAATAGACAAAACTATATAAACGCCTTTTTGCTGGATAGTCAATCTGTGATTCAGGATGCATCTTAGACCCTATGACAACATCCGCATTTTCTTCTTTCAAAATATCAAAGAATCTGGATGCTTGGGAAGGAGGTAAATCGAGATCGCCATCCAAAAGCAAGACATAATCTCCTTCTGTGACTTCAAACCCACGTTTTAGACCAGTTCCCTTTCCTTTATTTCTGTGAAAGACAACAGGTTTAACACAAGAGTATTCTTTAGCCTTAGCGTTAATGATGGAAGCTGAATCATCAGAACTACCATCATCAACAACAATAACTTCAAAAGGAATACGCCCCGAGAAGATTTCGACAACATGGTCAATATTCTGTGCAATTGTATGTCCCAAATTATATGAAGGCATAAGAACACTAAGCTTTGAATCCTTAATCAAATCTTTTGCATTCTGCCACTTAGCGTTATCGTCAACTTCTTTTTCCATATTCACCAATTACAATTCAAAATTTTCAAGCAACTCAAACTTGCTAATATCTTGGGATTCAAAAGTTTTAAAGATGCCTGGTGCTGTTTCCAAAACTTTTCCACCACCTGCTGTTGTCTCAGCAAATTCACCTTTATAACTTAAGCCGTCGGTTGTAGTAACAGTGCAATCAGGCTCAAATTTTCTCTTCAAATTTTTCTGAATCTTTGTCTTCTCGCCCTTTTCAATAATAATTGATTGTGATGCAGGATAGAACTTTGATTTTGTGAATGTTACCACATGTTCACCAGCTAAAAGAGAATCGATTATTAAAGGTGCAGAGATTTCAGTTGAATCATCTTGTCCTGCTTTTGTAGCACCACAGTCTTTACCATCAACGAGAACTTTTACACCAGACGGAGCTGAAATAATTTCTAAGAAACCTGTATTACTTTCAAGTCTGAATTCTTCTTGGCAATCTTCGCCTTGATTAACTGTAATAGTCTGTTCTAGGGGTTCATACCCCTCAAGTTCAGCTGTAACAACATAATTTCCAGGTTCAACAGTGGTCTCTCTTACAGGAGCAACTCCCTTAAATTTACCATCAATATAGATTCTGGCAGATCTTGGCTGAGATGTGATTTCTAATGATGACGGTAATGCTTTGAGAATCACATCAATAACTTCCTCTTGATTAGGTTGTAAAGTTACTAATGTTGAAAATTTTTCATAAGAATCACTTTCAATTTCTATACGAGACTCACCCTTTGGTATTCCTTGAAGAGTACACGGTGTTGTACCTTTAGGAATTCCATTAACCGTGACACTTGCATACGATGGGTCAGATGAAATAATCAAAGTTGCTGTATCTGATGCAAGAATTTTCTCAATCAATATTGGTCTTCTATTATTAATCACAAGCGGTACTGTCTGATTATCAAAACCACTCTTCTTCAAAACAACTTCATATTCACCAAATCTTAATGAATCAAGAATTATTGGTGTCACACCATATGTTTTACCATTAATTTCGATCTCGACACCTGCAGGCACTGTTTTAAGAAGAACTAACCCGAAAAGTGGCTCTAATTCGATTTCCAGTGCTGCACGCCTACCTTCACTGTCAAAAGAAACATTCTGACAAACAGGTTTGTATCCTTTTAAAGATGCTGAAACAATGTAGTCGCCCATTTTTAAATCTTTAATTGTAGTTGGGCTAACCTCTTGAAGTTCTCCATTACATTTGATAATGGCACCCTCTGGTGATGTCTTAACATGAAGTTGACA
Organism: Kiritimatiellia bacterium; assembly: GCA_027858345.1. Taxonomy (GTDB): domain Bacteria; phylum Verrucomicrobiota; class Kiritimatiellia; order JAQICX01; family JAQICX01; genus JAQICX01. Next base: position 16,825 of record JAQICX010000210.1, on the reverse strand, counting down.
TTTCTCGACCGGTTGGGCAAACAATACATTTCCGCAAACCAACATAAAACTTAATAATTTAATAAACTTGCTCATTGTTCTGTCTCAATCCTTCTTTTAACATCAATTAATTTTCTTCTAGCTTCAATATTACGTTCATCTGATCTGTTTGGAATCATAGCAATGATTTGCTCAAGTTCCTGCTTTGCAATAGTCCACTCTTTTAGCTTCATTGCTCTTTCAGCATTAAAGTTCTGATCATCATACTTCTGTTGAAGTTCCACCTCGCCATCATTAAGCAAACGAATCAACTGCCCATAATAATCAGGCTTAGGATCAACTGTTTCTAAATACCATTCAGATTGTTTTAAAAAGACAATCGACTCTGAAAGGTTTGCATAATCAACTTGTTTTTCATTATAAAGCTTTTGACCATTCAAATATGCGTCTTCGGCAAGTTCCAGAAGTTTTTCTTTAGAAAACTGAATTGCCCATATGCCAAGTTCATTTTTAGCAAACTCTTCAATGGTCTCCCTTGCTGCCTTAAACTCTTCTGGTTCAACTCTATTGTACACCTTTATAGTCTTATGATCTAAACCTATCGTAATTGACAACTCATATGACTCAATAGAATCATCACCGGAAAGCCCTTGATATTTCTCATCCAATCCATAAATACCGGAGTTACGTAAACCATCAATAATCTTTCCAATATATTCAGGATTATCAACAACAACGTTCTTTGAAACGTGTCTGTCATTGATCAAATCATCAATCTCAACAGTAAGATTCGTGTCAGCATCCAAAGTCAAATAATACCTAAATATATTTTCAGGACTTGCTTGAACTTTTTCATAATTTAAAAGCAAATGCTTGCTGACAGCTGGCAATGGCAGAACTTCTGCAACCTGTCCTTTTGTCGATTTAAAACTAAATGACTTCAAAATTTTAGGCCCCCAGACAACTAACAGCAGCAACACAACAATAACAAGAAGAAATCCCAGAGGTTTTTTGCCTAATGCGGATGGAGAGGATTGCGTATTTGCGGCATTTCTTGATGAGTTAAATCCAAGATCAACCAAAGGTTTAGGTCCACTCTTTGCCGGATTATCAGACTGTGGTTGCTCATCAACAACAGTCCCGTCAAGTCTGTTGGATACTACTTTAAGTATTGTATCTCCAAGCAAAACTTCATTACCTGGAAATAGCTGTTTTGACTTTATTTCAACATCATCCACTAATGTTCCGTTTGCACTGTCTAAATCTTCAACATGCAACAAATCATTTTCAAAGTAAAACCTGCAATGCTGACGCGAAAGCATATCATCAATAATCACAAGATCATTACCCGACGTGGAACGCCCGACTTTAGTGCCAACTTTTGAAATCGAAATTTTTCGACCCAAATCCTTACCTGCCGTTATTAACAAATGTACTGACATATTTTTTCCTTAACTATTATTCCTACTAAAAAATTTACTCATTTCACACCATAATTCATTTTTCGTTTAGCGTTACTCTCGAGCCTATGAGACTAGGATAACCGCCTACATTCCTATAGCACGACCTGCATGGCTCATTCAACACTAACCGTCAAACTACAATTTTCCAACTGTAGCCGCATCGCTCCGGCTCGGACAAACTTAAATTTCACCTATTAACACGGCGAGCAAATTGAGCCACCTGCTGACTCAGTCAGCTCTCAACCTTAATCTTTACCTTAACCTTAACTTTATCCCTTCAGAACGTCATCCAAATCCTTTGTTTTTCCAAAAACGGTTATAGTATCACCTTGTCTAAAAACATCACTTCCAGCCGGATTGACAATCATTTCAGGTTTGATATTTTCAAGTTCAAGTTTTCTTTTTATTGAAAGTATTGTAAGTTTATGTTTTGATCTAAGGTCTGCATCAATAAGAGCCTTACCAATATATTTTTCAGGAACCTTGAATTCGGAAACACTTACTCCCGCACCAATATCAAAATAATCAACGGCAGTGCCTGCAATTAATGAACGTGCAAGTCTTTCAGCCCTTTCAATATTTGGAAAAACAATTTCATCAACACCAATCTTGTCCAAAACTTTACCGTGAGTAGCAGATGTAGCCTTAGCAACAATTTTTTTGATACCAAGTTCCTTTAAATTCATTGCGGTAAGAATACTACTTTCAATATTCTCTCCAATTGCAACAACAACTGCATCACATTGTGAAAACCCTGCCTCTTCCAGCACAGCAATATTAGTTGAGTCTCCCTGAAAAACCTTTGACACAATGGCACCCATAGCCTGAACTCTAGATGAATCAATATCAAGAACAATAGTCTCAATATTTTTCCCCACTATTATGTCACACAATGCACGTCCGAAACGTCCAGCACCTATAACTCCAACTCTTTGCATAAAACTCCTTTAAATAAAGTACTCTTATTTATTATTAACTTATAAAGTATACTTAACAAAACAAAATATAGCAACAAAAAATCACCGTTATTTGAAACTCCCTTAATTTTTCGGTTGAACGTAGTTATGACAACGAGGACGAATGTAGGCCATTCGCTACGCTCCTTTCTACTTTTCTCATTAGGGAAAGAAGCCTCTCTCGCAGGCTCGAGTGTCGCTCCCAGCATGCAAATAACCGTTGTCTTGGAAAAACGGGAGCGGCAATGTCCTCATTGCCATAAAATAATATTTTTTACATTATCACCCAAAAAGGAATAAAAAGAAAACTCACTTCTTGATTTTATTGACTCAAAAGCACACCTTTACCCCCAACCGAAAAATTAAGGAAAACTCATTTTATTTTTAAAGATGAAATATCTTTTTAGGAGGGGTAAAAGATACCGCTTATAAGATCCAATTTTCTTAACTTTTATGCCTGTTTTATAAAAGGAATGACAAACTTGAATCAAAAACATGCTTTAATGTTTTATTCAAACAACAAAAAAAGCGTAAATCGAAAAAAAACAGAGAAAACAGAAAAAAAGTATTGAAATTAAAGCCTATTAGTAATATAATTCGCCCCTTGTTTAAATGTAATAATTGTAAAGAATACATTTTCTATTTAATAAATTATAGTTATAAGGAAATTTTATGGCACGTTGTCAAAAAGCTAAGGGTAAAATAGTTCGCCGTCTAGGCATTAATATATACGGAAATCCAAAATATGATAAACTTTTGGAAGTAAAACCTCATGGTCCAGGTGAACATGGTTCCGCACGTTCAAAAGCATCTGAGTACAAACACCAATTGGTTGAAAAACAAAAATTGCGTTTGTCATATGGCATGAGTGAAAAACAATTTAGAAACGTCTTTAAAAAAGCTAAAGCAAAATCAGGTGTTACAGGTGATGTAATGTTGGAAATGCTTGAAAGACGTCTTGATAATGTAATCTACAGAGCAGGCTTTGCTTCAACCCGTTCACAAGCTCGTCAAATGGTTGGCCACGGTCACTTCAAATTGAATGGCGGAAGAGCAAGTGTTCCATCAATGCTAGTCAGCTTAGATGATGTTATCACAGTAAAAGATAAGCAAGGTTCAAAAGATCTTGTTACAACAAGTATTGAAACTTCAAAGCACGAAGATGTTCTATGGTTGGAAACAAACAAAGAAGAACTTTCAGTAAAAGTTGTACGTTACCCAACACCAGAAGAAGCTGCACCTCCAGCCGAAATTCAACTTATTATCGAATTCTATTCTAAATAATTGTTGAACAGCAAAAAAGATATTCTTTACAAGAACTCGTTGTATTTTATACAACGAGTTTTTTTTGCACTGTTGGCGACGCCGGCTTCCGAGCTGTAGTGAAGGCGGAAGCCAGCTATCCAAGCGCCACATCGAGCATCATCATAACAGAGAAACCAAGCATTGTTGCCATCGTAACAAGATCAATATTTTTCTCGTTACGTTGTGATTCGGGAATCAATTCCTCAACAACAACAAAAATCATCGCACCAGCTGCAAAACAGAGAGCATAAGGTAATATTCCCTGCATTTTCAAAACAAACACAGCACCCAGAACACCTGCTATAGGCTCAACCATTCCAGAGGCTTGTCCAAAAAGAAAACTTTTTCCTTTAGACATACCTTCTCTATGCAAGGGCATAGAAACGGCCGTTCCTTCCGGGAAATTCTGCAAACCAATACCAATTGCCAAAGCAATTGCACCACCAATCGTTGCTGATGGAAGCCCTGCTCCAACTGCACCAAATGCAACCCCAACAGCTAATCCTTCTGGTATATTATGAAGAGTGATGGCCAAAACAAGCAGAGTACTGCGTTGCCATGATGTTTTCACCCCCTCACTTTTATCCATACTAAGCCCGGGATGAAGATGAGGCATTATCTTGTCAATAACACGCATAAAAATGCCGCCTCCCATAAATCCAATTGTCGCTGTTAACCAGGGAATATACCCAAGATCTTCGGCCATCGCAATACCAGGAGCAAGAAGAGACCAAAAACTAGCAGCAATCATAACCCCTGCTGCAAATCCAAGCATTGAGTCCATAACCTTGCGATTAACTCCATTAGTAAAATAGACAAGGGCCGCTCCTGCCGCCGTAACCCCCCATGTAAAAAGAGTAGCAATTAATGCTTGTGTAACATAACCATACTGCTGAAAAAAAATTTCCATTGAATTTACTCCTTATACTTTATTTCATTTAGTTCACAGTGTACAGCACACAGTATTAAGTAATAAGTGATACGTAATAAGTGTTACGTAAAAACGTTTCTCGTTGCTTGTTTATTCTATGACGATGCCGCTTTAACTCAGCGAACGCCATGAACCTTCTTTCCTCTTATTACTGCTTGCAACGTCAGCATAACAATTCCAGGAACAGTAATTCCTCCAACAAAAACAATCAAAAATGAATTCATACTAGTTGCGTAAGAACCAATATATGCATATACACCAGATATAACGAGGTTTGACATCGATGTAACCAACAAAAACTCTGAGAATTTCTCTTTTCCAAGTCCAGCAAATAAAACAGAGGCCTCGGCAAGAACAGGAACGGCTCTGGTTACCAGCACACACCATCTGCCATATTTGCCACTTAACTTAATTAACGTCTGCATATTCGATTCGCCCATAAGCTTTTTAACAAAATGTTCTGCTGCGTAACGTCCAATAATGTAGCCTGAAATACAGCTAATCGTCATGCCGACAAACGATGCCAACATACCACCATAAAACCCTAACAGAGCCCCACAGCCAGTACTTATAAGACTGGATGGTGTCGGCAGAACAATGTCACCCGCAAGCAAAGCAACCAATAACGCTCCAATTTTTAGAGGATGTGCACTTCCCCTATCAATACATATTTTAACGAAGTCATCAATCCTTTCGCCCCATAGACAAAAGGGAATAATAATCAGAATCAATATGCCCGCAACTAATATTATCCATTTGTATTTAGTCGGTACTGAAAAAGTCATAAATGCCAATGCCTTTATATTGGTTTTCGAGCCATAGCTAACCAATGCGGCATTGGCTCAGGCAATGGTTGAACATTGCAATCAACAAACCCTACACTCTTTAGCCAACCAATGACATCCACATCAGAAAAAACCCAACCAGCCTCTTTCGTCAACGCCATGTTAAGTGCAAAAAGTGCAGAAAAAGCCGGGGCTGTCCTTGTCTCGTCTGTCATCATATCCATTATATTAATCTGTCCACCTGGATTCAAAGCATCAAATGCTTTTGTGCACAAATCTAAGATTGTTTGAGGCGACTCCTGATGAAGTACCCCGAAGAAATTCACTGCGTCCTGCCCTACAGGAAATTCAGTGTCAACATAACTTCCAGGTATTGTTTTAACTCTATCATCTAAACCACGCTCAGCAATTAATTCATTTGCAATTGCTGCAATTGCAGGCAATTCAATAACTGTTGAAGAGAGTTGTTTCCACTTTGAAACACATAGCATTGAGTATGCACCAGGACCACCACCAACATCAAGCAAAGTCTTGCACTTGGACAAGTCCAGCATAGGTATCACCGCCTGCCCCATACTGTATGCTCGTTCAAACATTGACAATGCAAATGCTCTAGTCCTGTCATCTCTTTCACCTAAATGTAACGAAGGTCTTTCAACAGGTTCACCAGACTCTAAAAATTGCGGTAGTTTTCCCCATGCATAATATACATCCCGATTATAACGAATGGATTTAGCAAGACTAACTGGCGAATCAGGATTCAAAAAGGTTTCAGCTTCCACTGTATTTTTATAACAGTTACCAGTTTTACTCAAAAGTTCCACTGCAACACATCCGTCAAGCAGCAAACGTATTGCACGCTCGTTTACCCCACACTGTTCAGCAATTTCTTCCAAACATAAACTTTTGCCACCTGCCAGTGCCTTAAAAACGCCAGCATCTGATGCTGTAAAAAGAGTGGCCGAGCCATAAAAGGCATTTGCCAAATCCATTATCTTCTTTGGTGTCATCAAAATTTCCTTAACCTTTATTTTAGGGCATCCTGTTTAATTCATAACTAACGTATTGGTAAATATTAATGTTTTATTTTGCATACTAAAATGCAATCCCGCCTTGCGGGACTAGCAAACTAGGTTAGCACATTACAAAAAGCTTGCAGAAGGACTATAATATAAATTTAATACAATTTATGAATATGTAATGCAATAATACCTAACCTTTTGCTATGCAACACTGTACCTTTAGCGAGCTAAAGGCAAAAGTGTCTTATAGCAAAATCTCAGGCATTCTCGCATTAAACAGTAAGCCCTATCTTAATTTTGAAAAGTCACTTCCTGTAGGACTTTGGAAAACCCTTAAACCAAATTCTGATACCGAAGCAAGAACATGATCAAAAATATCAGACTGAATTGCTTCATAATTAGCCCAGACTTTATCAGCACAAAAAACATAGATTTGGATAGGTAATCCTTCACTGGTTGGGGCAAGCTGTCTAACAATAAAAGTCATATCCTTGTTTATCATTGGATGTGCTTTAAGAAACTCCACGAGATAAGCCCTAAATGTTCCGACATTTGTCAAGTGTCTACCATTAACAAGCGACTCCTCATTCACTCCAAGTGTTTTGTTATATTCAATAACATCCTTAAGAGATCTCTCAACATATGGACGTAGAATTTCAATCTTCATATATTTTTCAATGGTTTCATCATCCAGAAACTTAATACTTGTCATATCAATATTTATTGCTCGCATAATTCTGCGACCACCACTTTCAGACATTCCTCGCCAGTTCTTAAAAGAATCAGAAATCAATGCGTAAGTAGGAATTGTAGTAATTGTTTTATCCCAGTTTTGAACCTTTACAGTTGTCAAAGATATATCAAAAACAGCTCCATCAGCACCATATTTAGGCATCTCCAACCAATCGCCTAAATGAAGCATTCTGTTGGCAGAAAGTTGAACACCTGCAACCAATCCAAGTATAGGATCCTTGAAAATCAACATAAGAACAGCTGTGAATGCCCCAAACCCTCCAAGCAAGAAGACAGGAGAACGCCCCATTAATATTGACAGACCGCATATAAGAGAAGCAATAAACAATAAAATTTGTAATCCTTGAGTGAATCCTCGTACAGGTATGTGTTCATAACCTTGTTTTTCCTGTATAACGACTGAACAAGTTTTTAAAAATGCAGAAATAGTTAATACCATAACTATCAATATATATAAATTTAATGTTGACTGGAAATATGCTATAAACTTGCCGCTAATATTAACAAATGGCAATCCCAAATATATAACAATCCCCGGAAGCAGATGAGCCAACCATGAAAAGACACCACACTGAACAAATGCATCATCCCACTTAGTCTTTGTGCTCTCTGCAAACTTGCTAATCCACTTCAAAATAAAACGTTTTCCTAAAACATCCATAAGCAAGGCAAGTACAATCAAACAAATAAACAAAATCATACCATTATTACCTTCACCCAGAAATAACATACAACCATCTACCTTATCAGACGCTAATTCCACAACATTTGTCGTATCCATTTATTTCTCCATTCATTGTTTTAATTTATAGGTAATGCAATCACTACATTGTTTTATGTCCTAAATCTCATTTCCCCAAATCTGACGGATGAGACGAATAGGACGGATATGCTTTGCTGCAACCTGTCACAAATGCCTGTCCGCCGCAGCCAAATTGGCGAAGACTGGAAGGCACGTATGCGGAAGCTAACAAACTCTTCCAACTGATCACGCAGAATTTATTTGTGCTGACTTCGCCAGCACAAATAAAGCGGCAACAAAGTTACCGCTTATACAATCAGATCTATATAATAAACCTGATTAGTGATGTTCAACAAGTTTTTCTTTTTTTGCAAGAATTTGAGCTTCAATTTTATGATAAGCCAAATCAAATGACGCCCTCTGGTCTTCATGTGTTTCATGCCCTTCAATTATTCCTAAGTTACGCCCTGCCTGCATAACAATCTTCGTATTAAAATGTTTCTTTTCTTCTTCTAGAATTACATGTGCACTAATCATATATGGGAAACGCTCTGCTATATGCTCTAACTTTGAGTTAATGTATTCATCCAACCCTTTTTGATGTTGGTCATGTCTGACAGTGATATCAATATTCATTTTGAATCTCCTAATTATTAATTTTGTATCAATAGATACCCATTGCAGCAAAAATGCTGCAGCCTACAAAACAGTAAAAACTTACATTGAGAAGTTGTCACCAAGATAGAACTTACGACTCTTTTCATCATTAATCAAGAATGAGCTTTCTCCATGTGTCAGAATCTGACCATCAAACTGTAGATATGCTCTGTCAACAATTGACAATGTTTCTCTAACACTATGATCTGTAATCAGAATGCTTAATCCCGAATCTCTTAAGTCTTGGATGATTGCTTGAATGTCGCTTACAGCAAGAGGATCAACTCCGCTAAAAGGTTCATCAAGGAGTATCAACTCAGGCTCGTTGACTAAAGCCCTGGTTATTTCCAGGCGACGTCTTTCCCCTCCACTAAGAGTAAATGCTTTTTGTTTTGCTAATTTGGTTATCTTCAGATTATCAAGCAACTTTATCACCCGTTCCTTTCTTTCTGCTTTTGTGAGATCTAGAGTTTCCAATATAGCCATTACATTTTCTTCAACTGTCAGTTTTCTGAAAATTGAAGGTTCTTGAGCCAAATATCCCAACCCGGCTCGAGCTCTTTTGTAGACAGGCTCTTTAGTTATGTCTTTACCATTAAAAATTATTTTACCAGCATTTGGTTTAATAAGTCCAAGAATCATATAGAACGTTGTTGTTTTTCCTGCACCATTTGGACCAAGAAGTCCAACAATTTCTCCTTTGTTCACTTCTAAAGAAATTCTATTAACAACGTTTCTTTTGCTATATGTCTTTACTAATTCTTCTGTTTTTAACAACATCTCATTTTTTCCAAAATTCTCTTTTTATTTGTCACCAAAATCATCAAACAAAGCTGCTTCATTTGTTGAAATCATGGAGGAATTTTCTCCAGTGTACTTTCCAGGACGGAACACTAACATACCGGGTTCACATATGACACGTTGATTATCAATGAAAAAGGTAATTCTTATCCCTTTCATAAATTCATAATCTCTTATCAAAAATGCATCTCCCAACATCAAAATCTTGCCTTCATTACCAAAGTATAGTGCTTTATCTGACAATGCAATCTTATTGTTTTGAACAACTTTAACATTTCCAATCGCACTAATAGACTTTATACTATTATCCTTGTAAAAGAAAATACGTATAAGATCAGATTCCATGTATATTCTTGAATCTTTGATCTTAACATTATTCTTTAATTCAGCAGTCATTTTTTCATAATCATACTCCATATAGTCGGCAGTCACAACAGTATTCGTTATAGAGCCGTCATATTGATTAAGTAACCTCTTCTTTTCATCAGCATTAATCATCTGCTCTACAACATCAAACTCATCTTCAGCAACCACCACTGCATTTGTGATAGTTTCGCAAACCCCCACACCACAAGATATACATAGTATGAACGAAGCAAAAACCAATTTTATTACATATTTTTTCATAATTATTTTTTCAATTCTATTGGATTTTTTTTGTTATTGGTGACATCAAAATCATTAACAACCATTTTAACATCATTTAAAATGGTAAAACTATTTGATTTAATATTCAACTCATAGCCAACACCAGTAATAGTAGTTGTCTGTTTTTTAAAATATATTTCATTAGCGGACGTCAGCAAATTTGTCTCTTTGCTGTAAAAGCAGTTTGTTGCCAAAATTAAGCCATCTTCCTGCCCCAGTTCATTAAACATAAGCACTTTTATTCCTGAAGCATCAACCTTTTGGTTATCGGCATCAATAAATGCTGAATCAGCATAAAAAGCCATTTTCACGGTTCCATCGGCATAATGCTCCACAGGAAATCGAACCCCCTTCACCGGCAACCGGCCTGTCAACTGTCCAAACAGGACACCACAAGCAAATGTAGCCAAAAGCAAAACAAGAATTTTAGATGATTTACGTTGCATATTTACACAATTTCGTTTATCAATTTTAGTTGTTTCAATAGTTTTTCAAGCTGGTCCAGAGGAATCATATTATCTTTGTCTGAAAGAGCATTTGGCACATCTGTGTGAGTTTCAACAAACAACCCATTTGCACCAACCGCAACAGCAGCCTTTGCTAAATAAGGAGCCAAACGACCATCACCAGAAGAGCATGTTCCCCCGCCACCCGGTTTTTGAACACTGTGCGTTGCATCAAAAATTACAGGATAGTTGAATTCCTGCATCAACGGTATGCTACGCATATCGGACACAAGGTTATTATATCCAAATGCTGTGCCTCGTTCAGTTAGTAAAATTTTTGTATTTCCCGTTGTCTCCAGCTTGGTTATAATGTTTATCATATCCGATGGTGACATAAACTGTGCCTTTTTAACATTAACAACTTTGCCTGTCTCACCTGCCGCAACAACTAAATCTGTCTGTCTACACAAAAATGCAGGTATCTGAAGTATGTCAACAACCTTGCCGGCAATTTTAGCCTCTTCCGGACTATGAATGTCCGTTAAAACAGGAATGTCAAATTTTTCTTTAATTTCTCTAAGGATATCCAATCCTTCTTCAATACCGGGGCCTCTATAAGATGCAATTGAAGAGCGATTAGCTTTGTCATAAGAAGCCTTGAACACAAGTGGAATATCAAGTTTCTTTGTTATTTTAACCAAACCAGCTGCGATATCCATGCAAATTTCTCTGCTTTCAGCAACACATGGTCCAGCAATCAGAGGTAATGTTTTCTTTTTGCCAAACAATACATTCTTTACTTTTACAATCTTCATTTATTTTCCTTGTTTCATTAAATTCTCAACAGCAGCCACATCTTCCGGTGTATCAACCCCAACTCCATCGTCCTCTGTCTGAACAACCAACATATTACACCCAATATGCAAAGCTCTCAACTGCTCTAATTTCTCAGTCTTTTCCAACATGCATGGCGAAGTCTTCACCAATGTCTCTAAAAAATCTTTTGTATATGCATAAATACCTAAATGTCTCCAGGCATCCAACCTGGCAAATTCCACATCATCTCTATTAAATGGTATTGGTGCTCTTGAAAAGTATAACGCTTTTGCATTCTCAGCAAATACAGCTTTCACAACAGAAGGATTGTTTAACTCTTCTTCACTTTTAATTGGAGTAACAGCTGTAGCCATATCCCAGGAAGAATCTGCCACCATTTTTTCAGCCAAAAGGTCTATTAATTGGGGATTAATAAGAGGTTCGTCACCCTGTATATTTATGATAATATCAACATCATCAAGTTTAGATACAGCTTCTGCGACACGATCTGTTCCGGAAGGATGATCAACAGCTGTCATAACACACTCAACACCTTCAACATCAATTGCATCAATAATTCTTTGGTCATCAGTAGCCACTACAACATAGTCAAGCAGCTTAGCCTGCTTAACACGTTCAACAACATGACATATCATTGGTCTGCCACACAAGTTAACCAAACTTTTACCCGGCAATCTTGTGGAAGCCCAACGGGCGGGAATAACCCCTGCAATTTTACTCATAAAAATAGTTCCTTAAAATTTAATAATTTCATCAACACAACATGAAGATGTTCCTAGTTTTCCAACAACAACCCCCGCCGCATAATTTGCAATATGTGCAGACTCTTCGTAATTAGCACCACCAACCAACGCTGACATAAATGTTGCAATAACAGTATCTCCGGCACCCGATACATCAAAAACTTTCTTTGCCTTTGTCGGAATCAGAACAGGGGTACCAATGCGTGGATGCAAATACATCCCCATAGCACCCAATGAGATCAGCAAGACCTCTGTCTGCCACTTTTCCAAGAGCTTATCTCCAATTTCAAGCAAAACGGCATCTGCATCAATGCACCCCTTCAAGGATGGCTCATGAATATTAACAGCTAAACATGCCTCTTTAAAATTGGGTTTAGCAATAGTTATCCCAGAAAAATCAAGCTCCTTATCATCCTTCGGATCCAACCCAACAGGTATTCCATTGGCACTTGCCAAATCAACAATATATCTAATCAAACTAGCTGTTATTGTTCCCTTGCGATAATCCTCAACAATAATGGCGTCAACACCTGAAATCAATTGACCGATCTTCGCTTTTAAGATTTCTTCACAATCAGTAGCACAATCAAAAATCTTTTCACGGTCAACACGAACAATCTGCTGACAATCTGTTAGAATTCTAGTTTTCACCGTTGTGCAGACATCTTCACTGCGGACAATGCATGAAACATCAACATTGACATCCTCAAGCATTTTAATCAAATCTCCGCCGGCTTTATCATTGCCGACATACCCAGCCATTATAGCATTTGTCCCGAGACACTGAATATTCAGAGCAACATTTGCTGCCCCACCAGGCAAGCTCCACTCTTCTCTAACTTCCAAAACAGGAACAGGTGCCTCTGGAGAAATTCTTGTAACCTTTCCTGAAATATATTCATCAATCATCAAATCGCCAACAACCAGAATAGTCTTATTATTGGCAGAACGCAAATATGTTTCTATCTTACCTTTATCTATCATTTTTTTCCTTCAAAAAAAACAGTGGCGGCATATTCGAGCCATTGACTGAATTAATAATTTCAACATACGGGTCATCAGCATAAACCATCCATAAAAAACTGCCATCCCTTACAATAGTATCATCACCTACTTCAAAAGTTGCAAACTGTAAACTGCAGAAATTTGCTTGCAGATCACGAGCAACAACAGACTCCTTAAAGAAAAAATTGACGCCGCGCATTGTAACATTATAATCTTCCCAGATAACCTTACTGTTTGTCAAATCTAGTTTTGCTCCTCGAAAATTCTTGAAAAGATAGAGCGAAAGCTCTTCAATGCTTTCTGTTGGAAGCTTGCTAATTCCCAGGCAAACCAATGGCAATTCAACAAAATCTTTTGTCTTAGGAATCGTCAAAGTACCTTCTGTCATTTGAATACCATTCCAAAAACCAATTGGACCCAATAACTTCAGCGTTTTAGCTTCAACAATAGTTTTACCATCATCGAAATAAACATTGAGAGATTCCACTTGAATGTTATATGGAAGACAAATTGACAAATTATCAAAAATAACCGAATTGTCTGGAACGCCAATCTTATCTGCTATTTCAGAACGAACCAGCTCGCGGACTCCATTACTGTTTACAAGAAAGTATCCAGCAATAGCTGCTACAACCACCACTGCAAATAAAGTCCAAAATCCTGCGACAAGACATCCTTTACGCGAATGCATATCTGACTTTATCTTAACCTTACGTTCAGCCTCAGGCTCTGTTTTACCCATCATTATCTCCTAAATTAGGGCTTACCTGGCAGATCACATCCCTTTATTATTGAGTTATGACAGCAGGCATACCCTTGACCAGCATCATCTTCAACATTTATAAAAAACATACAGATGACAATTAAAATTTAAATTACATTAATAAATTCATACATTTGAATAGTATCAGAAATATAAGAAAGAATCAACATAAGTTTTGAAATATATTAAACAAAAAAAAGAGAGAATCTATGCGTGAAAGCAAGAAAAACGTTGGGGAGAAAAAATGGTGGTAGGGCTTGGATTTGAACCAAGGTAGGCTGAGCCAGCAGATTTACAGTCTGCCCCGTTTAACCACTTCGGTACCCTACCACTAGGGATTCTTCAAAACTTGTTGTTTCAAAGAATGCGGGGTATTATGGACTTTTCTCTGATCTTTGCAAGAAAAAAAATAAAAAAATAAAAAAAAGTTTTTTTCCTACTCTTTTACACAAAAAACTTTCATTTTAACCCGCTAATTGATATCTTTTCCACCATGAAAAACAATTTTACATTTGAATTGCCTGAATGGTTAAAACATAAAAAAATAGATTTAAACAAAAGCTTTACTGATTCTGAAAAGATGGAGTTTGCAATATCTTTGTCTAAACAAAACATAGAAGAAAATAGTGGCGGACCATTTGGAGCTGCAATTTTTGATATGGAAACAGGAAAACTAATTTCAGTTGGTGTTAACATCGTTATCCCCTCTAACTGGAGTTGCGGACATGCGGAAATGGTTGCATTCTCACTGGCTCATGAAAGTCTACAAACATATGACCTATCCTTAAAGGGAAATTTCGAACTATACACCTCTGCAGAACCATGCACAATGTGTCTGGGTGGCACAATCTGGTCTGGTGTGAAATCGGTTGTATGTGCGGCAAGACACGATGACATCCAAAAAGTTGGATTTGACGAAGGTCCCAAACCTGAATACTGGTGGAACGAACTAGAGAATCGTGGAATTAACGTTCGCAGAGATTTCATGCGCGATCAAGCTGTCCAAGTTCTAAACCAATATTTCAACACTGGTGGCGAAATCTATAATGCAGACAGGTAGATTAAGATTAAGGTTAAGGTTAAGGTTAAGGTTAAGGTTAAGGTTAAGGTTAAGGGCTGGCTCCGCCAGCAGAGTATCACATTGTGAGCCGTTAATCGTCATAGGCAAAAAAACGGCTCATCATCCAACAAATTGGAAAATGAGCCAAATTCTAAAAGTAAATGATTAATCTTTAATTCCAACATTAATCATTATTTAATTACATTTCGGAGCCAATCTTCATAAGAAGCTCAGGATTGCTGGTAGTCTTTTTGAGTTTATTAACAATCATCTCCATTGCTTCAGAAGAATTCACACCACTAAGAGCACGTCTTAGAGCCCAGACTCTCTTAAGTTCTTCTGGATGCATCAACAACTCTTCTTTTCTTGTACCAGACTTTTCAATGTTAATTGCAGGGAAAATACGTTTATCAGCAATACTTCTGTCAAGACAAAGTTCCATATTACCTGTACCCTTGAATTCTTCAAAGATAACGTCATCCATACGACTGCCAGTCTCAACAAGAGCAGTTGCCATAATTGTCAGACTACCACCATTCTCAATATTTCTAGCAGCACCAAAGAAACGTTTTGGTTTATGAAGAGCACTAGCATCAACACCACCAGAAAGAACTCTTCCACTATGTGGATGAATTGTGTTATATGCACGAGCAAGTCTTGTAATACTATCCAAAAGAATTATAACATTCTTACCACTCTCAACTTTTTTCTTAGACATTTCAAGAACCAGCTCAGCAACCTGAACATGTCTTTCAGGAGCTTCATCAAAAGTTGAACTGATAACAGAAGCTTTTGTATTACGCTCCATATCTGTAACTTCTTCAGGCCTTTCATCAATCAATAGAATAATTAGTTCAGCATCTGGATGATTATGGGAAATACTGTTTGCTAATTTCTGAATAAGAACTGTCTTACCTGTTCTTGGTGCAGCAACAATCATGCCTCTCTGTCCAAAACCAATTGGTGTGAAAAGGTCCATCACGCGCATTTCAACAGATTTTTGACCAACCTCCAATCCAATTCTTTCTTCTGGAAAAAGAGGTGTCAAGTTTTCAAATGGAATTTTCTTTCTGGAGCTACCAGGCTCTGAGTCATTAAGTGAATTAACTTTAAGAAGAGCAAAGAAACGTTCTTTTTCTTTAGGTTCTCTAATCGCACCCTCAATATAATCACCTGTTCTCATTGCAAAACGACGAATTTGAGATGGTGAAACATAAACATCCTCAGGACATGGCAAGTAATCACTATAAGGTGATCTTAAAAATCCAAATCCATCAGGAAGCACTTCCAATACGCCCTCTGTGAAGATTGAACCACCTGATGCGGCATGTGCTTTTAGCAGTTCACAAATCAATTCATGCTTACGCATAGTTCCAAGATCATCAATCTTCATATTTTCCGCCATCTGATACAAATCAGGAACATTCTTTTCCTGAAGCTGAAACAAATTCAAAACTCTTGAAGGATCACGCTTGACTTCAGACTTGTTATTTTTGCCATTATTGTTCTGATTATTATTTTGGTTCTGATTATTATTTTGGTTGTTTGGGCGATTATTATTTCGATTGTTATTTCGATTGTTATTCTGTTGCCCATTACGTTGCTGATTGTTTTGATTATTATTATCCGGCTTTGACACATTTGAGTCATTTGCTGGAGTTTCTTGTTCCTCGTTCTTGCTCTCTTTTTCTTTAGCAGTAGCAATCTTTGATTTCACTTTACTTACCAATGTTTTCCTGTCCTTTGGTTCTTCATTTTTATCAGCTTTTTTTACTGATTCTTTCGTTGGCTTTTTAGCCTTGGCCTTCTTGGCCTTTGGATTAGCCTCATCAATTTTCATTTCCATTTGGTCTGCATCATTCTTTTTAGATGCTTTTTTCTTTTCTGTCATTATGTTTCTCCATAATACTATTTAAAACAATATCTATT
>JAQICX010000209.1 GCA_027858345.1 Kiritimatiellia bacterium | reverse complement strand
CCTGCAACCCTAAGCGGGATTCCATTGCTAATGTTCTTTGTAGTGCACTATTATTGCAACAATCAATCTTGTGTCAAAATTCAAATTTTTCGGCGGTCAGCGCCCGCCGTTACAGGCGTGATGCAACACGCTGGCGGTAAACTGCAATTTTTCCCGACCTCTGCTGAGGTCGGCTACAGTTGTGAAGCTTGCAGTTTAACGTTGGTTTTGCTGCATCACAACTGTAGCGTCGGGCGTTGACCGACGAACGGGCTTATTCTCCCCGCTAACGCCTGTAGCCGAGTCGCCCCGGCTCGGAAAACTCGCCGTTCACCTTTAGTCCTGCGTAACAGATCGGTCGGATCTGTCCGATCCGTCCGATCAAAAAACAGGACTACCGGACATCTGGACAACAGGACTACCGGACTCAACTCGCCTTTTCACCCTCTGATATCGTGCATTAAAAGCGATTCAACTTGCAGTGTCCTGCGTCTTGTCCGCCGTAGTCCGGAACGGCGAAGGAGGAAGCTCAACGAGCGAAGCGGGATGGTTAAACCTTTTTTTCTTATCCGTGAAAATCCGTGTTTATCCGTGGCTAAAAATTCTTTTCTTTCTTTGTGTTCTCTTGCCTGTCGCGCCGTAGTCAGCTTGCTGCGAAGGAGGATGCCTCTGTGCGAAAAATTATCTAATAATACCTGCGGAGCTATTCCGCCCTTAACCTTAATCTCAACCTTAACCTGCTGGCAACGACAGCTTTGTAAAGTCTTATTTGATCAGTTTTTTGATTTGGCGGAGGTAGTTCTCGGTTGCCAGATTATTCTCAAATATCATAGCATTCTCAAGATAATTTGCAGCAGCTTGAAAATTTCTGCGTTCCAGTTCGATATCAGTCAATATCAGCAATGCAGTTGCTTCGTTACCTTTAAGTCTGGTAACAGGTTTAATTGTTATGATTGCCTTTTCATATTCCTGCTGATTTTTCAAGTATGTTGCATAAGCAATAAGTGTTTCAGCATCGATTGGATTATCTTCAAGGATCTGCTTGTATATTTTTACAGCATTCTCCTGCTGATTCTTTGCAACATAAATGGCAGCTTGAAGTTTCAAGATACTTTCTTGATTAAAGATATCTTTTGTTTTAACCTCTTTGAAAAGTTTTTCAGCTAACTCAATTTTATCCATTGAAAGAAGTGCATTGATGATGTTTTTTAACTGCTGATCATCAAACTTTTTATTAGATTTTAGGAGTTTTGTGTATATACTGATTGCATTTTCTGAAAGGTTCTGGTTCAGGTAGATATTAGCCAGGGTCATCTCCATATCCGGCGTTGTGCATCCCAGACGT
The DNA here is from genome assembly GCA_027858345.1 of Kiritimatiellia bacterium. Taxonomy (GTDB): domain Bacteria; phylum Verrucomicrobiota; class Kiritimatiellia; order JAQICX01; family JAQICX01; genus JAQICX01. The sequence goes on along the minus strand of JAQICX010000209.1, from coordinate 9,872 downwards.
TTTGCTGTTTCCAGAGAATATAGTGCATTTGTGATGTTGCCTTCTGCAATCTGCACATTTGCCAGCAGCATCCAGTAGACTTGGCTTTCGGCATTTAGTGCCAGCAGTTCGTTAGCAATTGGTATCACGTCCTTGTATTTATCCTGATTCAATAGTGATCTGCAAAGACCAAGTTTTGCATTTTGATTTGTAGGATCAATCATCAGGCATTGTCTAAATGCAGTTTCAGCCGGTGTATCAAAGTTACTTAGCATGTATGCATTGCCTAAAAATAGATAATATTCTGAATTTGTGGGATCTGAGCTGATTAAGCTCAGCATCACATCTTTTGCTTTGTCAAATTGTTCGGTTGTGAGATAAAGTCGCGCAAGATTCTTTTTGACATCCACGTAGTCAGGGGCTTTATTTATTGTGCTGACATATAAAGTCTCGGCCTGTTTATATTTGTCTGCCTTAAAGTAGAAGTTGCCTGTGGCAAACAGCATTGGCGCACTTGACTTTTGTGTTAGTTTTGAGGATAGAAATGCGGCAGCATTCAGATAGTTTGTTGTTGCAATTGAGCTTGCTGTGTCAAGAAGCTGTGCTTCACTTGCCGTGACTGTGTGTGCACTGTTGTCGTTGCTCTCAGCAAACATGCTAGTAGCTGCCAACATAAATAAAATTGTTAATATCTTCTTCATTTTTTTTCTTTTTTTTTACCATCCAGCTTCGCTCTTCCATTCTTCGCTTGCAGCTACGCAGGACACTGCTAATCCAACTAATCTTTTTATTGTCCGCAGATAGGCCATTCGTTGCACTCATTGCTGTCGTAAACTCCAGCCTCTCTCCCGTTGGTCGGGTCTTCGCAGATTATAATACAGATTTTTTTTATTTGCTAATTAATTCTTTTTTTTACCACGAAAGGCACGAAAAGCACGAAAGTTTTGTTGTGTTATTTTGCTGGGCTGTTATTTCTTTTTGCTTCCGCAAAAGAAATTCCAGCCAGCCAAAATTCCACAACAAGCCTGCAACCCTAAGCGGGATTCCATTGCTAATGTTCTTTGTAGTGCACTATTATTGCAACAATCAATCTTGTGTCAAAATTCAAATTTTTCGGCGGTCAGCGCCCGCCGCTACAGGCGTGATGCAACACACCGACGGTAAACTGCAATTTTTCCCGACCTCTGCTGAGGTCGGCTACAGTTGTGAAGCTTGCAGTTTAACGTTGGTTTTTTTGCATAACGTCTGTAGCCGAGGTCAGCAGACCTCGGAAAACTCGCCGTTCACCTTTAGTCCTGCGTAACAGATCGGTCGGATCTGACCGATCAAAAAAAACAGGACTACCGGACACCTGGACAACGGGACTACGAAACGAAAACTGCCGCTTCAGCCTCCTCAATCTTTATCTTAATCTTAACCTGCTGGCACAGGCAGCATCATTCGTATTTCTTTTTGTCTGGTGACTCTGCGATCAGCTTTTCCACCAGCTGAAGCGATGGAAATATATCGTCATCGGTGTCAGCAATCCTGTCTTTTCCCTTTGAAAAGATTATCACGTTGGTTTCCGGCGTCAGATAATAGACATAGTTTTCCATCCATGGGTCGGGACGAATCAGTGATGCAAATGGATGAGTCCAGTATATTATGCCCGGATTCAATACCAGCGCTTTTAATCCTTCTTCTTCTGTTGGATAACGCCCAATCTCTTTTTTGAAATTTTTAAGAGCGACAAAGAGCACTGAGACCTCTTTTTCTGCCTTTACCTCCTTTGGAGCTTTGTTAGATTGGTTAAATGCTTTATCTGCCTTGATTGCAAAGAGTACACCAACTACAGCAAGAACACCCATAAAAAAGAATAGCGTTAGAGGCTTCTTGGCAAAGACACCCGTGGAATTGGGCTGCTCTGTAAGTTCCTTCTGCTTTTGTTCTCTATGTTTTTTTATTCTTTTTGACCGCTCTCTATATTTTTCCTGATTTTCTTCAGAAAGGAGATGTATGGGCACCCGCATCTTCTTTTTGCAGAATGGGCAGGTACTTTTTGGTTTGTCTCCAATAATTTTTCGGCAATATGAGCATCTGAACTGTTTCATTAATTCTCTCTATTTTTTTTGGACTACTGGACAGCGGGACAACAGGACTACGGGGGAAAATGGCTTTTTCACCTTGTTCGCCAGTTCTCAACCTTAACCTTAATCTTAATCTGCTGGCGGAGCCAGCACTATTCGTCGATGTTTTCCAGCGCCAAAGTATCAAGGTTGATTTTTCTGTAATAGCAGTTACGTGGTTCACCAGCTTTGTTATTTGTGTGGCAAATTTTACCGCGATTTGGTATTACTTTGTATACTAGTGAGTTCTGCTCGCAGTTTACAAAAGCTTCAACAATTTTAAATGTTTCACCAGATGTTTTACCTTTTTCCCATAGCACATTTCTTGATGTGCTCCATAGTACAAGCACTCTCTTTTTCATTGTCTCTTTGAATGCAAGCTCGTTTGTGTATGCAACAAGGATTATTTCATCGGTATCTGCATCTTGAACAGCAACAGGGATAACGTCGCGACAATTATCTGCAATCTTGCCAATTTTTTCAAAATCGAGCATTAATTTGTTGCCTTCTTCCAGTTCTTTCATTTTGACTCCTTAATATTTAAATTGTTTGTCGTTTATCTTTTATTAGAATTCTTAAGTAGTTTGGAATTATAGAATATACCAAAGAGATTGTAAAGGAGAGATAATTGTTAATTATTAAGTATTAATGATTAATGAAGAAAAAAAGAGTTTCCTGGCTCTGTTAGTCCCGCAAAGCGGGAACGAATCATACCAATCTAACTAATCATTTTTTACCACGAAACGCTTAGGGCGGACACTCGTGGCGAAGCCTAAGAGAGGCTGGAGCCTGCGACAGCAACGAAGTGGCCTACCCGCAACCAAAGCTGGTGGAGCCAGCAGATTAAGGTTAAGATTGGAAATAGCTCCGCAGGTATTATTAAATAATTTCTCGCACAGAGGCACAAAGAACGCAGAGAAAAAGAAAAATGGATTAAGAACATCGAACGTCCAACGTTCATTCGACCAACTGGAAAACAGCTTTAGTTTACCTAAAGCAACAATCCCGCAGAGCGGGAGAAAGTGGTCATTTTGAATGAACACCCCTCCCACCTCGCAGGCGAGGTGACCTCCTCCCGCCTTGCGGGACTAGCAAAGCCAGCCGGGGAGGAGCTTTGGCAGACTAATGCTGGTTGGCATACACCACACCTGTAGCGTCGGGCGTTGACCGACGAAAGGGCGGTGTTTTCACCGACCTTTTAAATCAAGAAAATACTAAAACCTTGCACTTCAACAGTTTATTTGCAAATGTAATTTGTTCTTATTACAATGTTTATGAATTGAACAGGAAACTCTAAGATAAAAGTGTTCGTACGAACGTTAACTACTATCAATGTAAGGCAAGCTTGCAGGAGTGCGAGTTGAAAAAATCCGTAGGGGAGATGATTATGAAGATATTTTATGTGCTGTTTTTTACAATATTTATGGTTGCTATATGCGTTGCAATAACAAATAAAACGGAAAGTATTATTATGCCAAAAAGAAATTTGACCACTGAAGAAAATCGCGTGATGATGATGAAGGGTACAGAACGACCGTTCACAGGAAAATTATTGAGCAATAAAGCTAAAGGTATTTACAGCTGCAGAAACTGTGGAGCGGACCTTTATGAATCGGATGACAAGTTTGAATCGCATTGTGGTTGGCCGTCATTTGATGATGAAATAAAGGGTGCTGTGAAAAGAACCACGGATGCTGATGGCAGCCGCGTTGAGATTACATGCGAAAACTGCGATGCACATCTGGGACATGTTTTTGTTGGTGAACAGTTGACTGATAAAAATATTCGTCATTGTGTAAATTCTGTGAGTTTGGATTTTACTCCTGCCGATTGGAAGCCAAAGAAGGCATATTTTGCGGGTGGATGTTTCTGGGGTGTTGAGCACTATATGCAAAAAATGCCTGGCGTAATTTCAGTTGTATCCGGTTATAGTGGAGGCAGTGTTGATAATCCGACATATAAGGAGGTCTGTTCCGGGAAAACAGGACATCTTGAGGTTGTTGAAGTTGCATACAATCCCTACAAAGTTAGTTTTGAGGAGCTGTCAAAGAGATTTCTTGAAATACATGATCCGACGCAGGCAAAAGGTCAGGGACCTGATATAGGTTCTCAATATCTTTCTGCAATTTTCTATAGTGATGATGACGAGAAAAAAAACGCAGACGAACTTTTGAATATTCTTCGCAAAAAGAAAATGAAAATTGCCACTAAGGTGATCAAATTTGAAAAGTTCTGGCCCGCCGAGGACTATCACCAGAACTATTATGAAAGAAAAGGAACAACTCCTTATTGCCATAGCTACAAGAAGTTGTTTTAGCTGACTCCGTCAGCAGTGCTACGTGATAAGTGCTAAGTGGGAAGAACAGAGAAGTGGTCGAGAGAAGTGTCTTCTCTCATTTTCGTCGGTCAGCGCCCGCCGCTACAGGCGTTATGCCCCAAGGTGTGTAGTGTTGCAAGTTTCACAACTGTAGCGTAGGGCGCTGACCGACGAACAAGATAGCGTGAAACTTGCAATTTACCGTTAGCCGGCTTAAAAGATCGGACGGATCTGTCCGATCCGACCGATTTTTCAGGGAGGACAGCTGGGACTACAGGACGAAAAAAGCTTTTCACCCTTGTCTGCCCAGCGAAGGAGGGGGCTTTCCCCCTTTTTCTCAATGCTTCTCGGCGGGGTCACGGACCCCGACCCTACAGGCGTTGTTCCCAAAAGCTGCCGTGTCCGCTATCTTAGTCCTGTACGGGCGGACCTATGTGTCCGCCCTTTTCAAAAACGCACGTTCGTGTGCTTCTACTTGCTGGCGTAGCCAGCAAATTTTACGCTATCACTATCACTTGATGGCACTGGAGTTTTTTGAGTGTCATTGTCACATAACCATCGTCAGTTACTGAATATTCAATTTCTTCGCCTTGAGGCTCAAGAGTTACCTTTGATACAGCACTGATTGTTGGTTTTACTTTGATGCAGATGTCGTATAGAGGAATAAGTTCTTCGATTATCTCAACATTTTTGCCGGTTGTAGACATGTTACCACCTTCAAGCTGCATCTCTCCGCCACGACCAATTGTGTTTGCATATAAAAGATGAAGGATGTTGCGATTTTCAGCTTTTTGTTCTGTCAGTGTTATTCTGGCTGTTGACGGCAGTGAAACTTCAGCAGATTTTTGCTCTCCAAGTAAGTAGTCGATGCCGTTGATTGCATATTCTTTGTATATTACAGCACCGTAACCACTGTAAAGTGTGAAAATTGGATTTGCCATGTAAAGAATGTTACCTTTTGTTGAACCACATGCAAACTCAGATGCATCAGGTTTGAAAGGTGTATGCTGATGAGAACAGAAGTGATCATATGCTCTATTAAAGTATGGGTCATATACTTTGCCAAGAGTCTTGCCGTCAGTCATTTTGATTCTTTGTGTTCCTGCATAGTTAACAAATGGTGTTCCTCCGAATGATGGCATAAAACCTTCTGCTGGTTGTAAGAAATCTGGATAGTATGGACTGCTGCCGCAATATTCTGCACCAATATCAAAAAGAAGTTTTTCATTTTCATCAACGATGCTATTGCCCGCAATCATTAGCTTGCCACCGTTTGCAAGGTAGTCATCAAGCTTGGCTTTTAGCTCGTTATCAATTGTTACGCCATGCGGAATGATCAGCATTTTGTATTGTGAAAAGTCCATGTTTTCGTCGAGTGAGTCATAAAGGTAATGACCTTCAAGCAAGATTCGGTTTGCACCAATGTCAGCAGGATTGTTACGCTTTTGTCCTTTTGATAGGGCGTCAACAGATATTAAACCAATGTCAGCAACATTTACAGCATCGTCGCACCATGGTTCTTTGACTGCAACTTCTCTGTATGCTTCGCCAATTATATTGTATGTCGTTTCATCAAGCAAACCGCATGGATGCAGTTGGTCGCCAACACTACATTTTGTTCCATAAGCCATCATGGCAGCACATTCATAGCGAAGTGCATTTGGATGCTTGAATCCACCAAATTCACCCCAGCTTGTGTGAAATTTGCCTGTCATGCCCATAATGTCCCAGTTGTTAAGTTTTTTAACATACTTTGCTGACATTGGAAAATGGTCATATCCCCAACCTCCTGTTGGTAATGATTCCAGTTCAAGATGTGAGAAGTATTTCAAAATATCTGTTCTACCAGGTCCAATATGACCGCTATTATGGAATATACGCATGTTTGGGTCATATGTCTTTGCAGCAGCAGTTGTTGCTTTGTAGTATTTTAGAAGAACTTGGTCTGCCCAATTTTTTCTGTCGTCTTCAACTCTTGGATCCAGATTGTTTTTCTGCATGTCTTCGATACAGCGAGGGCAACAGCACTGCGACTGACTGATGATATCCAGAAAAATTCCATCGCAGGTAGGGAAGAGTTTAACAACTTCTTTGATCTGCTCGCATAAATGGTCTAGATAAGCAGTGTTAAAGCACATTGATTTGAAGCCTGGCTCAATGGGGCTTGATGTCCATGCGGAAAGTCTGCCATCAGCATTTAGTTCGCGCCATCCCGGATTTTTTTCTGCTTCCAGATTGTTTACACCTGCTGTCAGATATATTGGGACGTTTATGTCAATTTCTTTGCAGGCATCAAATTGTGCTTTGAGCAGGTCAAAGTCCAGATGTGGGTGCATATCGCCAACTTCTGTCTTGTAGTATGACCAACCGTGGTGACATGTTGCAAAACATGTGATTGAGTCAACATGAGCATCTTTTAATGTTTTCTGCCAGTGTTCTTTGTCAAATCTTGCACCAATCTCTGGAATAACCGGAGATGTATGAAAGTCTAAATGTATTTGTCTGTAGCGTAGTTTTTCCATTTTATTTTCCTCTAGTATTTATTGGTTCTGTAGTTATTAATTTTTTGTTAGGACACTGCTCACAGCAGGTAAAGAGCTCTGCTCTTTATTATTACTTGGGGCGTTGCCAATCATGGCTCCACGGGGACAAGCCCCGAGGTGACCCAAATCACTCAGTTTTATCTCTGTTGTTTTCTCGTCGGTCAACGCCCGACGCTACAGGCGTTGATTCTGTAAATTATAGTCCTTTGACAAAGCTAGCCGTGTTAACAATACCCCTCAGTCATGCACGCATGACAGCTCCCCTAAAAGCGGGAGCAGTAGCAAAGCTTTTAATAACCGTGAACATCTGCATCAGCGATCTGCCACGCCGTAGTCTCGCAGAGCGAAGGTGGAAGCGGGACGGGGGGGGATTTCCTTCATCATTGGATGTTGAACGTTCTCAACTATAATAAATACCTGCGGAGCTATTCCAGCCTTAATCTTAACCTTAATCTGCTGGCTTCCGCCTTCGTTCCTACGGCGCGAGAGGCCGCCAGCTTTGGTTGCCTGCCTGTTCGTGTACTCACGCAGACAGGCGGCTCGTCCGCCCTAAGTTAACCTGTGGGTTAATATTTATTGGTTTTGAATTACTCTTCTTTATGGTCGATACTTCTTCCTTGACTGAGTAAGACACCAATGGGCTTTAGCGGTGCAATGTTGCCGCAAACAATTCTAATTGTTGCTACAATCATTACAGACAACCATGCTCCAACAATACCCCACATCCATGTGAACAATAATAGACCAAATAGAATCATAACCGGACTGATGTCCAGATTCTCTCCCATAAGTTTTGGAGCAACTATATTGCCTAAAATTTGCTGAATACCTAAAATTACAAGGGTTATTCCAATGATTGGCCACCAATTTGGATAATAGGTTATAAGTGCAATAATAATTGGTGGTATTGATGCGATGATTGAACCAACTATTGGTATGTAGTTTAAAATGAATGTTAGGAATCCCCAGGTGAGAGGAGAGCTGATTCCAAAAAGTTTGCATGCCACGCCAACTAGAATACCGGTAGTTAAGCTGATCATAGTTTGGATATACAGATACTTGCTAAGTCTACTGCTGATGGAATCAATTATGTTGTTGATTTTTGCAGATAGTTCTGATGAAAAAGCCGCATCAATTTTTGCCTTGCTGTTGGCCGCTGATATAAGCATAAATGCAAGCATGATAAGAATCATGGCTGCTGTTGAAACAACACCGGATATCGTTGTAAAAATGTTTTTTGCGAAATTTAAAGCCCATTTGCTTAAATCGATAATCTGCTGATTAATTTCTGATTGGACTTGGCTCGACGCAAACTGTGGAAATCTTTTAGAAACGGCAGCACTCATTTCCGGGACAGTAGTGGAAATCTTGTTTACATACTTTTGAAAATCATCAGTGAATGATGTGGTGCTTAGGGTAACTATTGTGCCGATAATCGAGAACATTATGGTCATGCCTAACAAAAGAATTACCACAGATAGACCTGTTGGAACCTTGTGTTTTTTCAGAAACATCATAATTGGTGTCAGCAATCGTGAAAGCACCCACGCAATTGTGAACGGCACAAAAACAGATTGTGCCTGCTTGAGCAAAAATAGCACCATAATTGCTACAATTACTCCAAGCATAAGCACAGCGGTTTTCTGATAGGTTAAAAACCTCTTTATTTGTTTGATATTATTGTTATCAATTTTCTGCATTAGCTGTTTTAATCTTTTCCTTAATTTTTGCAACTAATTCTTTGCCAGGTAGGCCTTTTTCTTCTGCGGCTGTTTCGTATCCACTGATAACAGGCTGAACTGCTGCGATAAATTTTGCTTTTTCTTCGTCTGGCAATTCAATAATCTCTTTGTTTAGTGATATTACGAACTCGCGACCTTCTTTGTCTGCTTCATCCCATGCTTTTCCATGAATAGGAACATATTTTTTATTTGTCTTAGTAATAATTGCTTTCAGGTCATCAGGAAGTTCGTTCCACTTGTCTTTGTTCATAACAATAAACATTGATGTTGTATAGCCAATGCATTGTGAATCTGTTACATAATCAATTACTTCCCCTTGTTTCCAACCCTTTAGAGTTTCGATTGGGCAAAGAGTTCCATCTACAACTGATTTTTGCAATGCTTCATATGTTTCACCCTGACTCATGCCTTTTGGTGCTCCACCAAGAGTTTCCACAATTTTTGCAGAAAGACCAGTTGCACGAATTTTCATGCCTTTTATATCTTCTGTAGTTCTCACTGGTTTTTTTGACGCAATGATTCCAGGACCGTGAGCGGTGGCATACATGAATTCAACATCGTTAATTTCTTCTGGTTTGTAAGTTTCAATCATCTCTGTTGCAATTTCACTGGCGACCAGACCGTTTGGATAGCCAAGAGGAAGGTCAAGACCTTCTAAGAAAGGAAAACGTCCGCGTGTATAAGCAAAACAACTCATACCAATGTCTGAGATGCCATCAACAACACCACTGTAGCAGTTTGGTGCTTTTGTCAGAGTTCCTCCTGGATGCACTGTAATTTTGATGCGACCATTTGACTTTTCTTCAATCTCTTTTGCCCAGTCCATAGCTGTTTTGCACTGAATGTGGCTCGCAGGAAAGAATACACTATATTTTAGTTTGTAGACTTTGTCTGGTTGTGCTTCTTGCTTTGAAGTCTCGGTTGGCTTGCTGCAACCAAAGATTCCAACTAAAACGACTAACAAAATAAGCTTAAAATATCTCATTTGTTTCTCCCTTTATTTTTGTTGTTAATGACAAGGATGTATGTTAGAGCATTTCACTAATGAAACGCAGTAAATCTTTGTTCTGCGGCTTCCGTTGAATCTTTCAAAAAGATACGCAATAGGCCTGCTATTACTTGATTTTTTTTTAAGCCCAACGTCGTCCTCGAATAAAATCTTTACAGCGTTTCATTTGTTCAATGC
>JAQICX010000253.1 GCA_027858345.1 Kiritimatiellia bacterium | reverse complement strand
TCTGCGGGAGGAGGTGTTCGAGGAACGAGAACGGAGGGGTGGGCTCCCATTTCTGCAAGACAATATTGATTTGCAAGTTTGGGATCCGCCTTCGCCATCCTTGTCTACGGCGAGAAAGGGGCGAGGTGACCTCCTCCCGCCTTGCAGGACTAGCCCGCATATTTTACGAAAGCGTCTTTAAATATGGCTAAACTGCTTGTTTCGAATGTGTTATATCAAAATATTAAAATTACGTTATGTGTCATAATTGAATCAACTAAGTAACGCCTTATCGGGTGAGACGCTAGCAATGCATCTACTTCATCATCAATGTATTTGAGTAGAGACTACACTACATGCATTGCTTTTTCGTAGCTACATCACTAGCATCTCATAAAATATACGGGCTAGCAACGCCAGCCGAGGAGCTTAAGAAAGGAAGATAACACTGGCAACCTGGAAGCTTGCGTTACCTCAAATACACCTGCAACGAAGATCGTTGCGTTACCCTAAACAATTGCTTAAACTCTTCTCTTTTTTGCTTTTAATAATCTGCGTTAATCTGCGTAATCTGTGGATAAAACTCTTTTGGTTGTGGGTAGGTCACTTTGTTGCTGTCGCAGGCTCCAGCCTCTCTTAGGCTGCGCCACGAGTGTCCGCCCTAAGCCTTTCGTGGTAAGAAATCTTCTTTTCCTTTGCGTTCTTCGTGCCTTCGTGCGATCAAACTTTTTTTTGGTTGCCTGCCTGTTCGTGTACTCACGCAGACAGGCGGCTTGTCCGCCCAAGGCTTTTCGTGGTAAACATTTTGGAACAGCAAATGACCAAAAAAAAAACCATGACATCTGTCATGGTTTTAGTCTCAAAATTTTAGATTCGATTACTCTTCTTCTAAAACTTCAGCATTGCCGGCAATAATATTCATTATCTCAATTACTTCTGAAAGATTTTCAGATAATATATCTAGCCGTTTCATCAAAGGAACGATCTTCGAAAGATAAACAGCTTTTTGTCTTTCTAACTGACTATTTAACTCTTGTAAATTCTCAATCTTATTCTTGTAGTTAGTCATTTTACTCTCAGTTTCTTTCAATATATTTCTGAGATTTATAAGCCTTACTTCTAGATCTGAATCGGAACTATCCAAATCGCTCATATCCATTCCATCTGGAATTGGAACAACAACTAACTCATTACAATCAGTACAAGGTATGGTTAACCCAGCTCCATGATAATCAATCGCTAAACTTTTTAAGCAATGTGGACAATCAAAAACAATATCTGTTTCCAAGATTTGATCATCAACCTGTTTGATTTCCTCTGACATTTTATCCCCCTAAGCTTTTACAATAAGCTCGGATTTGATGCAAGCCGTGCAGACAGTCTTACGTTTCACGCCACCATTTTCCTGAACTCTAATCTTTTGTAGATTAGGTAGAAAACGACGTTTAGAAACACCTGTAATATGAAGACCGATACCGCCTTTGTTCTTGCGTAAACCGTGCCTAACAATTTTATTTCCTGTAACTGCACCTTTACCGCAAATATCACATACTCTGGACATTTTTATATCTCCTGTTATAAGTTAACAAATTTTCTTTATAAATTCAAATATTTTTTACATTTTCTTTCTGTTCAACGCAAAGAAACGACCAATTATATGCAAATATTCTCAAAAAAACAACTTTTTTCTCGTTTTTTTTATCTTTTTCTTTTCAAAGCTCACTTTTACTACCCAATTTTTTCAATATCGATTTCCCTATCAAGCACATTTTATTCATCCGTAGGTTGTTCTCACAGAAATTAACTTGAAATCTCTTTCATTAACTTAACAAAAGCTGGAAAGGCTATTTCCGGTTCATCAATTTCAGGATTCCATTTTTTCTCCCATTCGAGAGTCTGCCAGCCTTCGTAGCCGCTTAGTTCTAAAAGTTCATAGAATCTTTTTAGCGGCAGATCCCCTTCGCCAGGCAAGCACAGATCATATTTGCGTGGAGTATCCTGATTATAACGTGAATCTTTCCAATGCGTATATACAACCCATTTGCCAATATTTTCATATGTTTTTTCAGGAGATTCACCCCCACGATAAGGATGATTCACATCCCATACGGCTTTAACTCTTTCATTATCCATCTTTTCCAGAAAATCTTTAATTGTTGATGTATCAACCCATTCATCATGAGTTTCAATTGCAAAGATCACATCAGAATCTTTAGTTGCTTCCAAAAGTAGATTCATATTTTTCAAAGCTTCACTAATGGCCTCTTCACGGTTACGCCCTAACCATCCTCCTCCAAATATACGAATATATTTTGTCCCAAAGATTTTTGCAAGTTTTGTGTATTCTAGGATTTCTTCTACAAATTCAAGCCTTGTTTTTTCATCTGGAGCAATCAAGCGAATTGATGCTGAAAAGCAGGAAACTTCAAGTCCGGCAGATTTTATTTTTGCCTTTGTTGCTTCAACATCCGTTGAAAACTCAGGTAATTTATATATATTCAATTCATTCAAATAGCCTCTGAAATCAATTCCCTGGTATCCATATTCAAGAGTCGCAGCTATAATTGTATCCAAGTCCCAATCTAAACAACCCAATGTTGTAAATGCAAGTTTCATATTATTACCTTTCGTTAAAATGTTATGGTTAGTATTATATTCTTTCAACCAGCGTTATTCCAGCATTACTTTTAATTTTCTCTATTAACCTTGATTTTTGGGTTGAATACTCTTTTGGCGGGGTGAAGCCCCCCCCTACAGTTGCGGATGCTGCAACCAAAACTAAAAGGTTGATTCGCAGGTATTTTGTAGGGTCGGGGTCCGTGACCCCGCCTTTTAAATAAAATTTTCAAAATCATCACCCACACCGCAAAAAAAACGTTCCTTATTTCTTAATTTTATTGACCGAAACTTGCATTCTTCATCTCAACCGAAAAACTAGGGTTATTAACCTTAATTTTTTTTTGTTGCTTTTCTTGCTGTTCAATTTTGGCAAGCCATTTTTGCCAAAACAACACGCTTCAATTTCGAAGATGCCCATCACCAATAGCAATCCATTTGTATGATGTTAATTCATCAGGGCCAACAGGACCTCTTGCATGCAATTTGCCAGTGCTTATACCCACAACAGAGCCAAGTCCATATGCACCGCCACCTGACAGGCGGGTAGATGCATTAACAAGAACTGACGCAGAGTCGACTCTATTCATAAATTTTTCCATGCTTGTTTTAGACGAAGTGACAATCACGTCCGTGTGACCTGAACCATATGTGTTTATATGTTGAATAGCGGCATCAATATCATCAACTACTTTTACAGATATCACAGGTGCAAGATACTCGGTGGACCAATCTTCTTCTGTCGCCTTTTGTGCATATTCAAGAATAGTACAAGTTTTTTTGCACCCCCGAATTTCAACTCCCTTCCTACTAAGTTCATCCCCTATCAAAGGCATAAATTCATTAGCAATCTTCGCATCAACAAGCAGTGTTTCAAGAGAGTTACACACCTCAACTCTTTCAAGTTTGGAGTTTATTGCCAAACTGATTGCCATATCAAAATCCGCATCTTCAGCAATATACATCTGGCAGATTCCATCATAATGCTTTATGACCGGGATTTTACTTTCACGGGAGATTGCTTTTATTAAGCTTTTCCCTCCACGCGGAATAATTACATCAATATATTGATCCTGTTTAAGCAATTCATTAACAGCCTCGTGCCCCGGTATTTCCAGCAGCTGTATTGAGTAGTCAGGCAGACCAGCTTCTTTCGCTGCAGCTATCATTGCATCTGCCAAAACTTTATTTGTGCGTGATGCCTCTTTGCCTCCACGCAAAATCACAGCGTTACCACTTTTTATGCAAACAGATGCTGCATCGGTGGTTACATTTGGTCTAGCTTCATAGATAATTCCAATAACTCCCAACGGAACTGATACTCGCTTCACAACCAAACCTGTTTCTGAGATATGACCATTTAAAACTTTACCCAGTGGGTCTGGAAGCTCAGCAACTTCAAGCAGACGTTTCTTCATATATTCAAAAGTTTTTTCTGTCAGTCTTAATCTTTCAATAAATGCATCAGGCACACACTTCTTTTTTGCCTCTTCGATATCCTGTAAATTTGCTTTTAGAACATCTCCTCTAACTCTATCAAGATGCTGAGGTGCCAGTGTCAGAAATTTACTTCTTAATTGCCCTGATACGGTTGCAAGCTCTAATCCTGCAGCTTTAGCCTGCATGGCAATCTTTATTATCTCATCTTTCATTTTAAGTCCTTGTTGTTTCCCGAAATACAATCATTCATTTTTTTGCTGTCCGCCGAAGCCTGACTGTGAAGGCTAAGGTGGATATTCCAATTCCTTTTCCTCAAAGGACTAAAGACTCTCGACTCTGGACTCAAAACAGTTCAGCATTGTCATCAATTCCATCTTTTTCAAGAGCAGAAGCAACTCGGCTACAGGTGTTGATGCAACATGCAACCCTTTATTCTTTTTTTCGTCGGTCAACGCCCGACGCTACAGGCGTTGTTCCTGCAAGTCCACATTCATCCCGACCTCTGCTGAGGTCGGCTACAGGTGAAGTTCTTGCAACCCAACATTAGTCCGCAAGAGCTCCTCCCTCTTTTTAGGGGAGGTGGCCGAGGAACGAGGACGGAGGGGTGAATTCTTTCCTGCCCACGGAGTGCCCTATTAACTATTTACTATTAACTAAAACCTGACTTTGCGTTATTTAGCTGGCTCTGCCAGCTCCCCATCAACCATGGTTTGTATTTTTCTGTAGTTGACAATGAAATTTCTAACATTTTCTTCCATTCTTATGCTCTGAATATAGCCACAAATTTGCTCGGTAATCTCTCTATACTGGTCACTTTTACCAATAGCAAGAACCTGTAATTCTCTTGGTTTTGATTCAATGTATCCACCAACCCACTCTTCATCTCTACAATTGACAACCATGATTGGAGACATTGCTAATGGCAAACGTTCAACATTGGGAATCCCTGAATATCCTTTAAAACTATACAAACTCTGCTGTAACAAATATCTTTCAAAATCGTTCATATCCATTCTGGCAACATAGACCATATACTTCTGTATATATAGACAGTCATCCCAGAAAATCAAGTAGGTTTCGTCGTCGACATCAAGTATTTCTTTCTGAATCCAATAGTAATCAATAATATTTGATTTACCTATTGCCTCAAACAATTTGGCAAAACTCTTTCGATAATTGGACTCTTTTTTTAGTCGATTTAAGAAAACACCAGCAATGTTAGCAGACCAAAGGTTATCTTCAAATATAATCATTAACGACAATACTTTGCCGTTTATCCATTCCATGTATGCACTTTCGGCATCCTCTTGTTTATACTTGTTGTATAGACTTCTTGAAAGTCCAATGGACAACCAATCTGGAATTTTTATATCTTGGTATGTATTTAGGAGTGTTTTCTTGTCTATAGTGTCATAGACATATCCCCTAAGCAGCATTTCAGAGAGAAGTTTTTCCATATGTTGTAAATCAAAATTATCAACATCCGTTATGACAAGTCGTTGCAGGACTTTGCCTTCAAAGATTGAAGTTGTTACAAAGGCCTTTCTGTCTGAATATTCTGCATCAATGACTAAGCGTATGGTATGATTATCAAAATCAATTTTGGATCCAAAAAAAGTTTCAGTTCTGGCAAGCATGATTTTAAACCACTGAGCGAGCTCCTGTTTAGCAAGTTGACTTTCACCCATTAGTTCAACATGACCACCATGTATTTTTAGTGGTGCTAATGCCTGAAGTTGTTTGCGAACCATTCGGCTCGTATCTTCATCGCAAAAAGCTGTAATTGATGTCAACATCAATAATATAATAACTTTCCCTAGCATTATAACACCACCTAAAAATAAATATTAAAGCGAGTATTGTAGTCCAAAGATCAATGATGTATCATTTTTCTTTTTATCATCAACAGGCTGGCTATTATACTGATCCTTGAATGTTACAACCATTGATATTCCCTTTGCAACAGGTGCTTCCAATGAAACATTAAAGTTTACTAAATACTTTCCAAACTCACTTGTGTCAGGCATATATTCAACACCTTGAATCAACTTTGTGCCTTCAGAAATAGTCCAAAGGAAATCCTCTGCTAAACGTAGAGCTATGTAATCATCATTACCATCCTCTGTTTCATATGTCTCATAAAGATAAACAGCACCCACAGATGTCTGAAGTTCTACGGCTCCATCTTTTATAAGGTTGACACCAACATTTGGACCAATTTTGTAACGATATTTAATATCTGCTTTATAATCATGCATCCAGTCTGCAATTGCATTGACAAAGTATCTTTCAGAAATATTATACTGATATTCACCATAAATATTATATTTATCGGTGTCCTTCACCATCTCATTTGTTCCTTCTGAGTTTGTTTTTTCTATTTCACCATAGTTCATGTTGAAACCAGTCTTAATCTCACTCATACCAATTGTCTGTTTATAAGCGGCACCAGCATTTGCAAGATAATTCTTTGTGTTTCCACTGGAGAAGTTTGCACCAGCATTAACAGATAACTCCCAGTTTTTCTTCTCTACCTCATCCTGTGCCACCACAGAGCTGACAACTAGTCCAGCAGTAACAATTCCCAACATTGCTTTTTTTACATTTATTATCATTTGTCTTCCTTTTATCTCAACAGGTTCTGTCAAAAGTTTGCACTCTATTCAGGTCTATTTCGTTATAAATCAATGGGATATAGCATTTTTTGTTTTATCCCCACGTTTTTTCGTCGGTCAACGCCCGACGCTACAGGCGTTGCTTCCCTATTCAACCTTTTCCCGAGCCGGGGCGACTCGGCTACAGGACTTATTCTGCAAGCTAACCCTAGCCCGCAAAGCTCCTCCCGCTTTTAGGAGGAGGTGGCGAGTGACACGACCAAAGGGAAGTGAGGCTGGAGCTTGCGACAGCAATGAAACGCAGTGTAATGTCCTACCTAGACGGAGGGGTATTCCGTTCATTGGACATTCCCCTTTTCATATTTTTTCATACAATTTTTGACAGTACC
>JAQICX010000221.1 GCA_027858345.1 Kiritimatiellia bacterium | reverse complement strand
GGAGGAAAATCATAAGCCTAAAAAAGTTGCTCTAGTCGCTGTAATGCGCAAGCTACTTATTGCTGCAAATTATTCAGTAAAAAATTCTGATTTTATGCTTGCAAACTAACACAGTTGCTCTGCGCCTGCCTGTGCGTTGAACGCAGACAGGCGAGAATCTCTTTTGGTTGCCTGCCTGTTCGTGTACTCACGCAGACAGGCGGCTCGACCGCCCTATATAATCCTTGTTCCCCATTGGTATAAGCATGCAGTGTGAAAAACGCCTACAGACTGGAAGACAGGCATTACGCTTTGCTTCATTGCTGTCGCAAGCTCGAGTTGTGTGCTGCCTTGTGCATAGCGAAACATAGATGTGGTCGAACATTTTTGTTTATCAGTGTTCATCCGTGCCAATTGCCTGTCCACCATAGTCAGAACCTGCGAAGAAGGATGGCTAAGAAAAAAAAGACTCTTCAACCAACAAATTAAGGATCAATAAAAATCAAAAATATGTTTCTTGACAATATCAATGTAAATGCTAAAATAATTGCAAAACTTTAAGAAAAACAAAATTATTAAAAAATAAAACCATGAGCATATTAATCAGCATAGAAAATTTATTATCAGGCGATTATGTAGAAGGTCCAAGAATGGAGTTCAAAGAAGGGTAGAATCCTACTGCTATTATGCGCTCTATATGTGCATTTGCAAATGACTTTGCAAATGATGGAAGTGGTTATATCATTATTGGTGTAAATGAAGAGAACGGCAACCCCATTAGACCTGTCAAAGGTTTCAATCCAGACAAGTTCGAAAAAATACAACGAGAACTAGTGGGATATTGCAATTTAATATCACCATCATACGTGCCTCGCTTGTCACTAGAAACAATTGATGAAAAACACTTATTGGTCATTTGGGTGCCAGCAGGCAGTAATAGACCCTATCAAGTTCCAGATGATGTGTCGGCAAAGCACAAGACCTACAACTATAGAATCCGACAGTTTTCTAGTAGTGTTGTTCCCAACACCGAGCAAGAAACAGAGTTGATACAGCTAACCGCTAAAATTCCTTTCGACGATCGAGTCAATACTCATGCCAATATCAACGATTTGAGCTTTGGTTTAATGCGTGAACACTTGGCAA
Organism: Kiritimatiellia bacterium; assembly: GCA_027858345.1. Classification (GTDB taxonomy): domain Bacteria; phylum Verrucomicrobiota; class Kiritimatiellia; order JAQICX01; family JAQICX01; genus JAQICX01. The sequence continues at coordinate 3,049 of JAQICX010000221.1, read as the reverse complement.
AAACAGGTAGCAAACTCTTTAAGGAAAGTTCAACAATGACTATTGCAGAATTGGCAAATAGAATGAATTTGTGTCAAGGTGCAAAAGAGCACTTGTTTCCTAAAAATGTAGGATTATTGATGTTCTCTGAACACACTAAAAAATATTTTAAAGGCGTACAAATAGATGTTGTGGAATTCCCCAACGGTCTAGGGGCAAAAGAGTTTGAAGAAAAAACTTATATGGGGCCAATTCAAAAACAGCTGACTGATGTGCTTTCGTATTTCAAAACTCACATTATAAAAAGTAAGGTTATTAAACACGCAGATAAGGCAGAATCTGATACCATTTCCAACTATCCTTATGAAGCCATAGAAGAGGCATTATCAAATGCTGTTTATCATCGTAATTATGAGTTGCAAGATCCAATAGAAATTAGGGTTTTGCCTAAATCTATTGAGATCATTAGTTACAACGGAGTCGACCCCGCACTTAAACAAAAAGATTTTGACAAAGGTGTAATTAGAAGCAGACGTTATCGGAATAGACGAATTGGAGAATTATTAAAGGAACTAAAATTAACGGAAGGTAGAGGAACTGGCATTCCGACAATAAAAAGAGTTCTAAGCGATAATGACTCTGATGCCCCAATCTTTGACACGAATGAACCTGAAAGAAGTTTCTTTGTTACAGAATTTCTGATTCATCCAGATTTTTTGGTTTCTGAAAAAGAAACAGGGAGAAAAGCATCAAAACAACCGAATATTCAAGGTGGTCCAATAGGTGGTCCAATAGGTGGTCCAATAGAAGATCTAACAGATAGACAAAAAGAGATTCTAAACCTAATTGTGGAAGATAATAGAGTAACCAGAAGAGCTTTAGCTCAAAAACTACAAATTAATAATTCAGCAACCATAAAACATTTAAAACATTTAAAAGACAAAGGGTATATAGAACGAATTGGAGGAACAAGAGGCTGTTGGAGAGTAACAGACATAGTGTTACCTAAATAAATAAAAGATTAATTCAAAGTACTATTTAACAGCAGAAAAAGTAATTGAATGTTTAAAGGATTTCAATCATGAAATGTTCTAGCAATAGTAAAACACTTTATGATCAAATATTTACAGCATTTACCTCAACACAAACACAACACAACTAATTGCTTTAGAAACACAAGGTAACGTAACTATTCTAGTTTAAAAACGCCTACAACGAAGATCGTTGTGCTACCTTGACTTGCCGTCCTGCCTTCGATTTCCCGCTTCGTTCTGCAGAAATAAATCATGTAAATTCTTTTTACTCTTCTCAAAATTTCATATCAAGCCTGTCCAGATATGTAAAAAACGCTCTAAAACCATGATAAATGATGATGACATCATCATTTATCTTGGTTTCGATACAAAACACTTGATTTTTGATAATAATATCTATATATTTGGTGTATGAAATATAAAGAACGAAATTTATCAGATAAAATAATGCGAATTGCGCAGCAATTTCCTGTTGTTGTAATATCAGGAGCCAGGCAAGTTGGGAAGAGCACACTTATTAAACATCTGTTTAAAGAGCATGACTTGGTTCTACTTGATCCCATTGTTGATATTGGTAATGCGAGAGAAGATCCAGATCTGTTTTTAGACAACCATCCATCTCCATTAATACTTGATGAAATACAATATGCTCCTGAACTTGTACCTGCCATAAAACGGCGAGTTGACAACAACAAACAGGCTGGCATGTATATACTAACAGGCTCACAACAATGGTCTGTCTTAAAATCAATTTCAGAGTCTCTTGCAGGTAGAGCAATATTAATAAATCTTGATTCATTTTCAATTTCAGAAATCTATGAACATACAGAGAAGAAACATTGGTTGGAACAATATCTTGAGAATCCTAAAGATTTTGTAAATAGACCACCCACGCATATAAATGCAACTCGTACTCTTTACGAACAACTTTGGCGTGGAACGCTGCCGGAAGTTGATACGCTTGACCTTGAGTTTGTTTCTGACTATCATCAATCATATATTCAAACATATATTGAAAGGGATATAAGACAGCTAGCTGATGTAAATAATCCTCAACAATTTGGAAGATTCTGCCAACTTGCCTCCGCTTTAACAGCACAAGAAATAAACAAATCTCATATTGGCAGAGAAATTGGGATTATTCCACAAACAGCAATGAGATGGTTAGAAATGCTTAAAGGAACATTTCAGTGGCGTGATGTACCAGCTTTTCACAGCAATACAATTAAAAGAATCAGCTCAAAGCCCAAAGGTTACTTTACGGATACTGGATTGATATGTCACTTACAACTGATATCTTCTCCCAAAGCGTTAAGTGGACACCCCCTACTTGGACATATTTTTGAAACATTTGTTGTAAATGAAATATATAAATTATCTCAAACAATGAGTACTCCTCCAAGATTTTTTCATTGGCGTTCTCACAGCGGAGCAGAAGTTGACCTTATATTGGAAAGAGATGGGTGCTTTTTCCCCATTGAGATAAAACTTAGTACTATCCCTGCAAAACGAGATACAACAGGTATAAATAGGTTTATGGCTACTTATCCAGACCTAAAAATTGAAACAGGACTTGTTATTGCTCCAATAGACAAAATTTCTAAAATCTCTGATAACGTATACGCATGTCCACTCTTCATGGTTTAGAGCATTTCGGTTGATGATAATCAATGAGTTTCTTGGCCACGCCTTGACGAGGTTTTAGATAGCTAAAGCAACGAAACGCATTGGAATGGCCTATAAATCAAATATTAATACATTATTTTATCACTCAATGGGTGATAAATATGAAAAATATGTGTAAAAGCTTAATATTCAATAAATTATAGCCAATACGCCCCCTCCGCCTTCGGCACCTCCAAAGCTGGCGTTGCCAGCGGTGATAAGTGGAAAGTGGAAAGTACTGACTTTGTCAGCAGGTTAAGATTAAGGTTGAGAGATACCCCTCCGTCTCTCCAGCTACTACTTTGCTTTTTTTAGAAAGCAAAGTAGTTGCTGGATCGCCACCTCCCCTAAAAGCGGGAGGAGCTTTGGCG
>JAQICX010000208.1 GCA_027858345.1 Kiritimatiellia bacterium | reverse complement strand
TTGCATTCAGCTTGGCAGGATTTGATGTTTTGTGAGTTTCATGATATTCTTCCTGGATCAATGTCTGTTACTCCAGAAAAAGATTCTCTAAACGCACTTGCAAAAGCAACTGATGAAGCGCATAGAATTGTTGTTGAAAATCATATTGACTGGATTAAGAATCAAGAAAAGGCAAAACCTTATGAAACACCATATTTTGTAACTAATCCACATGGTTTTCCTGTCAAGACAAATGTTGAATATGAAATCAATCTTCACCATATCTGGCCTATTAATCCTGAAATTGAAATTAAAATTAATGGCAAAAAGATTCCTTACCAGAGAAGTATCGCAGAAGCAGTTTGTGCCTCTGATTGGAGAGTTAGACTTTTGGCAACTGTTAGCCTCAAACCGTTTGAGACTTTAAGAATTGAAGAATCATTTAAAGATGGTTCTGAAATAAAGATTGAGCATCCTAAACCTTCTAAAAACACACTGTTTTTCAAAACTGCAAAGTTTGACTTAAGGATAAATCCAGATACCGGTCTTGTAGATAAACTTTCGCTGCCAGGATCAAGAACATCCATTGTTAAGCCAGGTGCATTTGGACCTGTGATTCTGAGAGATGTTGACCACAGCTGGGATTCATATTCTCCTCTTGCGGAAACGAAGGCGGATAAACCAACTCATGGAATATTTGGTGGTGTGTCACTTGCTTTCAGCCTTGCGACACCTGCAGAGGTTCTGCAGCTTTCACCGACATATGAGTCACATAACGATCCTGATAATGCAATTGGTCATCCAATAAGAATTATTGAGAGTGGTTGTATTAGAACTACAGTCGAAGCAATTTTTGTTTCTGGAGCATCTGCTATTGTAAGGCAATATCTGATTGGGCACCTTGATGACTCTTTTGAGATAAGAGACAGGATATTTTGGAATCATAGGGACTCAATGCTTAAACTTCATGTGCCGTTGAATTTTACAGCAGAAGAAAGTATTGCAGAGACTCTGCATTCAGCATATCGTAGAAAACCAACAGAAAAGCACGCCGAACTCTCTGCAACACGCTGGGTTGCTGTCCATGGCAAAGCCGGCAATCAGAAACTTTGTCTTTCGATTGCTAATGATGGAATAGGGGCTTATGCATTAACTCAAAAAAATAATCTGTTTTTGAATGTAACACGCTCAGCTGCATATTCTTCATTTGCCATGTTTCCAGAAAAGGATAACTGGCGTATGCGTAAATTTTTACCACGTCAGGATATCGGACAGCAGACATACTCTTATAAAATTATGGTCTCTGATTGCTTTAACGAAACAGAAGTTACAAAGAGTGCCGACTTGTTAAATATGCCTATTGTGGGGCAAACATATTTTCCTCGTCCGGCTATTCATTCTAAGAATGCATTGTCAATGCCTGTTGAACCTATTTCAGTAAGCTCCAATGACGTAATTGTTCGTGCAGTAAAGAAAAGTGAGAAGGGTCAAAAGCTTATAATAAGACTGTTGAATACTTCTGAGAAGACAAAACGGTTTCGTTTGAAGGTTTATGGTTTAGAAGAACCTATAAAGCTTTCAATTAAGGGATATGAGCTTATTACTGTAGCTTTAAAGAAAAACAAAAAGAATATTTCATATTCCTTGGTTAATTTAGTAGAGGAGAAATGAAGGTAGTACTCGCATTTGATTCTTTTAAGGGTTGCTTGTCATCACAGGAGATTATTGAAGTATGTGAAGCAGCTATTGCAGAGATAGATTCTTCAATTCAAATCTGTAGTCTGTTGATTGCAGATGGTGGAGAAGGAACTATTGACGCAGTTGTAAAAAGTAATGGTCATACTCTTCAAGATTGTGTAACGAATCTTGAGGGGTTGAGATGTAAAGCACTTACAGGCGTTGTAGATGATTTGTATGTTCTTGAATCTGCTCAAACTGTTGGATTATCTTATTCCAATAAAACAAATGTTGCGGAGAAGACTTCAAAAGGCATTGGTGAGCAAATTAAACTTGGAATAGGCAGAGGATTTCGTAGGTTTGCTATTGGACTTGGTGGAAGTGGAACCAATGACTGTGGTATTGGAATGCTTAGAGAACTTGGCTTTCGTTTTTTTGATTCTGAAAGCAATGAATTACCAATGGATGTTAAGGCTTTTGTGAACCTTTCATCGATTGATGATAGTAAAGTAATTGCAGAGTTGAAGGATTGTGAATTTACAATACTCAGTGATGTTGCAAACCCTCTTTGTGGTGAGCAGGGAGCAACATATGTTTATGGCTCCCAAAAAGGCGCAAAGACAAGTGAATTACCTGCACTTGATGCTGCAATTAAAAAAATATCCGAAGTTGCTGAAAAACATTTTGGAAAAGATTGTTCAAACTCAAAAGGTGCAGGTGCTGCTGGTGGACTGGGATATGCTTTTCTTCAATTCTTAAATGCAGATGCAGTTCCAGGAATTGAATATGTTCTAAAAATCATCAAAGCCGAAGATGTTATTAGTCAATGTGATTTTGTCTTTACGGGCGAAGGCAAATCAGATGCACAGACTGCTTCAGGAAAAGTTGCAGTGGGCGTTGCAGCTCTTGCAAAAAAACATGATAAACCAGTTCTTTTGATTTCAGGTGCTCTTTCCCGTGATGCATATTTGCTTCATGATCATGGTATTGATTTTATAACATCTATCCAGGATTATCCTGCAAACCTTGAAGCGGTGCTACAAAAAGATGTGGCATCTGAACTGCTGTCAAATCGTATAAAAGAAATAGTTCGTTTAATTATAA
>JAQICX010000201.1 GCA_027858345.1 Kiritimatiellia bacterium | reverse complement strand
GTAAAGATTTTATTCGAGGACGACGTTGGGCTTAAAAAAAAATCAAGTAATAGCAGGCCTATTGCGTATTTTTTTGAAAGATTCAACGGAAGCCGCAGGACAAAGATTTACTGCGTTTCGTTAGTGAAATGCTCTAAAGCAACGAAACGCAGTGAATACATAATATAGGAACCGGCTTGCCGAGACTGGAGCCTGCGACAGTAGCGAAGCGTCCTATCTTGCATTAAACAGTAAGCCCTAAGTAGGGCTTATAAATGGGGCGGAAAAAGTCTCCCCTGTACTGATAAACAACATTGCTTTTTAGTACCTTTCTAATTCGAGAAATATTTAAACTACTAAATTGTAGTTAAATCCTTTTCTGTATGTTACAAAAATGTAATTTTTGTTTTTGCTGTATTTTGTCGGTGACTGAGATATGCCATTAAGTCGCTTGTTACAAGTTTCTTAACTAATATTATTGGTGTTGCTGTGATTGTCTTGGCACGAAATTTGCTTAATATTTGCATATGATTTAAAATCAAATGGGAAAATCCCTTAAACACAAAAAACTTAGGAGCAATAAAAGCTATGAAAGAGATATTGAAAACATTTGGAGAAAATCTTTTTTCTCTGAAGACTATGAAAGAAATTGTTAGTTCAGATGTTTATGAATCATTAGTTGCAACAATTTATGCTGGTAAGGCTTTAGATTCATCCATCGCAGGTGAAGTTGCACAGGCAATGAAAGACTGGGCAATTGATAATGGTGCCACGCACTATACACATTGGTTCCAGCCTTTGACAGGTAGTACAGCAGAAAAACACGATTCGTTTTTGAAGCCAGACGGCAAAGGTGGTGCGATTGCTCAATTCAAAGCTAGTGAACTATCAATGGGGGAACCTGATGCATCAAGTTTCCCTTCAGGTGGTTTGCGAGCTACATTTGAAGCCAGAGGTTACACAGCTTGGGACCCAACAAGTCCTGCATTCTTGAAGAAAGTAGATGGAGTTGTTACACTTTGCATTCCAACAATTTTCTGCGGTTACAATGGCGAAGCTCTTGATATGAAGACCCCACTTCTTCGTTCTATTAATGTTTTGTCAGAACAAGTATGCAGATTAGGTGAGTACTTTGGAATTGATTCAACAGATAAGCGAGCATCAGCAACACTTGGATGTGAACAGGAATATTTTTTAATTGATCATTCATTTTATGTGGAGCGTCTTGACTTACTTCAGACAGGCAGAACACTTTTTGGAAATACACCTGCTAAGCATCAGCAGCTAGACGACCATTACTTTGGTGCAATTAAAAGTCGTATTCTAGTTTTTATGTCTGAAGTTGATAGAGAACTATGGAAACTTGGTGTACCTGCTCAAACCAGACATAACGAAGTTTGTCCATCTCAGTTTGAAATTGCTCCTCTATTTGAAGAGTTGAATCTAGCTGTTGACCACAACATGATTATCATGGAAGTTCTAAGATCTGTTGCAGAAAGACATGGTTTTGCATGTCTGCTTCATGAAAAACCATTTGCAGGTGTTAATGGTTCAGGTAAGCATAACAACTGGTCTGTTACAGGTACTGATGGAAAGAACTGGTTGACACCAGGAGATGACCCTCATGAAAATGCTAAGTTCCTTGCAATGATTTGTGCACTTATGAAGGCTGTAGACACATGGGCTCCGTTGTTGAGATCAAGTGTTGCAACAGCAGGAAATGACCATAGACTTGGTGCTAACGAAGCTCCTCCAGCTATCATTTCTATCTTCCTTGGTGAGCAATTGTTTGATGTTATTGAACAAATTGAAAAAGGTAAAGCAGAATCTTCAAAATCTGGTGGTCAGATTGCAATTGGTATTTCATCACTACCTCCAATGCCAAGAGATGCTACAGACCGTAACAGGACATCGCCATTTGCCTTCACAGGTAACAAGTTTGAATTCAGAGCTCCAGGTTCAAGTCAGAACACATCTGCTGTTAACTTCATTCTCAACACAATTGTTGCAGATGCGTTGGAAGAAATGTGTGATGAAATAGATGCGGCTATTGCAGATGGTGTTGATTTCAACGCCGCTCTTCAGACATGTCTGCATGAAATTGTTAAGAAGCACAAGAGAATTCTATTCAACGGCGATAATTATACACAAGAGTGGCAGGATGAAGCTGCGAAACGTGGATTGCCAAATCTCCGCACAACACCAGAAGCTCTTGCATCTCTTGTTGATGAAGATTCAATTGCTCTATTTGAAAAATACAGTATTTTAACAAGAGCAGAGCTTGAGTCAAGATATGAAGTACATATGGAAGCATATAGAATGGCTATTCGTATTGAAGCTGATACAGCTGTTACAATGGCAAGAACACTTCTTCCTTTGCCTGTAATTGAATTTCAGAAAGAACTTGCAACTGGTATCAAGGCAAGCGAAGAGTATGGTTGCGAAATGAAGGAAGGTAAACTTCTTCTGCAGGAAATTAGTAGAGAATTTGAAAACTTAATGGCTAAGACTAAAGTTCTTGAGAATACAAGTATTATTAATACAGAAGAAACTATTGCTGCAATGAATGACCTACGTGAAACTGTAGACCGTTTGGAACACCTGACACCTAAAGAACTATGGCCTCTTCCATCATATGCAGAAATGATGTTTATGATATAAGACAACAGTCTTAAATAAAAATGGTTGTTACTCGGGTAACAACCATTTTTTTTTGGTCAAGTGAAAATGAACGAAGAATTATGAATATTTTTTCTGAGCCGAGCTTTAGCTCGGCATCTTAACCTCAACCTTTATCTTAAGCTTAACCTCAGTATTTGACATTCCAGAGAAACAGGCCTTTTGCCGGGGCCGTTTTTACATCTTTCACTCTTGTTTTCATTTCGAGGATATCTTTTGTTAATTCAGGTGACACCTCTTCTAGTCCAACTCTTATGAGGTATCCGGCAATGCTCCTTACCATTTTGTATAAGAAGCCTTGTGACTTTGCAACTATGGTTATATTTTTGCCGGATTTTATGACTTGCAATGCTGTAACATTTCTTATGGTAGTTTCAAGTTTTTTTCCTGCATTTGCGGTGAATGAAGCAAAGTCGTGTTTGCCGACAAGGTAAGTTGCTGCTTTTTGCATTGCATCAATATTGAGTTTCTTTTGTATCTGAACCTTATATTTTTCATCGAAAGGTGATAGAGGTGATCCATTATATATAAAGTAGTGATATTCTTTTTCTTGCACATCATATCGAGCATGGAAGTCTGTTTTTACATTTGTGACACTATTTATTCGAATGTCAGGAGGGAGCAGCGAGTTCATAGCAAGCTTAAGTTTATCGTTTGGAAATGTTTTTTCCATATCAAAGTGAGCAATCTGAGCTTTTGCATGCACGCCTGCATCAGTTCTGCCGCTGCCATGAATTCTAATTGATTCAGACGTTAATATCAATAAAGTGGTCTCAATCTTTTCTTGAATTGACGCACGATTTGGCTGAACTTGCCAACCGCTGTAATCTGTTCCATCGTATGATATGTTTATTTTGATTCTTCTCATTTTCATAGAATATATTTCTTCGCAAGATATAACAAGAATATTATTGATCTAAGTGGAGAAAATGGAGCGGGTGACGGGAATCGAACCCGTGTGACTAGCTTGGAAGGCTAGAGCTTTACCACTAAGCAACACCCGCTTGTGTTGTCATAAGTGCGGGTAATATGCCAAAAATACTCTTTTAAGTCAATAACAAAAATATGTTTGTTGAAAATATCTTGGTTTTTCGGTTGAGCACCTTTTCTGTCAGCGGGGACGCTGACCCTCCCATTGTGCAGTTTAATATTATATTGCAAGCAGGGAGGGATGCCGTCCTCGGCGTCCGTTGAAAACAATTTCAG
>JAQICX010000195.1 GCA_027858345.1 Kiritimatiellia bacterium | reverse complement strand
CTTTGTCCTGCGGCTTCCGTTGAATCTTTCAAAAAAATACGCAATAGGCCTGCTATTACTTGATTTTTTTTTAAGCCCAACGTCGTCCTCGAATAAAATCTTTACAGCGTTTCATTTGTTCAATGCACTAGTCTTCTTTTTCGTGAAATGTTGCATCGAGATCATCAAGCTTTTCTGCAATAAATGCTCTAGCATCTTGGATTGCCTGATTGTAAACCGGATGCCCAAGGGTTTCTATAAAAAACTTCAACATACTTTCAGCTCTAAAATCACTCAAGTTTTCTTCAAACTCTTCTCTATAGTATATCTTAATCAATCGCAGCATCTCAATGCGTCGATTGTCTGTCAATTTTATATGTATTGTCTTGCTCATTAGCTCACGATGTTCACGGTTGGTTCTTTAATTACGACCAAGGACTCACGAATCTGGACTAAAACAAACCACAAGTACAACCAATTTCATCACCTAGATGAGGAGCTTGACATTTAGCAGTTATTCCAGCTGGCGGAGCCTAGGGCAAAAAGCCCTAGGAAATAAATCTAGAAAAACATTTTCCTTAATTCCGCTGACGAGAGTCAGCTCTTAACCTCAATCTTTACCTTAATCTTAATTTGTTGGCGGAGCCAGCAAAAAAAAAGCTCCCATTGGGGAGCTTTTTCTGCTATTTGCAACTTGCAGGCAATTTTTCTCGTGCAGCTTGATTTGCAGGGATGGGTCCAGCCTTAAAGCCGGTATCTGCAATAAAAAATTCAATATTTTTTAGAGCAGTCTCCATACTGTCATAAGTAACCTTAACCGTTTTATCATTCAAATCAATGCTAATAGTTTCCGGATCAATACCCACTTTGCCAGTAAGAGATTGCCCAACAATATTTGCACAATCTGCATTATGCATTTGCGGCACCTTTACTTTAACAGTTCTATAGTCATGTTGTCTACATGAGACCATGAGTAATGCAACTGCTGCCATAAAGATTGTTGTTTTAATAAGTTTCATTATAGTAACTCGCTTGCCACTTCACTAATTTTTTCTGGTGTATAACCATATTTATCTTTAAGAAGTTTATATGGACCTGATGCTCCAAATTCATCCATGCAGATAAACTTAGAGTTAAGACCCGCATATTTTTCCCAGCCCATTTTTGAACCGGCTTCAATAACAACTCTTTTTGTACATGAAGGAGGAAATACGCTGTCTTTGTACTGATGAGTCTGTTTTTCAAACAATTCCCATGAAGGCATGCTTACAACACGAACGTTAGCCTTTATAAGTTTTGCTGCATCGAGGGCATCATTAACTTCTGAACCTGTTGCAATAAAGATTATTTCCGGAGCCTTGTAAGGATCTTTCTGCCATAGACTATATGCACCACGTTCTAAACTTGATGCCGCTGGCATGTCTTCTCTATCAATTACATTAAGATCTTGTCTTGTCAATAGAATGACTGATGGACCTGTTTTGTTCTTAAGAGCAGCAATCCATGCTGCACCTGTTTCGGTTGGATCACCAGGACGTATAACTGTTACATTTGGAATGCATCTTAGAGCTGCAATATGTTCAATTGGTTGATGAGTAGGACCATCTTCACCAACATAAAAACTATCATGTGTGAATACATAAATTACAGGAATACCCATAATGCCAGCAAGACGAATTGTTGGTCGACAGTAATCTGAGAATACAAAGAATGTACTACCAAATATTCTGAAACCACCATGAAGAGAAATTCCGTTCATTACAGCACCCATACCATGCTCTCTGATACCAAAATGGAAGTTTCTGCCGGCAAATTCACCAGTGTTTATGTCGCCACCATTATCAATTAGTGTCTTTGTGCTTGGTGCAAGGTCAGCTGAACCGCCAACTAAATTAGGAATTGCTTCTGCCATGCCTTGAATAACTTTGCCTGAAGCAACACGTGTTGCAGTCGGCTTGTCAAACTTCGGCAAGAACTCTTCCAGATTATTTGGCAATTCTGCTTCAAAATATGTCTTCCACAAAGCAGCTTTTGCAGGATTATCAGAAATATACTGATTAAACTTCTTATGCCACTTTCTCATGCGAGTACGAAGCGCTCTTAGTCTTGCATTACAAACGTCATAAACTTCTTCTGGAACATAGAAAAACTTATCTTCCGGGAACCCTAGATTAGCTTTTGTCAATTTAAGTTCTTCATCCCCTAAAGGTGCACCATGCACACCGTGTGTGTCATGGAGGTTAGGGCTACCAAAACCAATATGTGAGTGGCAGATAATGATTGAAGGCTGTGTTTTCTTATTCTTGGCCTTTTTAATAGCAGCTTTGATTTGTCCAAAATCGTGTGCATCAATCTCTATTACCTGAAAATTATATGCCTTAAATCTTTTCACAACATCATCTGTCTCTGAAATATTTCTCTTTCCCTCAATTGTAATATTGTTGCTATCGTAAAATACAATCAGTTTTTCAAGAGCAAGATGTCCAGCCATTGAGAACACTTCGTGACTGAGACCTTCCATAAGATCACCATCGCCACACATTACATATGTAAAATGGTCTACAACATCTGCATCAGCTAAGTTAAAACGCTCTGCAAGCATTTTTTCTGCAATTGCCATGCCAACAGCATTTCCGCATCCCTGTGCAAGAGGACCAGTTGTTGTTTCAACACCATGTGTGTGACCAAACTCAGGATGTCCAGGAGTCTTGCTGCCAAGCTGTCTAAAGTTTTTCAAGTCTTCAATAGATACATCATATCCAAAAAGGTGCAACAAACTATATAGAAGCATTGAACCATGCCCACCTGATAACACAAAGCGATCTCTATCTGCCCATGCTGCATCTGTTGGATGAAATTCTAATTGTTCTAAGAATAGAGTTGCTGCCACATCAGCCATCCCCATTGGAAGGCCTGGATGCCCTGAATTTGCTGCCTGCACGCCGTCTGCCGCCAAGCATCTAATTGTGTTTGCAACTAACTGTAATTGTTCGTCTGTTATTTTCGCCATTTTTATTTGCTTTCAAGTTTTTTAATTTGTTCTGATATTGACTTGTATTGAGCTGAATCTTCTTTTTCTTTTGCAAGTGCATCTTTGTAATAACCTAGGGCTTCTTTTTGTGCAGCTGCTGCTTTTTCAGAATCTCCTGCTTTTTCCCAAAGCCCTGCTATTCTTAGAGCGTTGAGACCTAAAATTGAATCTACAGAAATTTGCTGTCCAGTATATGGGTCCATATATTTTTCATCTGGCTCAAGCTTGATAACATCCATAAAAACTCTAAAATTCTTTACAGCTTCCGGATAGTCTTCTACTAAAAGTGCTTTATGCGCCTTAATCTTTGGCAATAATTTATCTTTGCGCATTGCTGTGTTTTCTTCCGGCCACTCATAGTTGTTTACAACTTCAATAGCGCCATCAAAGTCATTTAGCAGGAAGCATCCATCAAGAGATATTGATGCCAGTGGTTCTTTAACCATCTCGTCCGTTGAATTCATAAGAAGTTCTTTAACATTCGCAACAAGAACCTTTTTGTTTTCAACTGGTATATTTTCCATTAGGTAATAGAAGAATGAACTCACGATTGACTGCTTAAACTTTTCTGTTGCATCAGATTGGATAATAGAAACAACTCTGTTCTGAGCTTCAACTGGTTTCTCTTCCAACTTAGCCTGTTTAACCCATGCTCTCATGACAAGTTTATATGAAGAACTGTCAACGGAGATATCTTTCTTTGCAAAATCAATTAAGGCATCTGCCTCTACAAATTTACTTGCTTTATTATAAGCCGAAAGTAAAACGGAAAAATTGTTATTTTTTGAACGTTCACTCATTGCTGAAAAATTATCTTCATATAACTTTTGAGCTTCAGCAAGTTTATCCTGCTTTACCAGTGCATTAAATTCCACATCTACAATAATTGATTGTAGTTCCGCATCATCTTTAGAAGATAGCTTTAGATTGGAAACAAGAGTGTCAAGTGTTGCATACTGGTTGGCGGCAAGAACCTGACGCATTGATGCATCAACAAACTTATATTTGATTGGTGCAGTAAGGTTTTCATATGCATATGTGATGATGTCTGAAACTTTCATCCAATTAGCAGCTTCTGAATAGGCTTCTTCTAAATACCACAATGCCTGTGCCTGCAAATCAACTTGTGCATTTGGATGCTTGGCAACCATAAAACACCATTCATCAAGACTTTCAACATCTCCATCAGACTTTATGCTGTATTCGATTGAACCAAAAAGTGGAGTTGCGACCTCTGGGTTATTTTCCAATGTCTCTAAATATAGTTTTTTTGCATCTTCAATGTTCTGCTGTTGAATGTATGTGTTAAGTAGAGCCCATACAATGCTTTTTGAATATTCTTTATACTCTTCGCTAGCGTATGCATCTTTTAACAACATCACAGCTTCATTTGTTTTGCCTTCAGAATAATACAAATCAGCTTGTTCAAGAAGTTGCTGAACCTGCATTTCGGTATCAACTAACTTTGGTGTTGTCTCTGTTTTCTTTGAACAACCAACAAATATCGCACTGGTTACAAAAAGCATTACTGTTGTATTTAATATTCTTTTACATCCTTTAGTACTCATTAATTTCTCCTTATATTTAATTATTTTACTTAAATTCTCGCACGTTCTACTTAAATTATCTTGAATTCTATTTAATTTTTTGCTTTTGAGCAAGTCTTAATTGCTTTTTTTTATTAAATTCTTATCTGTCCATCACCATAAATAATATATTTGTATGTTGTCAATTCATCCAATCCCATTGGCCCCCTTGCATGAAGTTTGTCTGTACTGATGCCAATCTCAGCTCCCATACCAAACTCTCCCCCGTCTGTAAATCTTGTAGAAGCATTAATATATACAGTTGCGGAATCAACATCTCTGACAAACAGCTCTTGAGCTTTTGCATCAGCAGAGATAATTGCATCAGAATGTTTTGAACCATATTTATTGATGTGATCAATTGCTTCCTGCACTCCGTCAACAATCTTAATTGATAGAATTAAATCAAGATATTCCGCGTACCAATCCTCTTCGGTTGCAGACTGAACATCAGGGCACTTAGCTTTAACCATTTCATCGCCTCTGATTTCAACTTTCTCTGCCTTCAAAACATCAACAATTGCAGGAACAAAAGTGTCTAACAGGTCTTTATGAATCAACAAAGTTTCCATTGCATTACAAACACCTGGACGTTGACATTTGGCATTAACAATAATTGCTTTGGCTTTGTCAAGATCAGCAGCTTTATCAATATATGTGTGACAAACTCCTTTGTAATGCTTAATAACAGGGACATGAGCCATTTCTGTTACTGCCTTAATCAAAGTTTCACCACCACGAGGAATTACAAGATCAACCAAACCTGTGAGCTGAACAAGCTCCTTCACTGCCTCCCTATCAATTGTATCAATCAACTGTACTGCATTCTTTGGCATTCCCTTTTTCTCACCACCAATCTGCAATGCTTCTGCAATTGCCATATTAGAATGAAAAGCCTCTTTGCCACCACGCAAAATAACTGCATTAGCGGTCTTCAAGCAAAGTGCTGTTGTGTCCGCAGTAACATTTGGACGCGACTCATAAATAATACCGATCACACCAATTGGAACACGCTCTTTAACAATCTCAAGGCCGTTTGGTCTCAGCCAGCTGCTGATCTGTGTACCTATTGGATCTCCAAGACTTGCAACAGCCTGCAAACCTTTAATCATGCTGTCAATTCTTGAAGGTGTCAACTCAAGTCTATCAAGAAGAGATGAATTCAAGCCGGCATTACGCCCCTCATCCATATCCCTCTTGTTCGCAATTGCCAACTTGTCTCTGGAAAGCTCTAACTCCTCCGCCATAGACATTAATATTGCATTCTTTTTTCTCGACGCCAATTGAGCCATCTTTCTTGATGCTTCAACCGCATTTTGCCCAACAACTAACATATCGTCATGTAAACTCATATCATCCATCCTTAATTTATTAAATTCGCTTTCGGCAAAAGAACCGTGCCAGTATCTTTGCCCTCAATAATCCTGGAAATTACTCCCTTAGAGCATCCATCAGCAATTACTGTAATTGCTCCTGCTTCAACAGCAGCCTTTGCAGCATGAAGTTTCGACGACATACCACCTTTTGATAAAAGATTTTTTTCTTCTGTAACATGTGCCAAAACCTTTCGGTTAACAGACTCAACATATGGAATTCGCTTTGAAGTTCCATCTTCAAGAAATTCAAGCACACCGTCAACAGTACTCAACATTATGAGCAAATCCGCTTTTACCAGCTTCACAACAAGCGATGCCAGCTTATCATTATCTCCAAAAGTCGCAACTTCTTTCATCTCTTCATCCGCAACAACATCATTTTCATTGATAATAGGCAACACCTTGTGTTTGAAAAGACGTTCCATTGTGCGTCCAGCATTAGACAGACGTTTTTCGTGATGAAAATCATTCCTCGTCAGAAGCACCTGCCCCACTTTAATATCAAACTTTGAAAAATAATCCTGATAGTGAGCAATCAATCTGGGTTGACCCACGGCGGCAGCCATCTGAAGTTCAGGAACACTTGTTGGTCTTTCAGTCATACCCAAAGCTTCCATGCCGGCACTAACAGCACCCGAAGACACCAGAGCAACTTCATAGCCAGCCTGCATAAGCATTGCAACTTCACGGCAAATGTGCTTGATTCTTAATTCATCAGGGCGACCCGTCTCTTCAACCAGCACCCTGCTTCCAATTTTTATGATGATTCTTTTCGAATCTGGTATTGCTTTTCTATAATCTAATGATTTTTTCATAAATTTCTATTACTTTTTTGTGATGAATGTGGTACATTACTAAAAATGAAAAGAAACTACAATACAATTTTTTATATCTTTAGTGTGATTTTTCTATTAAATATCGCACAGTATAGCTTACAAGCAAACCCAACATCGACGTTGCTCAAAACCACAGCAAAAGTTGCTGCATATTTTGAGAATGATTGCGAGACAGCAATTATCACACATATCAATTCTGCAAAAAAAGAGATTCACCTTGCAATATACACATTTACAAGACCAAGCATATATAAAGCTCTTGCAAATGCACAACGCAGAAACGTCAAAGTTGAAATCAAGTATGATGCTGAAGTTGCCGAGTGGGAAGGGATGAAAGTTGCCATTGATTATATGGAAGAAGCCGGCATAACATGCACAAAAATTACACCTGTCAAAGGTGAAACCGGCAAAATGCATGACAAATATTTGATTATAGACAAAAAAACTGTAATAACTGGGTCATATAACTACACCACCGCTGCCACAACCCTAAACTATGAAAACATCATTGTTGTCCAATCAAACCAAATTGCCGATGATTACTACAAAAATTTCACCTCAATCAAATAGCTGGCAAGCTGGCAAAGCCAGCAGTGATAAGTGATATGTGGGAAGTGCTAAGTTTCTTCTAGCCGTTGCTCACAACTGGATTGAATATCTAATTGCGACTTAGGACTCACGACTCTGGACTAAAATTCGTTAAGCGTTGTTCACTTACCGTTGAGCTAAATAGTCATTAGATGTTAGTTGTTAGTTTCATAAATCCGCGACTCCACAGTTAATCTTGCACGCCAAACATTAGTCCGCAAAAGCTGCTCCTTGGCTAGCTTCTTGCTAGTCCCGCTCTGCGGGAGGAGCTGTC
>JAQICX010000081.1 GCA_027858345.1 Kiritimatiellia bacterium | reverse complement strand
CGAGGACGTTGTCGCTCCCAGGACGGCAAACTATGCTCCACTAATAACGGGTGTGTAACCCTATGTTTTGCACATAACACACACACCTTGTTGAGGTAAGTTGACATGCAAAAAATTGTGTTGGAAGTTGTTTATAATAAACATCATAGAGAAGTCCGAAAAAATAAACGATCAAAAAAAACAAGAAAATGAGGGATTGTAGTACGAAAAGCATCCTCCTTCGCAGCAAGCTGACTACGGCGCGACAGGCGAAAATAAGAAATGTATGCTGTATTTAATATGAGCAGGCTCATATGTAAATTCAGCACACAGCTAATCGCTTATCATTCATGGCCTCGCGAGAAACTTATTACTTCCTACTTAGCACGTATCACAGCTGGCTTATGCCAGCTTTTATAGGGCATGCAACCAAATGTCCCTCGGCAACCTCTTTGAGTGAGGGGACATTTGTTTTACAGCTTTCTTCGGCGTACTGACACCTAGTATGAAATCTGCAACCACTTGGTGGATTTGTTGGCGAAGGAACCTCACCGTTCAATGTTATTCTATCTTTAATATCATTTTCAATTGATGGCACTGCTGATATCAGTGCTTGTGTATAGGGATGAATAGGGAAGTTAATTATTGTATCTTTTGGACCTTGTTCAACAATTTGTCCTGCATACATAACTGCAATATAATCTGATATGTGGGCTATCACACTAATATCATGTGATATGAAAATGTATGATAGCTGATGCTTCTCTCTTAGATCTGCTAAAAGATTTATTACTTGTGCCTGAACAGAAACATCAAGTGCACTTACAGCTTCGTCACAAATGATTACCTCAGGGTTTGCAGATAGAGCTCGTGCAATGGATATTCTCTGACGTTGTCCGCCAGAAAATTCATGTGGATAGCGATGTAGGATCTTTTTAGATAGTCCAACATTTTCAAGTAGTGATTCTGCGTAAGATACTTTATTTTCTTTTTTTATTAGTTTGTGAAAAATTGCAGCCTCTGTAACTAAGTCAAGTATGGTCATCCCGGGGTTTAAGGAACTAAAAGGATCTTGAAAAACCATTTGAATGTTTTTTCTGATTTTTTTTAGTTGCCCTGATGAAATCTTCAGAAGGTTTTGATCATTGTAGATGATTTTGCCTGTGTGGCTTTTCTCTAGGAGCATTATTGCACGAGCTAGTGTTGATTTTCCACATCCTGATTCTCCAACTACGCCAAGAGTCTGGTTTTTTTTGAGTGTTAGGGATAGACCGTCTACAGCTTTGACGTAATTTACCGTCTTGGCAAATAGTCCCTGTTTTACAGGGAAATATACTCTTAAGTCTTCAATTTTTAGTGTTTCATTTTTCATTTTTTATATAAATTAAATTTAACAAACAACATTTTTTGATTTTTGAGAAGCCATTTTTGCCAAATCAACACACTTCAATTTGCACCCATCTTTCGCTTCGCAAGCAGAATAAGATGTATACCTATACTATCTTACTGCTTTTAAAGCAAAATATCGGCACAACTTGAAGCGCAGTTTTGGCTTTTTATTTCATAAAAACCAGAATGGCTTCCCAAGCTGTAATGCGCAAAGCGTGTTTTATAACTTTTCAGCAAGTATAAACTTAAACATATGTTTGTCGTTAGCCAGTTGAATTGTTTATTTATTTTTAAACTAACAACCAGAAACTAATGACTAATAACTGTGTTTTGCACTAGAGATTTACAATATAGTTTTTTATTTGGTCTCTTACGACTCTATATACATCAAGGATGTCATGCTCGTCTGTATATTGTTTTGCCAACCTTGGAGGGTCAGGAAAGTTATGATGTCTTTTGTCTGTATTGCCACTGAATATTGGGCATGTTTCATTTGCGTGGTCGCAAACAGTCAATACGATATCAAAATTTACATCCTGCAAATCTTCAAGTGTTTTTGAGTAGTGCTCAGAAATGTCTATGCCGATTTCTTTCATTACTTTTACCGCATATGGATTAAGTCCATGGGTCTCGATGCCTGCTGAGTATGCACTATACTCATTGCCTTTTAAGGATCTGCATAATCCTTCTGCCATTTGGCTTCTACAGGAGTTTCCTGTACATAAAAATAGTATATTTTTCACTTTTATTTCTTTCTTTTGCCACAAAAAGGCACAAAGGACACAAAGAAGATATCAAACCACGAAAGACACGAAAAAGCACGAAAACAAGAGATGTGTGCTGTATTTAACATGAGCAGCCTGTCGCCGTAGCAGGAACTGCGAAGGCGTAAGCTCATGTATAAATTCAGCACACTGCTAATCGCTTTAAAAGCAAATGAACAAAACTTATTCCGCTACCTTAATTGATATTTTCTGTCACTGTCATAACCTTAATCTTTATCTTAATCTGCTGGCAACGCTAGCTTTTACATCCGTTCGCATAATTTTCTGAAGTTGCAATATGGACAGAGGTATGTCTTTTCACATAGAGGAAATTCAGATTTATTTTTTGGAACATTCTTTTCCACATCAATGCAGTATTGATACATTTCCTGTGTTTCCGATCTGATTTGTTCCGCAAGTCCCTGAATGTCATTGTCAGTTGCCTCAATTGACATTTCTGAGTATTCTGGATAGAGATATACATCAATTGGTTTTATAACATGTTCGGGATATGTTTCGCTAAAATGTTCTTTTGCCCATGCTGCGTATCCAAGCAACTGCTTGCTATGCTTGTATTCATCCTTTTTGCCCGTTTTCCAATCTAAAATAAAAATTTGGTTTTGTAAAGGAATCAAAAAGTCAACCTTGCAATATGCCTTAAGTCCTCCAAGTCTCACTTCGCCAAAGCCTGGTGGTTCAACAATCCATTCGCTACTTGTGCTGATGGCTTCATTAACAGCCCATTGAAAACGTTCTGAAGTCATTAGGTTTTCAAGGCATTTGTTGACTTTCTCAGACATATTTTCCGGGGTAATCTGTTCCCGTTCTTTATAATATACCTCTGAAAATGTTCTTGCAGCACCACGTTGAATTGCTTTCTCAGTAAACTTTGTAAATTTGTCTGGGTTAATAGGGGTTGATGACTGTTGAAGTCTTTTGAATAGTGCTTCAATTACATCATGAACAACACTACCTGTTTCAAGTGCAATGGATGTCAGCGTCTTTAAAAAATTAATCTCATCTCTTCCAAACTCAGTATCAAACTTTGCATAATACTGATAGAAATATTTTCTTCTGCAAATTTTGAATGTACCGTACCTGCTAGCAGACCAGCCAAGTATGGATGTGAATGGATATTTTTTTAAATCTGCCATGATGTCTCCTGTTTATTGATTTGTAATGTTAGAGGCTCTATGTCATCAATCTTATTTAATGACAAGTTAACCTTTGCCTTGAAGCAATTGTCTCCATCTTTTATCTCAATATCAACAAGGCCATCTGGTTGGAAAACCACATTGGTTTTTGCTGAATTGACAAAATCTTTTGTACCATTTGCATCTTCTGTTCTTACTAAGATTGCAGATTGAACAATCTCTTCACCCTTTGGTAAAACTTGGGTTTCCGTGTTGAAACATGTCATTATTTCATCTGCAAAGAGAGTACCTTTTAGAGCAAATAAATCTTTTTTTGCGTGAGATTTAATTGATATTTGTCTCTCACCAGGACGATTGATTATCAAATTTTTATTTGGTAATAGAGATACGACACTAATTTTGTCATCAATGTTCAACCAGTTAGTAAGCTCTATCTGCCCTTTTTGAGAATCATAACCTTTTAATGTTAGAGTTTTGTTAGCAGTTATATATTTTCTCTCATTATTATTGAAAACATCATTTGGCATTTTAAAACAAAAATCTTTGATTTCAGTTATGTAAAAACGTCCAATCATTTCAGCTCTGTGGATGTACAATACCGATTTATCATCTGGTAGGGCAATGCATGCGGAAAAAATATCTGCCAAATCTTCATCCGATGCACCTTCGCAAGGCTGAGCTTCCGTTCTAGCTTTGCAATGTCCAACGGTATGAAAACCACCGTTAAAAATTTTGTAGTTAAAGTCTTGTACTACATTATGATTGAATTTGCCAAGACTCTTGATAACAGGCATAAAGTTTTTTTCCCATTCAGCCATATCACTACTTTCTCTTGGTACGCAGATGCCTGTTGGTTTTTGACCACTATGCCATACCCATGATGCAGTTCTATTTTCACCTTTTTCAACCATTGCACCATGAAAATCTTCATTCCAGTTACCATCAAATGGGGTTTGATTATTATTTTCTTTAACATCAACAAAATTATCATATATTCTTCGCCAGTATGTCCCCATGGATAAAGATGAAAACCTGTCACCCTCAAGTCTATGGTAGTAGAGCATTGACTTTTGTTTCATAACTTCAAGTCTGTTTTCGAGGAAGGAGTTTCCTGCATTTGCGTTAACCTCTTTTTGCACCTGGTTTAGCCAACCATCTTCAAGTTGAATACAATCCGTTTCGCCAAACTTGTCAAGCATCATAAGCCACATTGGAATTGCATAGTCCTGACAATAGCAGTATCTGGCACGAGTGTCACCACCAATTCTCAAGAGTCGCCCATCTTCAAATGTACATTTCTTTATCAACGCCCACAAATCATATGCATGACGATATAACTCAGTTGGAGCCTCAATGCCGGAATTCTTGTATGAGAAATGCAGTATTGCAAGGTTTGATAAGGTTATCACCATGTAGCCAACATTAAGGTATCCATGATGATCAAGTGAATAGCTGTCAAAAAAGTTTGCACCCCTAAATTGATCCTTTACAGGCTTGCCATAAAATAGTTCTTCGGAAAACTTGTCTGATGAAATTGAGATTGCATGCAAAAGATAATCATATGCCTTGTCAAGATACTCTTGTGAACGTGGAATGTCAGGATTTCGCATTAAAGTCCTGAAGATAATTGATGCATTCCACATATTGCTTTCCGGATGATTCTTTCCGCTTGAATTATATTCATCAGCAACTATCTTATATTCGTCTGATAACCAGTTTGCCTCTGTTACCAGCATTAAATCGATTAAATCATTATCCTCCTGAGTCAGGAATGGGGTTACAGCTTCAATGCCGTGAAACATTCTGTCGATACATAAAGAACTAATCCATGAACATCCCCACTGCTGATTGTCAAAGCATGAAGAGTCTGCCCCCATATGAGATTTAGTGGTAAAACGTAGAAGCTTCAATGCTGTTGCAAGCATCTCGTCTTTGCTGTATCCTGCAAGTTGGTGGTTTGTGTCTGGATCGGCTGCCAAAGTTGCTAGGGCTGCAAACATGTTCGTATTGGTCTGCATTGACCAGTGACCATGGTCGCCCATGCCAAAACATGCAATATCGCTGTTTGGTTCTGGTGAGTATAGATAATCAAATATGAATGAACAATTTTGTTCCAGCAATCCTCGGTATTTATTATGTAACATTTTTTCCTTTTTTTTTAAAGTATACAGTTTACAGTGTACAGTACACAGGCTTTGCTTCTTGACTAGGTGACTCAATGACCAAGTGACTGAGCGAAGCTTGTTTTGTTATTCGTTTACTTGGTCAAACCATTGGTCTCATCAGTCCCATATCTCCCATGCTTAAAATGGGACGTATGTGACCAATGGGACTTATGTGCTTTGCAAGCAAAGCTAGCCTCAACCTGTCTACTTCGCGCTTGTCACTGTTGGCAACGTCAGCCCTTAATCTTTATCTTAACCTCAACTTTTAGTTGATCTTGCTTCTTTCATCACAGCTTTGAATGCAGGGCCTGATGCTTCAATGACTTTTGCACTAACGCAGAACGATAATCTAAAGAACTTAGGTGCTCCAAAAGCTCTGCCAGGAACGCCAAGAATCTTATGTTTTTGTAGTAAGTCAACAAATTCTAGATCGTCAAAACCTTCAGGAACTTCCGGGAAGAAATAAAATGCACCCTTTGGCATCTGATATTTTATACCAGCTTCATCAAGAACCTTTGCCATTGCAATTCTGCGTTCATCATAGATGTTCACATCAACGCCAACACCCTTCGAGTGTAAAATGATTTTTTGTGCAATAATTGAAGCATTAACAAAGCCTAAAACTCTAGTTGTCATTGTTATTGCTGCTGTAAGTTTTGCAACTTCACGCATATTTGGATTTGTTGCAATGTAACCAATTCTGGCACCAGCAAGAGAAAGACTCTTTGAGTATGATCCAATTACAAGTGAAAACTCGTAGTGTGGAAGAATTGGCGGAACGTGTGCATTCTCAAAAATTAAGAAGCGATATGGCTCATCTGAGATTAGATAGATAGGGCGATCATATTCTTCACTCTTCTTTGTCAATACAGCTGAAAGTGCAATAATTTCTTCTTCTGAGATGATTTGCCCAGATGGATTATTGGGTGAATTGATTATAATTGCTCTGGTTTTCTCTGTAATTGTTGCTTCGATTGCATCAATATCAAGTTTGAAGTTTTCTTTTGACTGAACAGGTTTTAGTTTCGCACCAAAGTTTTCAACATAAAAGAAGTACTCGCCAAAGAAAGGAATAGGGCAAATAACTTCTTCGTCTGGTTCAACCGCTGCTCTTAAAAATGAATTAATGGCTCCAGCAGCACCACAGCTGACGATAATATTGTCTGGTGATAGTTCAACTTTTTGCTCTTCAGAAAGATCTTCTGCAAGCATTTCTCTTACGGCAGGTAGTCCAGCATTAGGCATGTAGCCCATTGATAGCGGTTGTGAGACTTCTTCTGCCTGTTTTGCCAGCGATTCGCCAACTTCCTTTGGTGGTGGAACATCAGGGTTGCCTAAACTGAAATCATAAATATTTTCAGCTCCAAATTGTTTTTTCATTGATATGCCAACTTCAAACATCTTTCTAATTAAAGATGATTTTTCGAAGTATCCCTCTATCTGGTCAGGTATAATATTTCTCATTGCTTTCCTTATTATCTCTCTTAAATTCGTTATTAACCACGAAATGCACGAAAAACTCGAAAATATGGTCGTTGCGAACGCTTTAATATGCGTTTATTCAGCCATTATTTTTTTTCTTAGATTAAAACTCTTAATTCTTAACTCATCGTTCCGATATAATACCCGTTTTCAGCATGAAAAATCAACTCTTTTCTAGAATAACATCAATCTTTCTATTACATTGTTAATATAGCAGTTCAATACAAAGGAAAAAGTGTTAGCCACAAAAAGGTTTAAGGCGGACAAGTCGCAACCAAGAAAAAGTTTAATTGCACAGAGAAAGAAAAAGAATTTTTACCACGAAAGGCACGAAAAAACACGAAAAATTAAAAGAATGCATTGCCATTAGCCTTTACTAAAATGCTTTTGATGGCAAAAGCAGTTAGTAACGTCTAATGGAACAATGCAAGTTAAATCGCTTTGGAAGAGGAGGGTGGTAATGCAACGATCTTCGTTGCAGGTGTGTGGTAACATAAGCTTCCAGCTTGCAGGTGTAAAAAGAAAAGAGTTTTATCGCACGAAGGCACAGAGAACGCAGAGAAAAAGATAAATGGATTAAGAACATCCAATCCCGCAGACCGGGACTAACAAGTTAGCCGTTCAACATCCAATATTAAATGAAGACCCCCTCCGTCCTCGTTCCTCGGACATCTCCTCCCGCAGAGCGGGACTAGCAAAGCTAGCCGGGGAGGAGCTTTGGCGGACTAATGCGGTTTACAAATACAACACCTGTAGCGTCGGGCGCTGACCGACGGAAGCACAGGGCTGACAGCCCGCAATAACATAGACCAGGGCAGCGCCCTGGGTTTAATAAACAAGCAAAGCTTGCCCCTGCTGTGAGCAGTGTTTTTCATTCGATATTGGACGTTGAATGTGCTAGCTTTGCTAGTCCCGCAAAGCGTGGATTCGATGTTCTTTTAACAAAAAGTTGACGTGCATAAAATTGTGTCAGAAGTTGTTTGTAACAAAACGGTTAGAAATGCTAAAAATAAAAAACGATCATAAAAAACAAGAAAACGAAGGGTTGTAGTACAAAAGGGTTCTTCGTAGATTATTGTGGATGAGAATTGTTAATAATAGACATTTATATTCAAAAACAAGGGGCAACGCCCCGAAATAGCAACGCCCTAGGTAGACCCTATCCGAAAAGCCTTTTGTATTGTCTAACCTCTAACTACTCCACTCCGTGTTACGAGAAAAACTTACGCACTTACGCACTTACGCATTTACGAACTTACGCACTTGCAAACTTTACAATCCACCTTTTTTATTTGTTTTGTAATAAGAGGTTGCATTTTTTCTCCCAAAACCATATAATACAATTAAATAAAACAAACTAACCACTCAAAGGCGAACTTTTTGACTTTGAAATTTTTAATAAAATATTGAAAAACATTATTTTACGAACGTTCGTATAATAATTGTTAGCCACATACCAAAAGGATAATCAATCATGCTGAACACGCACCCATCTCAGGCTCCTTTCCCACGGAATAGTTCCACACCAGGGTATGGACAGCGCGAGGCATGGCCTGCTATGTGGATCGTGACAGAAGATGCACACGAAGACTCATTTGTCTCAGCCTACCGCTTGCGATTTGATTGTGAGAAGACTGCCCGCATAACGCTGCTGGTCACCGCCGATCAGCGGTACTGGTTATATCTCGACGGGCAACGTATTGGTCGCGGGAGCGAACGCGGTTCAATCCGGAAATGGTTCTATGAAACATACGAAATCGAACTGACTGCGGGAACCCACACGCTGGAGGCAATCACATGGTACTTGTCAGACAAAGCACCATGGGCACAGGTTACTGCACAGCCAGGCTTTCTGCTTGCGACGACGGACGAAGGGTTTACCGAACGACTGAGCACCGGGCTAGCACCGTGGAAGAGTCGGGTCTTAAGTGAAATTACGTTCCTCGATCCAGGCAAGCAGGTGGGACAAGACATCGGAAGCGGTGCCCGCATCCTGCATAGGGGGCGCCCTTTGGCAGAGATTTTGCTGGACGACAGCCAACCATGGTCTGGCGTAAGAACGGTGCTCCCTGGGAACAATGCTTTTTGGCAGACCGCATCTCCAGAGACCTGGGTGCTCTACCCTGCACAACTGCCCGCGATGCGCAGCGATAAGTGGTGCGGTGCCCGTGTCGTCTGCGCCATGAAGTCCTTTACCGGAGACCAACAGTTCCGCATGACTGACTCGGATCCGGACGAATGTGCTGCATGGCAGTCCATGCTTGATCAACCCAGCGCCCGTGTGGCGCTGCCACCGCACTCAGAGTGGCGCGTGCTAATTGATCTGGGCGGCTACTGTTGTGCCTATTACCAGCTCCATACCCAAGGGGGATCAGGTGCAGAGATTGCCGTCGCCTGGGCCGAACGACTGTCGATGCAACCCGACTATCCCGAAGCACCGAACGACCGTAACACGCTGGAAGCTCGTTTCTTCGTCGGGACCGCAGATCATTTTCAGCCGACCGGTGAGGATTCGGCATGCTACGAACCGCTCTGGTGGCAGGCAGGTCGGTGGGTACAGGTAAGTGTAAGAACGGCAGCCCTCCCCTTGTTAATCGAGGATTTTGAGATCCTGGAGACGGGGTATCCTTGGAGAGATGAGTCTCGGTTCAGCAGTGATGACGAAGTCCTCAACGCCATTGCCCCTATGTGTTATCGCACCCTACAGTGTTGTACCCATGAAACATACATGGACTGTCCTTACTGGGAACAACTGCAGTATTTGGGAGACACACGAATCCAATCCCAGCTAACATATGTCACAAGTAGTGACACACGATTGCCTGAGAAAGCTCTTGAAATCTTCAGTCACAGCATGCTGGGAGCGTCACCATTTCCCGCCAGCAACTATCCGAGTCGCGGCATACAAATCATCCCACCGTTCGCACTGTGGTGGATTTGCATGCTGCACGACTATGCCCTGTGGCGGGGCAATGCCCAATTCGTTCAAGAACTCCTGCCGATGGGCTGGTGGATCATAGATCACTTCCTGTTGCATCGACAAGTTGACGGGATGCTGACATCACCGCAGGGATGGAACTACGTGGACGCGGCAGCGTTTCCCAACGGAGAGCCTCCGGGGGCAAGTGTCGGCGAAGTCAGTGGTCTACTTAACTGGCAGGTAATTATCGCATTGAATGCACTGCGAGATTTGTCGCAATGGCTGAACGTGCCGGAACGTGCCGACTGGGCCGACAGGATCGCGCAAGAACTTACCACGGCCTGTGAGAAAATGCTCTGGAATCCAACGAGAGCTGCGTTGGCAGATGATCTTGACCATACCAGCTTCTCTGAACACGGGCAGTGTCTAGCACTATTGACCAAGCGTCTATCTCCCCGAATTCAGTCGCACGTTCAATATGCCCTCACCAATGATCCAGGGCTCGTGCGTGCTGGAGAGTACTTCCGTCACTACATCTGTCTTGCCCTCGCTGACATGAATGCGGGAGATTCCTTGCACGCTTGTCTCCATACCTGGCGTGAATTCATCGACGCAGGTCTCTACACCTTGCCGGAGCATGGCGTGCACGGGCGGTCAGATTGCCATGCCTGGAGTGCACATCCGCTCTACCACATGCTGAGTTCTGTTCTTGGCATTCGCCCCGCCTCGCTGGGCTTTGAGTCGATACTTATCAGGCCAATGCCAGGCGCCCTGCGAGAGATCTGCGGTTGTGTGCCACATCCGCTCGGCGAAATAGTCGTTGCGCTCAAAATGCATGCGAATGGTTGTTCCGTGGATATCACTTTGCCCCAAGGCTTGACGGGTACCTTCTCCTTGGAAGGCCAAAACGTAGAACTGCAAGAAGGCAATAGCAGATTTGAAATCAGGTATGGCGAACCAAGCGTTGCACAGCGACGCAGCAAACCGCGCCCGTGAACGCACACGTCCGATTTATCACGTATTACTGCTGACTTCGCGAGCACTGGAGGTGGCGAGCAATGCGAGTCGGCCTGCCGAGCCATAGTCTCGGCTGCGTAGTTAGACCCTATCCGAAAAGCCTTTCGGATCGTGGTTCTAGGTTCAGAATTGCAAGTCGGAGTTGTTTTTATCATAAAATTCGGCTCTTCGTAAATTATTGTGGATGACTTGTCTTTGTTCGACCCAGCTATTAGCTTCGCTAGTAGCTGGGGCGTTGTATGGCTTGTTTATAGTACCCCGCATTGCATACGGGGCTACTAAAGTTTGACTACTTCGTAGTCTTAGAACGGCGACAGTGTCCTGCGTAGCTGCAAGCGAAGCATGGAAGCTGTTCAATGTTAATAGCCATGTATGAAATGCATGGTTAATTAACCATTACTAATGCAACGACTGCAACGCAGTCGAACAAAATAAAGCAGATGCCCCACAAAATATTACGAAGAACCCTAAAATATCTCATTTTTTAAATAATCCGTGTTAACCCGTGAAAATCCGAGGCTGAAATTAATCCCGTTCATCCTGTCATTTTTTTGTTATCAATGTATCCTATGTTTTTATCAAGTTAAAGTCCTTAATTTTTCGGTTGCAGGTTCTTTTTTCTCTTAGCCACGGATAAACACGGATTTTCACTGATAAATATATTCATGTAATGTGTTTATGCTTAACCACATATGTAGATTGTTTTCATGCTGTAAGCCTGTTTAAAATTATTTTATAAAAACATCACCCAGGAGATGATATTTAAGAAAATCTGTCATTCAGTTTAAGTGCAATGTCAAACTGTCAGAACAAACATAAAGTGCTTGTCTCAAATAGTTTACATAAATACAACCCGTGTTAATCCGTACTACAACCCTTCAACTTCTTGTTTTTTATGGTCGTTTATTTCTGATAGTTTTTACAACACTCTTGTTTTAAACACTTTGCAAAACAATCTTACTCTTGTCAACTTTCATGATAATGAGGATCCCGCATGCCGGGACTCCCAATATGCCTCAAATAAGCAACGGTTGTTGACATTTTTTGTGTCTTTTGTGCCTTTTTGTGGCTACATTTTCTTGTTTTTTCTTCTTTGTGCTCTTAGCGCCTTTGTGACTGCCTGTGCGTTGCACGCAGACAAGCGAGAATCTCTTTTGGTTGCCTGCCTGTTCGTGTACTCATGCAGACAGGCGGCTACGCCGCCCTGTGTCAATCCGTGGCTGATAAAAAAAATATAGCCATTTAACCGAAAAACTAAGGGTTAAAGTATATTGCACCTGTTTTTTAAAAAAAAGGTTGACTTAAAATATATTTAATGTATAATCCACGTAATTTTTAAAATATAGTAGATTAAGGTTTGGTTTTTTATGAGTACAAAGATATGTTCGTCAGATTATTCCGGTTTGAATGCCGATGAGATTTTAAGGAATTTAATGGAAGATGCGGCAAGTAATTATAGTCATACGACAGTAATTATTGGTGCAGATGGTCCTGGTGAGAATGGAATATGGAATATTAAAGAAACAATATCTGTTCCAAGTAATACGACTGTGCGTCTAGAAGGGTGCACGATTAAGGCAGATAAGAATATGCGTGTGCCGATGCTGGTAAACTCTGATTATGAGAATGGTAATGAGAATATTTTCATATTAGGAGATGGAGCAGCAAAGTTTGACGGAGCAGCTCGAGATGGTGGACCAATGCGTGCTGGACACAATGGCTTGTACTTTTATAATGTGGAGAACATTACTCTTGATGGTTTTCAAATTGGCTCAACCAGCGGGTGGGGGCTAACAACCACAAGAGTTAAAAATATAAGAATTGAAAATCTGCAATTCTTTCAGGATGCCACTCATCCTTGGCAAGACGGAGTTCATGTTGTTGGTCCGGCATTTGGGGTAATAATTCGTGGCATTACCGGAGATTTTGGTGATGATGTCATAGCAATCGATACTTCTCTGTCGCATGTTGGTGATGGCGGAGCAATAAAAGGTGTTGTTGTCAGTGATGTTGTTGCAACAAATGTTCATGCAGCAGCGTTAATAAGGACAATTGCATCAAAAGATCGCCCTTTGAAAGATGTAACTTTTTCAAATATGTGTTTGTATAACACGGGGGTCGGTGGTTCTGATGCCGCAATTAAAATTGGCTGGGAAGGAAAAATTAAGAGAGATGATTGGAAGTTGCCATCACCAGAGGAACATTGCAATATCACACTTGAGAATATTACTATAGAAAATTGGCGTGGTGCTGCATGTCATTTGATGAGTCCGGTGAAAAACTTGACTATCAAGAATGTTGTTGCACAGCATGGTGGTCCATTCTTCTATAATCTGGAACATGAAATCGATGGACTTACCATCGAAAATTGCAAATCAACTTTGATTGGCGAAAAAGCCGATGAAATTGTTCCTGATTTCTATAGGGCTCTTGTTGGTGGCAAAGTTTACGAAATGTGCTGTGAATACAAAGGTGATTTTCTTACAGATTTGCCGGGTGTAATAAGTTTTGACCAGAGTAAGATTAAGGATGTTGTAATCAGAAACACTGTTTTAACAAATGAAGTGAAAGAAAAAACAGCTGAGTATCCAAAGGCATTACGTGTGTATGAAACGGCGGATGTAACGGGGATGGTTATCGATGGTTTGACTATGAATGGATTTGCAAAAAATATATCCTTTGATGGTGGCGAACCAGAGGATTTGCAACTGAGAGCAATCAGAGAAATATAAAAGTTTTATGATAGCATATTTGTTGTTATAACCATTTTTTTTTGTAAATGTGTTAGTGTTGCTAGTTTCAACATTGGGGTAACAAAAAATATTTACCCCCTATTAGGCTTGTAACTAGTTTGAGCAAGCATGCTTACAAAGATGTGTGATGAAAAAAAGAAAAATAATGAAAAAAATGTTGACAGTTTTTTTTATTTAGTCTATCATGGATTAATAAATAGGTAGATTGTCGTTTTTTTATTGTAAACTAACGAAAGGTATAACTAAAATGAAATTAAAAGGTCTGATATTGGTGCTTATAGCACTATTAACAGGAGTTACGTTAACGCAGGCAACAGTGACAAATGCTTGGGTTGGCGATGGAACTTCAGTAAATGCTTCAGAATCTGTGAACTGGTCTTTAGGACATGTTCCCTCAACTGCTGCTGGCGGAGCAATCAGGTTGATTGTTGCCGGTGACACTACTGTTGATGGAACTATACATGGGCTGAAAACATTCCATATTCTCGATTTGAGTACATGTGGAATGCGATATGGATTAATCAAATCAATCATTAAAACAAGGAGTGAAAGATGAAGTCAAAAAATAAATGCGGACTCTGTTTGGTAGGAGCGGTACTCGTCGGAACGATGGCACATGCGGGACAACTCGCATACGAGGGATTTAACTACTCACCTCCGCCGGAGCACCCGACTTGGGGTGTCAGTCTCTACTCTGGTGCCAACGGTGGTGTTGGATTTGCTGCCCAGTGGTATGCGGGGTTTGGTACTGAGGGTTACCTGAATGAAGCGCGCGTAGGCGGCATGAACTACCCAGGGCATCTCGCCTCGACTGGCAATCGCGCCGTCCTCACGGCGAAAGAAGGGCTTGAGCCGTGGTCGGGTGCGGGGCAGATCAACTACATTCACCGTGCACTTGACGTTGCCGGCGCATTTGCTTCCTACTCGGACGGAACCAACATTGGTGCGGACGGTACGATTGTCTGGGGCAGTTTTCTGTATAGTGGCTCGGACGATGCCGCTCAAAATCCACTGCGCTTCCAACTGAACAGTGACGCGGCGCATGTCGTGAACTGCATCCTTCCTGGCAGCACGGGAACGAGCCTTGTCGTTTTCAAGGTTGTGTTCGGTGCGAGCAACGCCGACACTGCGAGTTTTTATGTGAATCCTACCCTTGCGTTTAACCCAGACTCGGCCGTTCCATCACAGACGTTTACGGGCAATCTGGCATTCCTCGGAATCGAGTTCGATATCGCAACCCGATCGGGGGTGGCATACAACGGCTCCAATATTGACGAGATCCGTTTTGGTGCGGAGGCCAAGGACGTGGTTCCCGTCGCACAATTAGGCACAATAATCTTCGTGCGATGAGTCACAATATGAACCCTACAACTTATCAGAGAGCGAACACCGATTGGCTGGCCGACTGTGCGGTCGGTTTAGGTGTGCATTGGACGACCCAGACCGTTCCCCGCAGCGGGGCGGGACTTCCTTTTGCCACCGCAGTTGAGCGTTTTCGGCTTCAGGAGTTTTTGGGGGCCGTCGAGAAAAGCGGGGTCGATTACGTCATCTTCACGTTGACGCATGCTTTGCATTTCTTGCCGTGTCCCCATGCGATTGTTGATGAGATTCTGCCGGGACGGACAACGGAGCGTGATTTGCTTGGCGAACTTGCGCAAGGTCTGTCCGCAATGGGAAAGAAGCTGATTGTGTACTATAATCACTCCTGCAACCAAGGGGACGATCCGTCATGGGAGCACGCCGTCGGCTATCACGATCAGACCAAGGACCGGCTGGCGACGAATCTCTGCGAAATCGTTAGCTGGTTGGGATCACGGTATGGTAGCCTCATTCAGGCGTACTGGTTTGACAGCTGCTACTCGCTTGATTCGCGTGGTCCCTGCAACTCTGTATCCACTGACCTGCGGGGTTTCCAATTCCCTTGGGAGAGGTTTACCCTCGCCGCCAAGGCTGGATACTCAGAAAGATTGGTCACCTACAATCCTGGAGTAGACCAGACATTCATGTATACGAATCATCAGGATTATTGGGCTGGGGAGTTGAGCACACTTCACATGCCGCCCACCGACCAGTATCTTGAAAAGGGGTTGCAGTGGCATGGCTGGACATGCCTGGATGATCAGCGGTGGGTTTATAGTGACAACCGGCAAGATCCACACCTGCCGCTGTATACGGACAAGGAACTCATGATGTTTATTGCGCAATGTCGGCTACACCAATCTCCGATGAGCTTCAATGTCGTGGTTTTTCAAGACGGAACTCTTGCCGAGGCATCCGTCCAACAACTCAGCAGGATTACTGCTGGGTGCGATACCTCTGCATGATGTTTTCATCACGGAGGTACTGTCAAAAATTGTATGAGAGAATATGAAAACTGAATACCCCTCCCACCTCGCAGGCGAGGTGACCTCCCCTAAAAGCGGGAGGAGCTTTGGCGGACTAGGGTTAGCTTGCAGAATAAGTCCTGTAGCCGAGTCGCCCCGGCTCGGGAAAAGGTTGAATAGGGAAACAACACCTGTAGCGTCGGGGCGTTGACCGACTGTAGCCGACCTCAGCAGAGGTCGGGGAAATGTTGAATTGGAAGATGACGCCGGTAGTAACGCAATGCAAGGTTGGCCGACGAGAAAAAGGGGATAAGGCTAAATAGTCTGTATCCCATTGATTTAAAACAAAATAGGTCTGAAAATAGTGAAAACTTTTGACAGAACTTTAAATAAGGTAAGGATAAATAATGAAGAAAAGATTTTATGGTGTTTTGTTTTCCAGTATGTTCATGATGGCCTCTGCGGTTGCCACAGAACCGCAGCTTGTTGCAAAGTTTAATGCAACTACGGATGGGGGATTCATCGATTCCGGTCCATTCCATGTGACGACCGAGTTGCTTGAAGGTGCAGAAATCGCCTCAGATCCTATTCATGGCTCCGTCTTGTCGTTGAATGGGAATAAAGCACACGTCGTATGCAAACCGTGTGAAAGCATCGATCGATTGACCTACGATTTCACCGTTGCCGCATGGGTTCGCCTAGACCATCCGCCAGGAGGCAGCACGTCGCCGATTATCACCAAGCGCACAGGCTGGTGGACCGGCAAGCCTTTTTCAATCAATGCACGGGGTGATGGTCTGCTTGAAGCGGTCATTAACGACGGGAAGGATCAATGGATGCATGGCAAGCCGTTGCCGGCGGGTGTGTGGCAGCACGTCGCCCTTGTCGTCGACGAGACCCAGGCCGTTCTCTATCAAGACGGGATTGCTGTTGCAAAAGCCCAACACTCCGGGCGCCTCGTCGCAAACGCAGAACCCATATCACTGGGCTTCGAACAGGGCGGTGACTTCCCAGGCGGTGACTTCCGTGCTTTTCCAGGTCAGATTTCGGACGTCGTGTTCCTCGCCACGCCGCTATCTGGTATCCAGGTTGCACAACTTCGTGACGGGACGCTCGCAACACGCCCGGTGACGACCGAAGAACTTCCGCGTCGTGGTATGCCGGAGAGCCTTATTCCAGCGGGCGTGAATCAGCCGCCGTCCTCCACCGCACCTCTTGAGGCATACATCCAGTTTACGAACGCCACCCCCGACGCCGTAGGCATGTGGTTCGACCCAACCGGTGTGAGGGCGGGAACATTCGAGAACAAAGGCCAACAGGAAGCCTGTTGGATTGCTGGACAAGGATCGTCCGTTTACCCATGGGAACGCGCGATCGGCTTCGTCTTCACTGACCCACGTTTCCGTAATGGAGCTATGCCGGCCGTTGATGTGGAGATCGAGTATGCTCTTCCAGCTTGGGCTGGTGTGCAAGTCATGGCCGATACCAGCATGGGGAGCCGTCAAGTTGGCGGCGGCTGGCAGGCCACTGAGTGGCAGACGATGCGTTTTCGCATCGACAATGCCTATTTTGGCCGTAGAGACTTCGGGAATCCAGCGACAGCTCGTGCCAGCGACGGGTATGACCTGAGGTTGAATGCTTCAACAAGCGATCTCTACATTAAATCGATTCGTGTGCGGGGATATGACCGTAGCCAGGATCCGGACTTCAAGCGCCTGCTCAAGCTTCAGAGCGTCGACACTCCCAGGGATATTTTTCTCTATCTAGCTGGAGAACCCGTCGACATGAGTTATGCATTCACAAATCTGGCACTTCGGCCGGTCACGCTCTCCTATCGTCTAAATTGGGAGCGCCACGACGGCACACCCATCGGCTCAGGCGGCGGCGAAAAGGTCATCGCTGGCGGTAAAGGATATTCTCTTCCATTGCAATTCGACACGAAAGGCGAGCCATGCGGCGTTTGCGTTGTGAAAGCCGTTTTCGAACAGAAGACGAAGGATGGCGTAATGGAACCGCTCTTTGAGCGCACGACCTATATTGGGCTGACTACCCCAGGCAAAATAGCCAAAGCCGCTCCCGGCGAATTTCTCTACGGACTTGACACGGGCACAGGTCCGGCCCATCAGAACTCTCGCGTCATGCGCTGGTGCGCTGCGCTAGGCGTTGACATCGTTCGCGGTGGCATCGACATCGGCAACTTGACGTTCGACGATTTTGAGCGTGGCATGCCGATTTACGCCAATCAAGGTTTGCAGCCGCTCGTCATGTTGGATCCGCCGTGGGTGGAAGGGGAAGCCAAACGCGATGCTGAGACAGACACGCGTGCACGCTTTTTGGAGGATGCTGCTCGACGGTATCCACAAGTACGCTACTGGGAACTGGGTAACGAACCCGATCTAACTTTCTTCTACCGCGGACCGATAGAAGCCTACGCCAAGAGTTTCGAAACCATGGCGCGTGCCATCCAACGCGGCAACCCTGCTGCGGTCGTTATGAATGGCGGGCTTTGCTTCGCTGGCGACGATGCCGACCGCCGCGCTCGGCGCTTCATCGAAGTTGTCGACCCGACCGCTTTTGGTGCGTGGGCCTATCACGGCCACGGACCTAACGAGAAGGCGGAGCGTGATGCCTACGAACGCATCCATCTTGAAGCGGCAAGGTATGGAAAAGCAGGTAAGCCATTTATTGAGACGGAATCGGGGGTCTCTGCGCGGGAACGCAGCCAAGAGATCGTGCAGGCAAGCACGTGTGTACAGAAGATGACCTATGCCCAATCCATTGGCATGCCGTTTTTCATGTGGTTTCGACTTGTCATGACAGGCGAGGACTACAATAGCCTGATCGGCGACCAGGAACCGCGCCCCGTTGTGCTTGCCTACCGAAATATGGTGCAGCAGTTGCGTCATCACGTCTTTGCCGGCACTATTGAACTCCAAGACGATGCGGGAACGGGATATCGGTTTCGCCGAGCCGACGGACATGTGGTGTGTGTGTTTTGGAGAAAAGTCGCTGGTTCTGGAGAAAAGCGGTTGCGTATTGCTACTAAGACCGAGTCTGTAAACAATGTGCGGTTGATCGATCTCTACGGCAATGTCAGAGAGTTGCCAGTTTCGGATTCTGGAGAAGTGGCAGTCATGTTCTCTCCAGACCCGCAGTTCCTTGTCTGGCAAGAGAAAGGCGACAACGCTTTTAAGGTCGCAGAAGCGTTGCCTTTACTGGCAGTGCCGAATTTCGCTTGGGTTGCGACTGGGGTGGCTTCTCCTCTGTCCGTCACCGTTCGCAATCCATTCAATCATCCGATTAAAGGTCGGCTGACACTGGCGGTTGATGGCGAGCGTCCCATAAGTGTTTCGCCAGTATTCCGTGACGTGGTGCTCGCACCTGGAGACGAAGTCGCAGAATCCTTTGACCTCATGTCGGACACATCAACGCCTCCGATTCGTTGGCCAGAGACCTGGCGCGTGTTTGTTGATGTGGATGAGGCTGTGAAGTTGGCGGCTTACCGAAAAATACCGTCTGTGCTACCTGCTGCTGCTGGCGGGAACCGATACGGTCTAGCGGTGCGGCCCGAAAATCAAACAGTTAACATTCAAACGTTGGGCAACACGTTTAGGGAAAAAGCCGTTGCGATTGCATTTGCAGAAGTATGGTCGGCAGAACCCTGCACCGTTACTATGGGCGCATCGGCCGACTGGTGGATGGCGTGGACTGTGAACGGCGAACCCGTATATGACACACTTGCGAGTGGCAACGGCGGAGGCTACAGTGTTCTTGACCACGTCTTCCCAATTCAATTGCGTGCTGGACGCAATATCGTGGCCGTCAAGGTGCTTAGCGGCTCCATGGGTTGGAAGTTTCTTGTCGGTTCACCTCATGTCGTGTCTCGACTCCAAGCGGGGCGTACCGCATCCGATGTCTGCCAGGCGACATTCAGAATTGAGAATGGAACCACTCACACGACAGAAATTCCAATTCAGACTGTTCGTATGCTTGATCCGCTCGAAGTTCTTCCGCAAGCAGACAATTTTGAAGCTTGGATGCCAATAGCGCCGGACGCAAAACTCGGCGCTACGCACGTAGAAAACTTTTTTGTCAAGCAGCCCGACGCTTCACGGTGGTGGCAAGGTGACAAGGACTTATCATCCATCGTATGGGTGCAAACCACGGAAACGAACTTGGTGCTGACCGTGGCTGTGTCCGACGTGAATCATGAATCCGGCGATGAACTGCATGGCGATCGCATCAAATGGAATATAGAAGGCGAGAATCTTGCTCCACGTGAAATCATCCAGTGGATAAACAAGAGTGGCGTGAGTTCAGTTGCTGGCAACGGAAAGGATCTGATCAAAGGAGAAATTCAATTTGCCGGACGAAATGAAGCGAAAGGCTTGAGTATTTATCAGCTCCGGCTCTCGAAGTTAATGCTGAGCCACGGAGTGTTTAGAGTCAATCTTGAGGTGTATGATAAGGATGGGGATTTGGAAAAGCAGGTTATAACCTGGGCTCCTGCAGAGACAGGTAACCTCTGGCCACACTTCTTGCTGCCTTGAACCCCGCATTATTTTGAATAATTGTAACTGCGCAGTTTCTGGCAGGTGGCTACATCCTGTGCATTATAAGGTAACACTAGTTTGAAAAAAAATTAGTAAAAAATTAAAAAAACGAAAACGGGTATTGACTTTATTTCTCTTAAACTGGTATACCATCGGTACATGGGTTTAGAGTGTTCTTACTTCAATTGCTTTGTGCCGAAACTCTCCTGGGGGGAATCTTCCCCGCCGAGATTGGTTAGATCCCCAGGACGAGGAATCGATTAGAGTGAGCGAACAAAAGGAAGTGTGAGTGATGCATATACGAATGATGTCGACGACTTCGGTTACGACAATATCGCAGGCCGTTGCGAAGAGCGGGCCTTTACACGATTTGCACCCGCAGTCACGGTCGATATAATCGCAATGATGCAATTGCTGTTTTCCAAAGCAACAATGTCCTAATCGTAAATAGTAGTAATCATTACTAAAGTTTTAAGCCGTAATTTGTTCACGGCTTTTTTTTTGCGACTTGTGGTTGATGAACAAAAACGGGGTATATTTTCAAGTATATTATTGACTTTTTATAAGACTTAATCTAAGTTACGTCATGAATAACTAGATTGAAGATAGATTGGAAACATGAAAAAAAATGAAATAAAAAAGTGTGTCTCTCTTGTTGAAGTAGCCAGTACTATTAAACAGAGAATTATTGATGGAACTTATCCAAGAAGTTCTAAATTACCAACACGCGAAAAGCTTAAATTAGAGCTGAAAACAACTTATGCAACTATTCAAAGGGGATTTGATAAGTTAATTGCTGATGGTTATGTGTATACAAACGGTTCGCGTGGCACTTTTGTTGTAGAGTTTCCTCCAGTAGAGTATCATTATGGTATCTTGTTTTTGCACGTTACGGGGGATGAGGCCTGGGTTAAATATTGGGAGCGAATGCAGGAAGAGGCAGAGAAATGGAATGAGAACACTAATTATACTTTTAAGTTTTATTATGGCCTTAATAAGAGGGAATCTCATCTTTATCAAGGGCAAGTTCTTGATGATCTTAGGGAGCAACGTATTGGTGGGGTTATTTTTGCGGGCGGCATGGATGGCTTCGATCCGAATTTTGTAAGTCAGATAGGTAATATATGGTCGACGATATGTTACGTGTCTACAAATAAATCTCATTTTGCTGCCATGATCGATAAAGCTATCTTTTGCAAGGAAGCTGTTGCAAAACTGCATGACCTAAAAAGAACAAAAATAGCAATTATTACTAGTGGAGAATATAATACCTACCTTAAAGATAATTTTATATCAGAATTCAATAAGCATAATCTTGTTTATGATCATGATTTAGTATTAAATGGGGGGGATGTTTTAAAAAGTTTTTGGGTCGAACGACTTGTTAAACTACTATGTATATTGCCGGAAGATAAACGTCCTGATGGAATAATCGTAACAGATGATAATCTTAGAAATGGTGTTTGTGCTGGTCTGGAAAAGACAAACCTTGTTGTAGGCAA
Organism: Kiritimatiellia bacterium; assembly: GCA_027858345.1. Lineage (GTDB taxonomy): Bacteria > Verrucomicrobiota > Kiritimatiellia > JAQICX01 > JAQICX01 > JAQICX01. The sequence continues at coordinate 12,559 of JAQICX010000081.1, read as the reverse complement.
AGATCTTGATGTGATTATTCATGCTAACTTTCCACTGCAAGAGCCTGACTCTTTGCCGGTTTACAGGTTAGGTTTTGATATCAATGAGACTATTGGTGGATCGTTGAAAGCAATTATACACAAAAAACAAGGTCTTGATAAAGACGAACTTGTTATTCCTGCAATCTTTGGTGACATTAATACAGGTAGATTTGAAACCTACTTTATTCAAGAGAACATTAACTCATGGGACAGTATGTTATTATATCAGAAAGACGTTGAGTTGTTTATAAAATCCAACCCAATCCAATAGTATTTGACTGTCAAGTTTTTCAACAGGCTCCAGTCTCATTACCAACGCCCGTGTATAGACATTATGGAAGCGAAGTGGCCTATTTTGCATTAAACCTTGATTTTTCGGTTGAGGGTTCTTTTTTCTCTTAGCCACAGATTGACACGGATTTTCACTGATAATATATTTATATAAAGCATTCATTATTAGTTCTATACCTATAAGCATAATCAACACCAATCTAGATTTGACTATTTTTTAACATTGTCATCCAATATATAATATTTTTTGATATTTTTTAGATTATCCGAAAACAGCTTGCTTTGTAAACATTTCTCAGGTTTTTTATTATAAAAGACTTATCAGTGATTATCCGTGTAAATCAGTGGCTTATATAATTTCTTTATTCTCCAACCGAAAAATCAAGGAAAATTGGTGTATGATTAATAATTTGGTTTACATATTATTGGATGTTGTTTATAATTGCCTTATATTAAAATTTTATTATGAAAGGAAATTATTATGTATAGATCAGGTAATCCTGTTTTAAAGTCTGATAGATTTAGTGCTGCAGAGGGTGCAGGACAGATGACAATTAATGGAACAATAAACAAAACAGGTTTTTTGTTGTTGTTGGCAATGGTTTCGGCATCTTATGTTTGGAGCGTAGCGTTAAATAATGTCAATGCTGCACAAGGGTGGATGATGGCTGGTTTAGTTGGCGGTTTTATATGTGCAATGGTCTGTGCGTTTAGTCCAAAATCAACACCTTTTATGTCGCCGGTTTATGCACTGCTTGAAGGTCTGTTTCTTGGAGGCATTTCTGCAATGTATAACAAAATGTATCCTGGAATTGTTATTCAAGCTGTTTTGGGAACATTTGGAGTGATGCTTGCAATGCTTTTTATTTATCGAGCAGGGATAATAAAGGTAAACAACAAATTTATAATGGGTGTTGCAGCAGCAACTGGTGGGATATTTCTTATATATCTGTTTGGCTTTATTTTGTCATTATTTGGAGTTCCCATTAGCCTCTTTGGTAATGGGATTATGGGTATTGGCTTTAGTGTTCTTGTCGTTGGTATTGCATCGTTGAATCTGGTTGTTGATTTTTTCTTTATTGAACAGATGTCCAATAGAAACGCTCCAAAATATATGGAGTGGTATGGAGCTTTTTCATTGATGATAACATTGGTTTGGCTATACATTTCAATATTGCGTCTTCTCGGCAAGTTGAATCGAAACTAATTTATGATTGATTTACACTTTCATTCAACCTTTTCAGATGGCAAATTTACTCCAGCGGAGCTTGCTGACAAGATTGACAAAATTGGTTTAAAGGCTGCTTCATTAACAGATCATGATACAACTGCAGGCGTTAAACGTTTCTCAGATGCTCTTGTTGACAAAGATGTTGAGGCGATACCAGGCGTAGAACTTAGTGTTTCACCACCTGATGAAGCTTCAAATATGCATATTCACATGTTGGGATACTATATTGACATTGAAAACAGGGCGTTGCAAGATGCTCTGGAAGAAGTTAGGGATGGTAGAACGTCCCGAAATCTTAAGATAATTAAGAGACTCAATAATCTTGGCTTTGATATTACCTATGATGAAGTTTCTGCTTTTGCAGGAGAAGATGTGGTTGGTAGGCTTCATTTTGCATATGCTTTGATGGCAAGAAAAATTGTTGGTCAGAAACAACGAGCATTTGATAATTATTTGGGTAAAGGTAAGCCGGCTTATGTTGAGCGTTTCAGGCTTAAGGCAGAGGATAGTATTAGGCTGATTAGAGAGGCTGGTGGTATTCCTGTTTTGGCTCATCCAATAACACTTGGTCTAGGTTATAACAAATTGTATGACTTTATTAGTTCCTTGAAGGATATAGGTTTGCTTGGCATGGAGGTTTATTACTCTGAGCATAAGGCTAAGCATATCAGGGATTATCTGCGAATTGTTGACAAGCTTGATTTGGTTGCAACTGGTGGCTCTGATTTCCATGGTGAAGGTAATGATATTCTTCATTTGGGGGTTGGCTTTGGAAATTTAAATGTTCCTAATGACGTGGTTGATAATTTGAAGAGGGTTAGATCAATTACGAATTAATAATTAAGAATTATGAATTGAGGAATAGGAAGATAGCTGTTAGTGGTTAGTTGGCGGAATTCGCTGTCGCTCATGTTGTTATTATGTTGGCGGTCAACGTCGGAGCTACAGTTGCTGGATTGGCTCTACTGGTGCTTTTGAATTGCAAACACATCAGTCACATTGGTCTCATCTGTCCCATTAAAAAAAATGACGCATAAAAGAGTTGTTAGTTGGTAAACTATTTAACTAACCAACGATTCAACTAGAAACTAAGTACGTCATTTGGAGATTTTAGTAATATGAAGAAAATTGCAGTTGGATTAAGTGGGGGGATTGACAGTTCTTACACTGCCGTTCTTTTGAAGGAACAGGGCTATGAGCTTATTGGGCTAACAGGCATAATGTCAGATGTATCCATTGGCAAAGCCGGTCAACAGGCTGTAGATGATGCCCGAATGGTTGCAGAGCAACTTGATATTCCTTTCTATGCCGTAGACCTTCGAGATAGCTTTAAGAAGTCTGTTATCAAATATTTCGAAAATGAGTATCGGAATGGGAGAACACCTTCACCATGTGTGGTATGTAATCCTTCAATCAAGTTTGGTGCTTTGTTTGACAAGGCAATGGAGTTGGGAGCCGAACAAATTGCTACCGGGCATTATGTTAATGTTAAACAGGAAACAGATGGTTTGTTTCATCTGTATAAAGGTGTTGATGTAACCAAAGATCAATCATATTTTCTATGTAGACTTACTCAAGAACATCTTCGCAGGGCAGTTTTTCCATTAGGCGGAATGTGCAAGAAAGATGTTAAGGCTAAACTTCTTGAGAGCGGATTGAAGTATGTTCAGCGAGGAGAAAGTCAGGAAATTTGTTTCATTGAGGATGATGACTATGTTTCTTATTTGGAAGAACATATTGATACAAAATGTCTTGCCGGAAATTTTTATGATGAGAATGGCAAACTTGTTTCAAAGCATAATGGCATACATTCTTATACTGTTGGGCAACGCAAAGGACTTGGTGTTGCACTTGGAAAACCAGTTTATGTAACTAAGATTGATGCTGTTACCAACGATATATATTTAGGTGAAAGAAAAAATACCTTGTCAAATTCGGCAAAAGTTATTAGTATTTCATGGTTGGGTGAAATGCCTTCTGTAGAAGAACCATTTTTTTGTGATGTGCAGGTTAGATATAGGCATAAACCAAGTAAGGCAAAAATAGATTTTATAAGTGTGGATGAGGGGATGGTCTGTTTTGATGAACCACAGTTTGCAATTGCTCCAGGTCAGGCTGCTGCTTTCTATAGGGGTAATGAATTGCTTGGTGGTGGGTGGATCGGATGATGCTGGCAAAGCCAGCAGATTAAGATTAAGGTTAAGGTTGAGGTTGGAAATAGCTCCGCAGGTATTTATTATAGTTAGAACGTTCAACATCAATTCGACCAACGTGAGAACATCTTTAGGTAGGCCATTACGCTTCGCTTCATTGCTGTCGCAGGCTCCAGCCTCACTCCCGCTGGTCGTGTGGCCTAAAGCAACGAGCAAAGCGAAGTGGTCATTTTGAATGAATACCCCTCCCACCTCGCAGGCGAGGTGACCTCCCCTAAAAGTGGGAGGAGTTTTTGCGGACTGGTGTTGATTTGTATAAGCAAGGGCTGTAAGCTCAGGATATCATAGCATAGGGCAAAGCCCTATGGACTTTTAAATATGCACTGTACACTGTGTACTGTGCTCTAACAACAGGAGAATGAGATGAGGATAAAAATAACTCAGTGTTTGGAAGATGGTGCAAGGTTATATACAGCAAATTACAAAAAACTGGTTCTTGCAAGTTTGATTTCTGTATATCTTATGATTGTATCAGGCATGCTTTTTGCTGGTGCAGTGATTGTAGGTATGCTTATGTTGATTGCAGCATTTGATAAAGGTGAAAAGGTAGAGAATGGTATTCCATGCGTGTTTAAAGGGTTTAAATATTTTCTACAGACATTAGTAATTTACTTGTCAGTTGCTGTCGTGTTTTTGGCCATTGTTGCTGTTGGTAATTTAATAGGTTTGAAAACAAGTTATACGGGGATACTTGGTGTAATTGTTGCGTTAGCAATGGGAATTTGTTTGATGTATAGTTTCTTCTTTATCTATGAAGAAGATATGAATGTTATAGAAGCAGCTAAAAGCAGTTTTAATCTTGTAAAGAAAGATCTTTTGGGCTCTGCTATTATTCTTGTTCTTACAAAACTTATTGCTGGAAGTGGTTTGATTCTTAATGGTAAGGAACATGGTGATTGGCGTATGTTTGTTCTTGGTATTGCTGTTATGGTCTTTATGCTGCCTTTGGCACTGGCTATCTATTATAAGGCATACAAAATGTTGACAGCAAGTGTTGACGGCGATGTTCTTGTAGAAGAAAAGGATGAAGAAGCCGAAGCCGAAGCGTTTGAAGCTGCTGCAGATAGAGCTGAAACTGAAAATAAAGCAAAAAAAGAAGAAACTGTTGAAGAGGAAGTTGTTGAACCTGAAGTTATTCCTCCAGTAAAGAATGACGATGAAGATGAAATCTCAGGCGTTTAAAAGTCAGTTAGACGGGGGATAAGTTAGACTGTTATTGGTTAGACAGTTAGACAGGGCGAAATCAATTACGAATTAATAATTAAGAATTACGAATTGAGGAATGCCTCCCGGCGGGATTTATTGTTAATTGGAAGAGGGCGAAAGTTATTAGTTTTTAGCTTTCAGCTAAGACACTGCTGTGAGCAGGTAAAGAGCTTTGCTCTTTGTTATTTATAGGGCATCCTGTTCAATTCATAATCTGCTTTTTAACAAGGTATTATGCTATACTAACAACGCTTGAAGTGCAAGGGTTTTAGTGTGTTTTGCCTAAAAAGCTTGCAGATGAACTTTTATATAAAGTGATGCAGTTTATGAATTTGTAATGCGACATTGCGCAAACTCTTGCTTTGCAGCATGTTACCTTTAGCTGGCTAAAGGCGAAAATGCTTTAAATCAAGATTTTACGCAATCTCACATTAAACAGGAAACCCTATATAGGGCGTTACCGCCAATCATGGTTCCACGGGGGCAAGCCCCGAGGTGACCCAACCCAAAATGCCAGCTCTTAACCTTTACCTTAATCTTAACCTGCTGGCGAAGCCAGCCTCTGCCAGCTCATTGCTCTTTGATGATTCTTACGAGGTCGTTGATGTTCATCTTCGCAGTTTTATCAGTATCTTGCAGAAGGGAATTTGCAAGTTCTGTTTTGAATTCATGTAGCTCAATAATCTTCTCTTCGATTGAGTTTTTGACAATAATTCTATAAACGGTAACAGGGCGCTTTTGTCCAATTCTATGTGCTCGGTCAGACGCCTGATTTTCCACAGCAGGATTCCACCAAGGATCCATGTGTATAACATAGTCTGCAGCGGTCAGGTTCAATCCTGTTCCACCAGCTTTTAGACTGATAAGAAAGAAGTCACTGCTGCCAGCCTGAAATTCTTTCACGGCTTGTTCACGTTTTTTCATTGGAGTTGAGCCATCCAGATATTGATAGCTGATGTTTTCTTTGTCGAGATATGCTCTAATAATCTTAAGATGAGATACAAATTGAGAAAACACAAGTGCCTTATGGTTGTTATCTTTTAGTTCGTGAACAAGTAGCTTGAACTGTTCAAGCTTTGAACTTGCAATTTTGGTGTTCTCGTCAAGTAGCAAAGGGTTACAGCATAGTTGTCTAAGTTTTGTTATTTCAGCAAGAACTTTAAGATGCTTGGAACCATTTTTTTCTTCAGATTCAAGAATTTGACTTGTTCTGTCAATTGCTCTTCGTCTTAGAGTTTCATAGAACGAACGTTCTGCTTCATTCATCTCAACTGTTAAAGTAATCTCAGTTTTATCAGGCAGTTCATCCAATACATTTGTTTTAAGTCTTCTTAGGATAAAGGGAGATATTAGTTCTCTTAAAGTTCTTTGTACAACATTGCTACCATCTTTTTCGATAGGAGCCATAAATTTTGATTTAAACATTTTTGCAGAACCCAGTAGTCCTGGGTTTATGATGTCGAATAGATTCCATAGTTCACCTAAGTTATTTTCAAGAGGTGTTCCCGTTGTCAGCAATCTGAAATCAGAGTGAACTTGTCGAGCAACTTTAGAACGTTTTGTTCCGATGTTTTTAAGAGCCTGTGCTTCGTCAAAGACAAGTACATTCCATTCAACTTTTGATATTTCAGCAATTGTTGTGTTAAGCAACCCGTATGATGTTATCAGGAGGTCATGCTCTTTGAGATTTATGATTTGGTCTCGGTCAAATTCCCTAAGTTGTATTGGGTTTAGGGTTGGAGTAAAACGTTTTGCTTCATTGTACCAGTTTGATGTAACAGATGCAGGTGCCACAACAATTGATGGACCTTTTGTCGCCTTGTTTAGCAGCAAAGCAAGTGCCTGAATTGTTTTGCCTAAGCCCATATCATCAGCAAGACATGCACCAACGCCCCATTCAGCGAGAGTTGATAGCCATTTATAGCCATCGTGCTGATAGTTTCTTAGTTCTCCTTGGAATGTTGAGGGAACTTCCGGTTTGAAATCAATTAGCGTATCAATCTTACTAATTGCATCATTCCACTCTTTGCAATATATGATTTCTTCATTATTCTCAAATATTGAGGCAAAGTTTGATATGGCAAGTTTATGAATTCTGCTGTCACCAGACTTTGTTGTGTCAATCAGTGTGTTTAAAGTATTTATTTTCTTTCTGAAATCATCTGTGATTTTGATGAAATCATTTTCTGATATCTTTATGTAGTTAAGAGATTGATTTTCTAACTTTTCAAGTAGTTCTTTAAATCCTATGACTTTGTCTTCAGAAATCTGGTATTCACCTTTAATTGCAAACCAATCTTTTTTCTTATCAACCTTCAGCTTGAAATTATTTGTGTTTGATGCGGAAGAAACTTTTATTGCTCCACCATCAGGCCATTCAATTGTAATGAGTTCGTTTGATACAGCCGGCTCAAGTATCTCCAAGATATATAGGCATTCTTCAGGACTTTCAAAGTATACAACACCAGAACTGATTGCTTCGTCCAATTCAGGAATTTCATTGACAAGATTCTCAAATCTACTGTTTTCCTCATTAAAGTCTCTTTTTGTTACATATCTTTTGTCCTGATATGTTTCAAAAAGGGTTTTAATACCTTTTCCAATTGGTTGTAGCATACCAAATGTTGTAAATGGCTTGACGCCTATGCTAAGTTTGAATCCATCATTAAGCGGATTGATTTGAATGACTATGTTTGAGTCTGATTTGACATTTTGGGAATCGATGCTATGATCATCTTCCACATGTATGTCTGACTCAGAATGAACAACTATTTTATCAGCAATAGTTGATATTGTTTTTTGCAGATTTTTTTTTGCTTCACTTGGAATATTTATTGTGTTTGTATTCTCAAATGTTTGTAGGATACGTTTATCTGTTTCCGTCAGTTTTAAGAATCGCAATCGGGTAGGGGACTCTTTATATACAGGCGGGGTGTTAATGCTGCATATTACAGATGGAACATTAATGAGCATTTCATACTCTTCATTATTTTGTAATATTGTTATTTCCAACTTGCCTTCAATTAGCTCTATGTGTGAGCTGATTGAGTCATCTAAAAACAGTAGTGGATGCTCGGCAAATTCATGTATAGATTTTTCGATGTTTAAAAAGTATTCATCTTGATAGTTGTAACCAACACGTTCTTTGTTAATGTAGTTGGCAATTCTCTTATCCTGCTCTGTTAGGAACTTAAATTCAAGATTTGCAACTCTTTTGAGAGCAGCAACACGTCCCTTTGACCATTTTCCTGCCTTGTTCCTTTTCTGAATAACAGGATTAATATCTGTAAGAATTTGGTTTTCCATAGTGAACTTCCATATAAGGCGTTCTTCCGCAGCAGCCATCGTTTGCTTATGGATATATGAAATTGAATTTAGTTTATCGAGTGCGATTTCCCAGTCTTCCTGCTTTTTAAGCATTTTGTGAAGAGGTGTAACGAACTTGATGTTTTCATGTTTAAATTTGATGTTTGTGTAGTTTTCAACCGCAACCATTATATTCCATGTACACATTTTGAAGTTTTGGCTCTCGAGATTCTCCAATAATGGCGAAATGGTTCGAGATAGTTCATCTTCATCTTTAAAGCACCATGTTAACACAATCCCAGACAGCAATTCGTCTGTTATACTGCTATTTCTAGCAATCGCAGCTCTTCTCATGTCATATTTGTCAATCTGCACCGATGTAATATGTTTTTCAAGAAGAATTTCCCACACAGGTTTACGGTATTGCTTAAGTGATTTTTCATAGGCATCGATTTTAGGCATAGCAATATGTTGTTGGGTTGCCATAATCGTAAAAATGTATATTGAATCTCCAATTGGGTCAAACTGTTTTTTCTTTTTATTGTCCTCTTGTGACCGTAATGCTTTCTCGTGATATTTAATAACATCATTCCATTTGCCGTCTATTAAGAAAGCCTTAATTGCATGTGTATAATTTTTATATTCGTCTGTCTTTATGTATTTTTCAAGATCATTCACATCATCGATAAGACCTGCAAAGAGTTTGTGTGCAAGCAATTTGTATATATACTGGTCATCGATATCAAACTGCTTGCCGAGATATTTAATTGTTGAGTTGTCAATGCAGAGGTAATGTTCAGGTAATACATCTTGATTTGTAAAGAATTCTTCAATACACTTCTTGATGAAGCTTGAGTTAAAAGAACACAGCATGTCGCCACCAGTGTCATTCATCAATATTCGGAAAAAGTAGTTGAACATTTCATAATGATTGTTTTTACTTTGAATGTCCTTGTAATATTGATAAATTTTTCTTGCTTCCTGCATGTTGTCACTGTAGAGGTGAATCTTAACTTCCCTTGCTAACACTTGAATGAAGTCGTTGTTGAAATATCCCCAAGTTGATTTTGGCGGATATAGGTCTCTCATGACATTCATGAACCTTTTGAATTCGCGTGGATTCTTTGCAAGTTCAGAAAGAATGTAATGTCCATATTGCAGATTAATTATGTTATATTTTTTTCCACCCGAGCTATATACATCAATTAGATTCCTCTCTTTGAGAAGTTCAATAACATTATTGTACTCAACACTTTTGAGTTTTAGTCCTAAACCAAGATACGAGACAAAAGTAATTGCTTTGGTTTGGGTTAATCCCTCGCCAATAAACGCAATTATATTGACTATAATTCGTTCCTTAGGTGATAAGGTCTTTAAAAAGTTTTTAATTTCAGTTGTATCGAACATTTAATCTCTCTAGGTTTTATTGCTTTAGAAATTCTTGTGCCAGGAACAATGAACCAGTTATACATATAATATTATTATCTTCACGCGCCATTTCTTTGGCTTCGGTTAATCCATTTTCAAAAGTTGTTTTAGCAGTTTTTATATTTAACATTCTGCAAATGTCCTCTAGTTTTTCTCTTGTAGCAGTTCTGGGGTTGTTCAGCTCAACAAGTAGTACTTTTTTTGCACTTCCTGCAAGCTGCTCTAAAAAGTTATAATTGTTTTTGTCATCGCACATGCCCACAATATATATTATATTTTTCTCATTGCTAAATTCTTTAAGTGTATTGACCAGGCGGTTTGCCGCGTCAACATTATGAGCTCCATCAATAACAACTATTGGATTCTCTTCAAGAACTTGAAATCGCCCAAACCATTTTGTTTTTTCAATACCCTCTTTTAAAGGCTTTGTCGGTAACTCAATATTCAGAGTGTTGAACACATATTCCAATGCTGTCAAAACAGTTGCCAAATTCTCTACTTGATAATCTGCTCCAAAAGGAATTGTGATTTTTCCATAATTTGTATCTTGTGTTGAGGCATTTACCTTTATGTGATTAATGGTTTTTTCACTTATTGATATCGAAACATTTGCTTCAGCCTTAATCAGTTGTGATTTTCTTTCCTTTGCAATTCTTTTAATAGTATTTTCAGCCTCTTCCGGCATCTTTGCAATAATCACTGGAACATTATTCTTGATTATTCCTGCCTTTTCTCCAGCAACCTCAGCAATAGTGTTGCCAAGATAAGTTGAGTGGTCTAGAGAGATATTTGTTATTATTGACAGAATTGGTAATACAACATTTGTGGCATCCAATCGTCCCCCAAGCCCTGTTTCAACAATAGCAATTTGAACACTCTTTTGTTCAAAAAACTTAAATGCCATTGCTGTCGTAAATTCAAAAAATGTTGCTTCTTCCAAGTCACTTTTGTCAATGAGTTTAATTAACTCGCACAGTTCGTTGTCATTAATGCATTCACCATTGCACTTTATCCGTTCACTAAAATTGACAAGATGTGGCGATGTATAAAGTCCTGTTTTTATTCCAACATTACGCAACGCACTCTCAAGCATTGCAGCCGTGGAACCTTTTCCATTTGTTCCAGCAATATGTATTACAGGATAGTTGGTTTGTGGATTAGCAAGCCTTTCAAGCAATCTGGTCTCAATGCCTAATCCAGGTTTAATGCCAAAAGTTTGACGCTTGTATAAACTTTCTAATGTTTTCTCTAAATCACTTTGTTGCATATCTATTCTTTATTTTTTTTAAATTTTAATTGAACACCGCAACTTTTTGAAATTGTTTATCATTCAGCAATTGCTGTTAGTGACTGCTTTCCCATGCTCTATATTTTTTTTGAGCACTTTTAAGTTTGCTTTCCAAGTTTATCTGCATTGGTTTCATTTGTCTAAGTTCATTATCAATATCGTATCTGTCGTCAGCACTTGCAGTTTTCTTTTTTGCTTTTAGCTCTTCAGCTCTAGCAGCCAGTTTTATATATTTTTTTATAGCATTAGCATATTCAATTGCATATGGGTTGCGTCCATTAAGACCACGTTTCTGGTTCGTACTGTCTTTTGTGGTTGTAGTTTTCTGATATGTTTTAACAGATAACTGGTTTGCAGGTTGTGAATCATCTTTTTTTGTTGTTGCATCATCATAAGATGTCTCAGTATACTTGTACTGTTCGTCAGACTTGTACTGTTCATCATTGCTTTGTTCTTCAAAATTATAATCCTCATCATTATATTCATTTACAAGCTTGTCGTCTTTATATGTTTTTTTGATGGTGATTGTTTTTGGCTCTTGCAATTTAGCAGGTTTTGATGTAAGTTTGTCTTTGTTGTCGATATACAGTAGTGAACCGCTTATTACTAAAGTTCCAACCACAAGTAGTACTGTGTATTGTGTGAAAAATTTTGACCAATTTCTTTTCATAAGTTTAATGTTTTGTTAAAGAGTTAATTTAAATGAGTATTTACGATAGAGAATATATGAAAAAAGGTTACAAAGGAAAACCTTTGAAAACCGTTAAAGCACCTCTCTGGTTGCGTTTTAAATTTTTTGTTTGGTATTATCTACGCAAAATTTTTAAAAAGTGAAGTTTAACCAAACAGCGTATTCGATGTTGTCAAACTTGAAGTCAGAAAACACATCCCAGTCGTATATAGGCATATAAGCATCAACTTTCAAGTTGCATTTTCCCATAGGAATAAATATGCCTAGAATGAATTGATATGAGAAATCACCCCATTCATCCTTGCCTTCATCTCGCAGAATGTATGGATCAAAAATACCAAATCCAGCTTCTACATATTTGTCATAAAACATAAGATTCAAAAAAGGTGTGATTACATCATCAATATCTGGATCCAAAGATGCTTCAGGAGCCCACATTGCACCAACCTGCCAGTAAGATGCTGAAGATCTAAGCTCATATCCCAATATATACGACCAGTCATTGTCATCAAATGGAACTCCGCCAAAGTTAGCAACTTCTGTGTGGTATCTCGCACCAATAGCTAGCGCTTGTGTGTCAAGAGCCTGTGCTGCAGTGCCCAACGTCAATATGCTTAGTGTAATTAACGTAAAAATTAATTTTATTTTTTTCATGTTTAAAGAATTCCTATTATATTATTATTAAAAATCTACATTATTTTCTCAAAAAAACTTTTATTATTATATAGGTTATTAGCCAAAAATACAAGTTAAAAAACAATTCTGACTCTTGTTTCCTTGATTTTTCGGTTGAACACCCTTTTTGGCGGGGTCACGGACCCCGACCCTACAGTTGCGGATGCTGCAACCAAAGCTAAAAGGTTGATTGCAAATGGCTTCTGTAG